>NZ_PPXB01000011.1:0-130530 GCF_002909415.1 Arthrobacter glacialis | reverse complement strand
TGTACTGGAGGCTGCGGGCGTGGCCGCCGGCGCCCCTGGAATAGTGCATGGCTTCCCGGGTGAAGTGGTGGAAGGGATTGGGCAGTTACTGGCGCATCACCGGGTGTGGGACAGGTTCGCGCCCAAGCCGTAGACGGCCAAGCCTTCACGGCCGCGGAAAGCGCGGCTTTGACCGCTCATGGCCATAATCAGCAGGCCCTTGGCCGGTCCCGCCGGGACCGGCCAAGGGCCTGCTGATCGATGTGCCGGCCGCTGCGGGCAGCTTGCAGTTCCACGGTTTTACCGGCTTTGGAACTCAGCCGGCATCGAAACTCTTGTCTCCGCTTTCCTGGCCGTGGTCCGTGTCCGAACTTTGCGCGTCTGTGCCGGATCCATCGGGAAGTTCGTCAACGTCCTTCGCTTTGTTTCCCTTGGTTGGCGGACTTTTGGGGTTCTCCTGCTTGTCTGCGTCCTCGTGTTTTTGCATGCGCGCTCCTGAGTAGTGTGGGCTGGGGTGTGCTGTCAGAACCGGCCCGCGGTTGAATTATGCATCGCCTGCGGCGTCCTCATCAGATTCAGAGGAGAACGATTCACGTTCCGCCCTGGTGGGGCCTGCGTTGTCCTCGGTCAAGGGTGCGTCCGCGGATGGGAGGTCCTGGCCAGCCGCATCGTCCCTGGGTTCGTCCGAGTCATCCGCACCTACACGTGCAAGCTCCTCGCGGAGTTGATCATCAGTGCCACCGAGCCTCCCGGCTCCGGGTTCGCCGTCGCTGCCGGCATCTTCGTTTTCAAAGAAGTTCCGATCCGGAGCGCCCAAGCTCTTGTCGTCACCCAGCGCTTGCTCGTCGCTTTCTTGACCGCGCAGCGTTGGATCCGGTGAGCCCGGATTGGTGGCCGCCCCTTGGGGCATTTCATCTTCAGGGGTTGGAGAACCGTAGCCGGTTTCGACCGGTTCCTGGCGGCGTTCCGTGTTGGCGGAATCGTTGCTGTTCATGGTGCTCTCCTTAAAGTAGGTGGTGGGCCCGTCTCTCACACTGTAACTACATGCTGTGACTTGCGAAACCCCGCGGAGTTGGGAACAGTAGGTGGAGAAGCGCTACAACTTCCTTGAGAATCTGGAGAATATGCAATGAACATCCTGATTAAGCTTTTGAGTGTCCTCGCAAGCGTGGCTGCCGGCGCCGTGGCGCGCAAGGCACTGGCCGCGGGGTGGAGGAAGAGTACAGGAAGTGAACCGCCCAAGGATGCCGGGGACCCGCGAAATTCCCTGCCAGGTGTCCTAGTTTTTGCCCTGGTCACCGCCGCGTCAGGTGCCATCATCCACGTGCTGACCCAACGCTGGGGACGAAAGGCCACGCTTCGCCTGGAGCAAACCCCCGGCGAGGTATAGACAATTCACCACAGCCCAAGCAGTTTCAGATGCCGGCGCAACCTCCACTTCCCCAGCCGGCGTCCTTGCAGGGGTCGTTGAACTGCTGAACAAAAACTTGGCTCAGGAAAATGTGGCTATCGAACAGATCATCGTGGCATCTGATGGAATCGCCTGCTCAGATACCGCCGTTCATCAGGGAAGGAAGAGAACATGCCCAAGAACCAAAACCCCAGCTTGAAGGATCCAGAGATGTACGAGGCGCTCCGGGACGATGGTGCGTCTGCCCAAAAGGCAGCCAGGATTTCCAACGCAGCGGCCAAAGAAGGCCGTTCCACCATTGGCCGTAGAGGTGGCAAGTCCAAAGACTATGAGGACTGGACAGTGTCGCAACTAAAGGACAAGGCCAAGGAAATTGGACTCAAAGGTTATTCAAGGCAACGCAAGAATGAGCTAATCCAGTCACTGCGTAATTCATAGGTGGTGGCAGAACCCCTATTATTCGGCAGCAACCAGGTAACTGCTCCCAGTGAACAAGAACAGGTCAAGGGCACCGCGAAAGACAAATCGGTGGACATCAAGGCCCCTCTGAAGGGGGACGGCGCGGACATCCAGACAGTATCCGTCTACGCGGGTGGGTAGTTTTCGTTTCGAAGGACGCGTGCCAGGTGAGCGGCATTGCGGGACAGTACCGCTGTGGCAGCGGCCACTACCTCGGGAATAGTGTCGAGGTCCTTGTAGTCCACAGTATGCATGGCTTCACCCACCCAGTACGTCGACCCCTGAGCGGGAAAGGTGAAACCGACGTCGTTCATCCCCTGCATCATGTCGGCAATGACTTTGTGGGCGCCGTCCTCATTTCCTACAACGGCGACGGCGGCCACCTTGCCGAACATGATGGGTCGGCCCTGATCATCAGTCTCGGACAAGTCTGCGTCGAGCCTTTCCAGAACCCGCTGTGCGACACTGCAGGGATGCCCCATCCAGATGGGGGTGGCAAGAACAACGATGTCAGCGGCGAGGATTCTTGCCCGGATGGCGGGCCATTCATCGCCGTCCCCCATATCGACCTTCACCCCAGGCTTTACCTCGTGGTCGACGACGCGCAGCGAAGCTGTGGTGGCGCCGTGCTTTTCCAGTTCGTCCAAAACATGGCGTGCCAAGAGTTCACTGCTTGAAGGTTCCGGAGACGGGGTGAGACTACAGACGATGGCGACGGCTGATAAGTCAGTCATTGGTGTTTTCCTTTCAAGATCGCGGAGGAACTGAATGGTTACACGCGCCCGCTGATCAGAACCAATCTTCTGCGTCGTTTGCAGGTGGCATGTGGCTTGCGATTCGACCGTTCCATGGGAAGAAGCATCGGCCTACTAGCAGTACATCACGCAAAGGGGCTGCTGGTCACTGTTCGTCCTGGCAGGGGTAATCGAATGAAACACCTGAAATGGTCATCCGGCCCTAAATGGTGGTTTTTGCGTCGGGGGGTGGGCAAAACCGGTATGAAGGTGCATGATGAGGCCATAAGGGCGCAAGTGATTTGCTCTGCACGGTCCAGGGCAGGTGACGACGCTACCGCGGCAATATAGGACGGAGATGATTCGCCATGGACACAACGGCGTGGATTTGGATTGTCATAGCCATCATCGTGGTTTTGTTGGTTGTAGTTTTTCTGTTGAGACTCAACCGGCAGCGGCGAATGCACCAGGCTGAGGAACTGAAGGATAAGGCCCGCGAACAGGCGAGCAGATTGCGTGAGGATGCAAACGAATCTGGCCTGACAGCCCGGGAGAATCAGGCAGCGGCGGCGAGGACGGCGGCTGACGCCGAACAAGCTGCGGTGGATGCCGAACGGTTAAGGATTGAGGCGGAGCGGCAGCACTCGGCCGCCGCCGAAAGCGTCTCCCGTTCCAAGGAGCAACTCCATGAAGCAGCGGTCATTGATCCGGACGTTGATGTGTCAGCAAATGCAGGGACGCCAGACTCCACTTCCGACGACGAACCAAGTGCGGGTGGGCGCGGCCGGCACAGCCACGGGACGGGCAGCCCATAACCAGTCCCAGTCATTGCGTTCACAGTGAGTCGGTTGCCGAGGAAAGGAAAGAGTCATGAGTATAGGTGCAGGGGTATTGCTGTTTGTTATTGGTGCAATTCTTAGATTTGCGCTCACGGTTCAAGTGGCATGGATCGATTTGCTGCTCGTCGGGAACATCCTCATGGGTGCGGGCATTGTCGTCTTCGTGTTGGGTCTGATATTCACGTTCCGCCGACGGAGGTCGGTGTCCAGTCGCCGCACAGTGATCGGTCACGAAGACGGTGGGAGCACAGTCAGGCGGACGAGCCATACCGACGACACGGGGCTCTAGTGCCATGCATGGCCATGGAGGGTGCCAATTTTGCTGGTGGCGTGCCGGCCATGGGCCTAGGAATGGAGACGGCTCGCCGTCGAATCCAAGGACTCCGGTTCGGAATCTGCGGGCGAATTGCCAGCGCCTTCTTGCGATGCACAAGGAATAACGCGGACCATGACCAGCGTGGAGAACGGTAAGGAAGAAGTGCAAGAGCCGGCCACGCGCGCTGCGGCAGAAGAAGGCGCAGCCTTCACGTTGCCGGAAGCCATGACCGGCAGGGCAAGCCCCGCGAAAGCGGCGGTCGGCGACAAGCCAGTCTTCTCCTACATCACCAGCCTGCCACAGCCGCAGCGCGGCATCGCTGAAGCGGTCGATGCGCTGGCGGCCAAAACGCTGCCGGACCTCCAGCGCTCCGTGAAGTGGGGCATGTCGTACTACGGCGTCGGCGACGGGTGGTGCTTTTGCTGCGGCGGCTTTGCCGGTCATGTCAAGGTCATGTTTGTCAATGGCGCGGCGCTTGAGCCAGTCCCGCCGGTGACACCGGTGGGGATGGGTAAGTCGACCCGCGGCGTGGAACTGGAATCCTTGATAGAAATCGACGAACACCAGATCGCGGCGTGGATGCAACAAGTCACATCCGTGCCAGGTGTTGGAGGCAAGAAACGCTGAACCCGTGGCCTGTTGAGCGTGTCCACACATTTCCCTGTGGACTAACCCAAAGCGTGTTCATGAACCCGGATCCACCGCCGGGGCGCTCCCTGCAAAACGGCGGCCCAATTGCCGCAAAAGTGACAGATTCCCCTGGTGCTGGCAGGTAGTCTAAAGTTTCCACTCCGATGTGGCAGCGGTTCTCCATAACGCGAATGACGAGTCTGGGAAAGGGCGGTGCCATGCGGGCAACTGTCAAGGATGTTGCCCTGCGGGCTGGGGTGTCGCCAAAGACAGTCTCGAACGTCATCAACGGAATCGTGCCGGTGGCGGAGCGGACCAAAGCTCGGGTGGAAGCTGCGCTAGCAGAGCTCGACTATGTCCCCAATCTCTCTGCTCGTGGTCTGCGCAACGGGCGTACCGGCGTCATCGCCTTGGCTCTCCCGGATCTGGGTACCCCCTACTCTGCCGAGCTGGCGCACCATATTGTGGAAGTGGCGCACGAGCAAGGGTGGAGCGTGCAGCTTGAAGAGACCGGGCCGGACCCGCAACGCGAGTTCGACCTCGTGTCCAAGGCGCGTTCCAACCTCATCGATGGGCTCATCCTAAACCCCGTAGCCTTGGATGCCAGTGCAATTGGTGTTGGTGGAAACTTGCCGCCCATGGTCATGCTGGGTGAAGTGGACCAGCGGCGCGTGGATCACGTGGGTGTCGACAACGTGGCTGCTGCCCGGGACATGACGCTCGCGCTGGCACATGGCGGACGACGTCGGATAGCTATTCTGGGTGCCACCGAGACTCGACGCACTGACACCGCCGAAGTCCGTACCCGCGGCTATCATCAGGCGCTGACTGAGCTTGGCATCGACCGGGATCCCCACCTGGAGATTCCCTGTGATGAATGGACGCCGCGGGGGAGTGCGGAGGCGCTGAGCAAGTTCCTGTCATTCAACGTTCTTCCTGACGCGCTCTTTTGCTTCACCGACTCCATAGCCATTGGCGCGCTGAGTGTCTTGGCTGCTGCGGGACATCGCGTGCCCGAGGACATTCTCGTGGCAGGTTTCGATGACATTGACCATGGGCAGTATGCCGTCCCGGCGTTGACCACCATCTCCTTTGACAAGCGTGCCCTCGCGGAAGAAGCTGTACGGCTCTTGACCGAGCGCATGGCTGACCGGGACCGGGCTCCTGTGGAGGTTGCCTTGCCTTACCGGCTCGTAGTCCGAGGCAGCTCCAGCGTTTCTTGATGCTGTTCAACGCCTTGCCTCAGGCTGAGGGAAAGACTTGAAATAGATTTTGTGTGCGCTAACAATTTCTCTTGCGCATGCCATTACAACGATGTAATCTGTGGAATAGATCACGTTTTAGCGGCCGCTGCCTCTCCTCTTATACAACTTCCGGGGAGGGTGTGCGGCCTGAACAGGCAGTGTAATCGCGTCCAAAGGAGTGACCGATGAATCAACTTAACAGTGTGTCGAGGCGGCAGCTATTGCTCGGTGGTGGGATAGCGCTCTCGGGTGCCCTCGGCGCAACCTTGTTGTCTGGATGTGGAGGTTCCGCACAGGCCGCGAGCGAGTCACAATTGCGCTTCTGGCACTTGCTCTCCGGTGGTGACGGCATCAAAATGCAGGCCATGATTGACACGGCCAACGCCTCGCAGCAGTCATTCCACGTCAACCCCACAGTTTTGGCGTGGGGCGCACCGTACTATACGAAGCTCGCCATGGCGTCGGCGGGAGGCAGGCCCCCGGAGGTCGCCATCATGCACGCTTCACGTGTCACGGGATATGCTCCTGGAGGCCTCCTTGACCCTTGGGACGTGGACCTCCTGGCCAAGAATGGGGTCACCAAGGACGACTTCTCGCCGCGGATCTGGGAAAACAGCCTCCAGGGCGGCAAGCTCTACTCCATCGCATTGGACTCGCACCCCTTCATCCTGATGTACAACACGGAAGTGGCGCAGAAGGCCGGCGCACTTGCTGCCGATGGACAGCTTGAGATCGTCACCAGCCCGGACCGGTTCAAGGAAATGGCCCTGGAAATGGCCAAGGTCACGGGCAAACATGGCCTTTCGTATGGATACCTGAGTGATGGTGCGCAAATGTGGCGCTTGTTTTACACCTTCTACAAGCAGCACGGCGCCTCCATGGAACTGGTGCAAGGGCAAAAGGCCGTTGTGGATCGTGATGTGGCCATCGGTGTACTGGAGTACATCCACTCACTCCTTGACGACAAGATCGCAACCGCCAGCGGGGATGGCGGAACTGCCATCGCGGAATTTGCTGCCCAGGATTCAGGCATGCTCATGAGTGGTGTCTGGGAGTTGCCCACCATGCAAACGGCAAAGGTGCCGTTTGACGCCATGCCGATTCCCACCTTGTTTGGCACCCCCGCAGCCTATGCTGATTCGCACGCGTTTGTGTTGCCTCATCAGCTGAACCTTGATGAACAAAAGCGCAATGACGTGTATGCCTTTGTGGCCGACATCCTCAAGGGCTCCTTGAACTGGGCAAAAGCCGGGCACATCCCTGGATTTCAGCCGGTGGTGCAATCAGCAGAATTCAAAAACCTCCTGCCACAGGCGCACTACGCCGGTGCCGCCGAGATCATCAACTACGACCCGCGCGCCTGGTTCACAGGTTCGGGTTCAGACTTTCAGTCATTCTTTGCAGAAAACGTACAAAACGTCTTCCTGGGCCGGACCAAGGCCAAAGACGGTTGGGATGCGTTTGTGGAACGGTTGGACACATTGCTGTCCAAGCCGAATCCCGTGTAGGCCCCTAACCGCGGTCAAGCACGCCCTGTAGGTCATCTTTGGGAGAGTCATTTTGCGGCAAGGGAGCCAAAGCAATGAGTACGTCCACCGTTTCGACAGAATCACCTCAAGCGCCAATCCAAGTACTGGAAAACACCCATGCCGGCAGGCTGCGGCGGGACCGCAGGCACGGGTGGGGGTTCATGGCACCGTTCCTGGCATTTTTTGCCGTGTTCCTGATCTGGCCCTTGGTCCACGGCGTCTACATGAGCTTCACCGGAAAATCGCTCACAGGGGCCAATAGCTCGTTCGTAGGATTAGCCAACTATGTTGAGGCCCTTGGCGACACCGACATGTGGCATTCGATGGGAAACACTCTCTACTTCACCGTCATCAGCACGGTGCCGCTGGTTCTCGTGGCCCTGGCCATGGCAGCACTTGTCAACATGGGATTGCCTGCCCAATGGCTGTGGCGCCTGTCGTTCTTTGCGCCCTATCTCTTGGCTTCCACAGTGGTATCACTGTTCTTCGTGTGGATGTACAACCCCCAGCTCGGCTTGATCAACGAACTGCTGGGCAAGGTGGGAATCGCTCCCATTGACTGGCTGAACAATCCTGATGTGGCGATGTGGTCAATCGTGATCGCAACGCTGTGGTGGACAGTTGGCTTCAACTTTCTGCTCTATTTAGCCGCCATGCAAAACATTCCACAGTCACATTACGAGGCGGCGCAGTTGGATGGCGCCGGCGGTTGGCGGCAGTTCTTCTCCATCACCTTGCCCCAGATCAACCCGACAACGCTCATGATCGTCATCTTGCAAGTACTGGCCTCACTGAAGGTCTTCGACCAGGTCTACCAAATGACCGCCGGGGGCCCCGCCGGATCCACCCGGAGCATTGTCCAGTACATCTTCGAGACTGGCTTCACCGGGTACCGGCTGGGATACTCGGCTGCCGTTTCCTACATCTTCTTCGCCATCATCATTGTCGTCTCGATCTCCCAGTTCATTCTCACCCGCAAGAGGAGTGCATAAGCCATGGCATTGTCGACTTTCACGCCGCATTCAAGCACTGCCAAGGCGGCCCCCAACGTCCCAACATATCGGCGCAGAAAACGTATCTCGGCCAGTCGTGTGGCAGCCACCGTCATCGTTGCTGTCCTGTCGTTCACCTGGCTGGTCCCGTTCGCGTGGGCCACCATCACAGCCTTCAAAAGTGAGACTGAAGCCGCAGCCACGCCCATCACGATCGTGCCGAAATCGGGGTTCACCTTTGACGCCTTCGCGAAGGTGCTCCAGCAAGGCAACATTCCCCAATGGACGTGGAACTCGCTTTTCACCTCCACTGCCGTCACCATCATCACCTTGATCATCTCGACATTGGCGGCCTATGCACTGTCCCGCATTGACTTCAAGGGCAGAAAGGTGATGATGACAGTCATCGTGGCATCACTGATCGTGCCACCGCCGGTGCTGATCATTCCGTTGTTCTACCAAATGGTCTCGTTCCACATGATCGACACGTACTGGGGCATCATCTTGCCACAGGTGATCGCACCAGCCATGGTGTTTGTCCTGAAGAAGTTCTTCGACCAAATACCCCGCGAACTAGAGGATGCCGCGCTGGTGGACGGGGCAGGAAGAATTCGCATCTTTTGGCAGGTGGTACTTCCACTCTCACGCCCCATTTTGGCCGCCGTCGCCATCTTCGTTTTCATTGGCGCCTGGAACAACTTCCTGTGGCCCTTCATTGTTACCAATGACAGCTCCATGCTGACCTTGCCCGTTGGTCTGCAAACCATCAAGAGCGCCTACGGCATCCAATACGCCCAAAATATGGCCTCCGCCCTATTGGCAGCCCTTCCCTTGATTGTGGTGTTCCTCTTCTTCCAACGCCAGATCATCAAGGGCATCTCCACCACCGGCCTTGCCGGAACCTAAATTTTCCACCACAACACCGCCAAAAAACCTCAACAACAGGAGAATCAGCACTATGTCTCGTGCACGGATTAGTATTGACCGCGACTTCACGATCTCAGAGGTGCCACGGCGTCTTTTTGGCTCGTTCGTGGAGCATATGGGCCGGTGTGTCTATACCGGCATCTACGAGCCCGGCCACCGGGAAGCTGACGAGCAGGGTTTCCGCAAGGATGTCTTGGCGTTGACGAAGGAGCTGGGGGCCACCGTCATCAGGTACCCCGGCGGCAACTTTGTCTCCGGGTACAACTGGGAAGACGGTATTGGTCCGGTGTCCGGCCGGCCGCGCCGCCTGGATGGTGCCTGGCACACGCTGGAAACCAACGCGTTTGGCCTCCACGAGTTCGTTGACTGGTCTGCGAAGGCCGGCACCGAGATCATGGAAGCCATCAACCTCGGCACCCGGGGTGTGGATGCTGCCCGGGAGATCGTGGAGTACGCCAACCATCCCGGGGGCACCTACTTCTCAGACCTGCGGGCCAAGAACGGCCACAAGGATCCCTTTGACATCAAGCTGTGGTGCCTGGGCAATGAGATGGATGGTCCCTGGCAGATCGGCCACAAGACCGCCACAGAGTATGGTCGTCTGGCGCAGGAAGCCGGCAAGGCGATGCGTCTGGTGGATCCGAACATCGAGCTGGTTGCCTGCGGCAGCTCCAGCTCGTCGATGCCAACGTTTGGGGCGTGGGAGCAGACAGTTCTCACCCATGCCTATGACGAAGTGGACTACGTATCCTTGCATGCCTACTACCAGGAGCACGACGGCGATGCCGCCAGTTTCCTGGCCAGCGCCGTTGACATGGACTACTTCATAGAGTCCGTGGTTGCCACGGCGGATGCCGTCAAGGCCAAGGGCAAGCACAAGAAGAACATCAACCTTTCCTTTGACGAATGGAATGTTTGGTACCAAACGGGCCTGGATACCGAGGATCAGCCGCACCGGGTGAACGCGTCAGGCTGGCGTGAGCACCCGCGGGTGATCGAGGATAAGTACAACGTCACCGATGCTGTGGTGGTGGGTACGTTGTTGAACTCGCTGCTGCGCCACGGTGACAGGGTCAAGATTGCCAATCAAGCCCAGCTGGTCAATGTCATTGCCCCGATCCTGGCCGAGGAGAATGGTCCGGCCTGGCGCCAGAGCATCTTCTACCCGTTTGCCCGGATGGCCGAGTTGGCCAAGGGCCAGATCCTGCGCACCCACGTTGATTCGGACAAGGTCCAGACGTCGAAGTTTGGTGACGCAGACCTGGTGGACGTCAGCGCCACCTGGGATGAGGAAAGCGGGCGCATGGCCCTATTCTTTGCCAACCGCGGGCTGGAGGAAGCCGCCGATGTGGAGGTAGCCTTGCGCGGATTCGACGCCGGTCGGGTCATCCGGGCCGAGGTCCTCCAGACCCCAGAGGGCAAGGACCGCTTCACGAAAAACACCCTAACCCAGCAGGATCAGGTGGGCATGACCACACTCGACGGCGTCAAGGCAGCCGGAGACGAACTGAAACTGACACTGCCGGCCCTGTCCTGGGCAGTCGTGGAACTCGAAGTCGCCAAAAACTAAAAGCCGTACCCAAAATGGCTCGGTCTGTGGGGGGAGATTCCCCACGGACCGAGCCATTTGGTGTTGGTATGCGCCCCAGCTACTCATGCGAAATCTGCGTTTGAAACTGCAGCTGATGCGGGTGACAGAGCCGCGCACCCGCATCAGCTGCAGTTTCAAGTGATGTGGGCGGGGCTCAATGCGGCGGAGAACCGGCGATTTTGGCTCTCAGTGTGCTTCGGCAGGGCGAAAACTCCGAGTTCACGGCAACGTCATGGGTTCTTTGGGTTCCAAACTGCAGCTGATGCGGGTGCCGATGCTTTCCCGGAATTGAAACTGCAGCTGATGCGGGTGACAGAGCCGCGCACCCGCATCAGCTGCAGTTTCAAGTGATGTGGGCGGGGCTGTGGCGAACATCGACGAAGCTACGCCCCTGCAACAAAACTGAGCCACACCACTAGCGGCTGAAAAGCACCTTGTTCAGGTAGTCGTTGCGAAATTTTCCGGCGGGATCATGATGCTCTGCCATGGCCCGGAAGTCACTGAAGCGCGGGTACAGGCCAGCGAGGTCCGCTGCGTTGGCAGCAAACAGCTTGCCCCAATGCGGTCTGGCGCCATAGGCGGACAGCCGTGTCTCAATGACGGGAAGAACCGATTCCACCTGCTCCTGGAGTGGTTTCCAGGTCAGGTGCAGGGCTACGCTGTCTTGGTGATAGCTGGGGCTGAGCCAAAAGTCATCGGCTGCAACTGTCCTGATCTCCGAGATGAACAGCAGCGGGCCAATAAGTGCTGACAGGTCACGGAGCTCGGCTAGGGCGGCGCCTGCGTGTTCGCGGGGGAGCAGGTATTCGCTTTGCAACTCTTCACCATTGCTGGGGGTGAACTGCAATTGGAAGTGCGGCAGCCGGTCAAGCCAGGCACCGGGAATGTTCAGCTGCGGGGTGCAGTTCTCCGCCGACATCCCCGGCAGCGGGTGCAGCAGGACTGTAGCCGGGTGGGCGCCGTGGAATTCCTCCGGGGTTTCCAACGGGGACTGCTCGTCCCGGACCTTTCGCCAGACTTGGGCTATGGCCGGGCCGGAATAGCCGGTGAACAGACTGACGCTGTACCCGTCGGCGGCAACCGCGTCGAAGTCGTCCAAAACGCGGGACCACGGCAGCTCCAGAAAAACCTGCTGGCGGATCTTGAAGGATGGTTCGATGGCCAGTTCGACGTGCGTGATGATCCCCAAGGCGCCCAGGCCGACGACGGCGGCACGGAAGTCATCGCCGTCGTCCGCAGTCAACCGAACCAGGGTGCCCGAGGCACGGACCAGCTCGATCGCGGTCACAGCCGTGGCGAGTGAACCGTTGCTGACACCGGAACCGTGGGTACCCGTTTGGATGGCGCCTGCCACCGAGATATGCGGCAGCGAGGCAAGGTTGGGCAGGGCAAAACCGTGCTTTTCCAGATGCGCGCCGAGTGCCCCGTAGCTGAGGCTGCCGGCGACGCGAACTGTGCGCCGGTCTGTGTCGATCTCTGGCGCGCCGCCCAAGTTTTCGAGAGCCACGTGGATGCCGTCGGTGTCGGCAATGCTGTTGAAGCAATGGCGTGAGCCAAGGGCCTTGATGGCTGTGGCGCTGGAAACCATTTCCTGAAGTTCCTCTGTGGAACTGGGGATCTGCAGACTGGTTGACCGGTATTCTAGATTTCCTGCCCAGTTCTTCATGATGTCCTTTGGGTGCACTGCGAATAGGGTGAGTCCACCCCAATGTTAGCGCTAACAACGTAGTATTGCTCAAGAAGAGGTAATTTTTTACAGTGAAAGGGTTCCCGTGACGCCAATATCTGAAGGTCAGGGCCGGGCTCCAGTGATGGAGGACGTGGCGAAACTCGCCGGCGTGTCGCACCAGACTGTCTCGCGGGTGCTCAACGGAAACCCCAATGTCAGTGCCCGGACGCTTGAAAAAGTGCAGGGCGCGATTGTCGAATTGGGTTACCGCCGCAACACTGCCGCCCGCAGCCTCGTGACGCGGCGCTCGAACACCATCGGAGTTCTTGCCAGCGAGATGTCTCAATATGGGCCCTCGAACACGCTGCTGGCGCTCCAGCAGGCGGCGCGCGAGGCAGGGTACTTCGTCAGCATCGCCGGACTCGACGACGTCACCCCTGAAACCATTGAAGAAGCAATGCTGCGGTTTATGGATCAAGGTGTTGATGGAATTATTGTCCAGGTCCCGCACTCGGGCATCTTTGAAACACTAGTTAGCCTCAATCTTGGCCTTCCGGTGGTTGCCATCGGGGCCACCGGAGAAAACCGCCTAAGTGGCGTGGCCATCGACCAAACTGCTGGGGCGCGCCAAGCCGTTGAGTACCTCATTTCATTAGGGCATCAGCACATTGGACACGTGGCAGGCCCTGCCGGGTGGGTTGACACCCAGGCGCGGATTGAAGGTTGGCGCACTGCCCTGGCCCAGGCGGGTTTGCCGGAAGGGCCGCTCTTTGAAGGCGACTGGAGTGCGGGTTCAGGGTTCCGGGCGGGCCAGGAAATAATGCGTGATGCGCACGTTAGCGCCATTTTTGCCGGCAACGACCAAATGGCACTGGGCCTCCTGCGTGCCTTTGGTGAAGCGGGGATCAACGTCCCCGGCGACGTGTCAGTGGTCGGGTTTGACGACTGGCCGGAATCGGAGTTCTTCCTGCCGCCGCTGACAACAGTTCGGCAAAATTTTCAAGAGCTGGGCAAGCGGTGCGTTCACATCCTGCTGGCAGAGCTCGACGGCGGCGCCAGGGGCGGTGCGGACGTTGAGGTGGTTCCGGAGCTGGTGGTTCGCGGGACCACTGCCAGCCCCTCACTCAACTAGGGACTTTGCAGGGGTGGTGGGCAGCCCTTGACAACGTCAATTGTTAGCGCTCACAATTGGTATATCAATCCACCTTGGCCTTCATTGGTTCTGGTGGGGTCCACGTCCTTCCCGTCCGCAGCCCCGGCAATGATGCTTTGCCGGATGGAGGTATCCATGAGCCATTCCCCATTCCAGCAGTCACCGCCGGACCGCATGGAACCGCCCAGTGCGCCCCAATACGTGGTCGGTGTTGACTACGGAACGCTGTCAGGGCGTGCCGTTGTGGTTCGAGTGAGTGACGGCGCCGAACTGGGATCTGGCGTTTTTGACTACCCGCACGCAGTCATGACCGAAAACCTGCCCCCAGGTGCCGCCCGCCACGTAAGTTTGGGCATGGATTGGGCGCTTCAGGTGCCTCATGACTACCGACTGGTGTTGGCGCATGCAGTGCCGGCGGCAATCCGTGATGCCGGCATTGACCCTGCACATGTCATTGGAATCGGCACGGACTTCACCGCATGCACCATGATCCCCACCCTGGCCGACGGCACCCCCATGAACGAACTTGCCGGGTTCGCTGACAGGCCCCACGCCTATGTGAAACTCTGGCGCCACCATGCTGCCCAACCACAGGCGGACAGAATCAATGACCTTGCCCGGGCCCGCGGCGAAGCGTGGTTGCCCCGCTACGGCGGGTTGATTTCCGCTGAGTGGGAATTCGCCAAGGGCCTGCAGCTGCTGGAGGAGGATCCCGAGATATACGACGCCATGGATCATTGGGTGGAGGCAGCCGACTGGATAGTGTGGCAGCTGACAGGCAACTATGTCAGGAACGCCTGCACAGCCGGGTACAAGGGCCTGCTCCAGGACGGCAGCTACCCGTCGGCCGATTTCCTGGCCGCGCTCAACCCGGACTTCGCGGACTTTATTGCCACGAAGGTGGATCATTCGATCGGGCGGTTGGGGGAGGCCGCCGGGACGCTGAGCGCAGAAGCCGCGTCCTGGACCGGGCTTCCCCAGGGGATAGTGGTTGCCGTGGGCAATGTTGATGCGCATGTCACGGCGCCGGCAGCCCGCGCCGCGGCGCCTGGTCAAATGCTGGCCATCATGGGCACCTCCACCTGTCATGTGATGAATGGGAACGGCCTGCGAGAAGTTCCTGGGATGTGTGGAGTGGTCGACGGCGGCATCATCGACGGACTGTGGGGTTACGAGGCCGGGCAGTCAGGGGTAGGTGACATCTTTGGCTGGTTCGTCAACAACGGTGTGCCGCCCAAATACCACGACGACGCTGTGGCGCGGGGCCTCGGGGTGCACGAGTACCTGACTGAGCTGGCCGCCAGCCAGGCAATTGGCCAGCACGGCTTGATCGCACTGGATTGGCACAGCGGGAACCGTTCGGTTTTGGTGGATCATGAGCTTTCCGGCGTTGTGGTGGGCCAGACCCTCGCAAGCAAACCCGAGGACACCTACCGGGCATTGTTGGAAGCAACGGCGTTCGGCACGCGCACTATCATTGAGGCGTTCAACGGTGCTGGTGTCCCGGTGACGGAGTTTGTTGTCGCCGGTGGCCTGCCCAAGAACAAGCTCCTGATGCAGATCTACGCCGATGTCATCGGCTTGCCGCTGCGCACCATATCGTCAGCCCAGGCACCGGCCTTGGGATCGGCCATTCATGCAGCCGTAGCCGCAGGAGCCTATTCCGATGTGCAGGGCGCCTCGGATGCCATGGGCGCAGAACCGGCCGATGTCTATGAACCCATTCCCGAAAACGTGGCAGCCTACAACGCCCTGTTTGAGGAGTACACATCGCTTCACGACTACTTTGGCCGAGGCGCCAACGAGGTCATGCACCGGCTCAAGGCCATCCAAAAGAGGGCGCTTAGTGCCCGACCGGCAGAAGGCCCCAAAGCTGTCAAGACAACAATGGGGGCGTTGGCGTGAGCGCGCTCCTTGGTGCCATCGAGCGGATTCGCTCCGAGGTTTGTGCGTTGCATGCCGAGCTGACCCGCAACGGTCTGGTGGTGTGGACAGCTGGCAACGTCTCGGGCAGGGTTCCCGGGCATGAGCTCATGGTCATCAAACCTTCAGGAGTGTCCTACGACGACCTGCGACCGGAGCTCATGGTTGTCACCGACTTGTTCGGGACCCCCGCGAGCGGTGAGTGGGGCAACCCGGCGTTGGCGCCGTCGTCGGACACGGCAGCACACGCCTACGTCTACCGGCATATGCCAGAGGTGGGGGGAGTGGTCCATACTCACTCCACGTATGCAACTGCCTGGGCGGCGCGGGGCGAACCAATACCGTGCGTTTTGACCATGATGGGCGACGAATTTGGCGGGGAAATCCCCGTGGGCCCGTTTGCGCTGATCGGTGACGACTCGATCGGCCAGGGCATTGTTGCCACCCTGCAGAGCTCAACGTCACCGGCGGTGTTGATGAAGAACCACGGCCCCTTCACCATCGGAAAAGATGCCCGCGCTGCCGTGAAAGCGGCGGTCATGTGCGAGGAAGTCGCCAAGACGGTGCACGTATCCCGGCAACTCGGCGAACCTGCGGCCATTGATCCGGCCCTCATCGATGCCTTGTATGCGCGTTACCAAAATGTTTACGGCCAATAGGCCACTCAACTTTTAAGGAAGACTTGCTCATGACGAAGAACTCTGCGGCGTCCGTATCCCTTGACCACTATGAGGTGTGGTTCCTGACAGGCAGCCAACACCTCTACGGCGAAGACGTGCTCAAACAGGTCGCTGCCCAGTCCCACGACATTGCCGACGCCCTCAACGCAGCCTCCAACATTCCCGTGCGGGTCGTGTGGAAGCCGGTCCTCACAGACTCGGACGCCATCCGTCGCACGGCCCTGGAGGCAAACCTGGCCGATCATGTGATTGGCGTGAGCGCATGGATGCACACCTTCTCGCCGGCCAAAATGTGGATTCAGGGCCTGGACGCTTTGCGCAAGCCGCTCCTCCACCTGCATACGCAAGCGAATGTTGAGCTTCCGTGGGAAGACATCGACTTTGACTTCATGAACCTGAACCAGGCCGCCCACGGTGACAGGGAATTTGGCTATATCCAATCCCGGCTAGGCATTCCGCGCAAGACCGTGGTGGGGCATGTCTCCAACCCGGAGGTGCTGCGCCAAGTGGGCATCTGGCAGCGGGCTGCTGCCGGATGGGCAGCCATTCGTGGGCTGAAGCTGACCCGATTTGGCGACAATATGCGCAACGTGGCCGTCACCGAGGGCGATAAAACCGAAGCCGAATTGCGTTTGGGCGTTTCCGTTAATACGTGGAGCGTGAACGAACTCGCGGACGCAGTGCACGCCACCTCCGAAAGCGACGTGGATGTGCTGGTCGCCGAATATGAGGAACTCTACGACGTCGCCACAGAACTCGGGCGCGGCGGGGCACGCCACGAATCCCTGAGGTACGGGGCCAAGATCGAGCTCGGCTTGCGCCGTTTCCTGGAGACCAACGGCTCGGCCGCCTTCACCACCTCCTTTGAAGACTTGGGGGAGTTGCGGCAACTCCCGGGCCTGGCAGTGCAACGGCTCATGGCCGACGGCTATGGTTTCGGCGCCGAGGGCGACTGGAAGACGGCCCTGCTGGTCCGTGCAGCAAAGGTCATGGGCGCGGGCCTGCCCGGCGGGGCCTCCTTGATGGAGGACTACACCTACCACCTGGTCCCGGGTGCTGAAAAGATTTTGGGGGCACACATGCTGGAGGTCTGCCCGTCATTGACTACGTCAAAGCCACGCCTGGAAATCCACCCGTTGGGCATTGGCGGCAAGGAAGACCCCGTACGTCTGGTTTTCGACACCGACCCGGGGGCCGGCGTCGTTGTAGCGCTCTCCGACATGCGTGACAGGTTCAGGCTCGTTGCCAACGCCGTGGAGGTTGTGCCGCTGGAGCAGCCATTGCCCAACCTGCCTGTTGCCCGTGCGTTGTGGAGCCCGAAACCCGACTTTGCCACGTCCGCAGCTGCCTGGCTGACGGCTGGCGCCGCACACCACACAGTCCTTTCCACCCAGGTTGGGGTGGAAACCTTCGAGGACTTTGCCGAAATGGCTCAGACTGAACTGCTCACCATTGACGAAGGCACCACCATCTCTGCGTTCAAGAAGGAAATCCGGTGGAACCAGGCCTACTACAAACTGGCCGGTGGGCTGTGAACGAGATCGACTACCTGATCAAGTCCGGCGACTACTCGGCACGGATCACAGCGCACGGGGCAGCCCTGCGCGAACTCCAACACAACGGGCGCGACCTGGTGGTGCCATTCGATCTGGGAGCTCCCATCCCGGACTACAGGGGAATCATCGCCGCGCCCTGGCCCAACCGTATCGCCGACGGCGCCTACAACTGGAACGGGGTGATCCAACACCTGCCCCTGAATGAGGCGGATCGCGGCACCGCGCTTCATGGGCTCGTTTTTGATGTGCTGTGGGAGGTGGATGCCCACGGGGTGGATGCCCTCACCATGAGATGCACCGTGGAGGCGTCCAAGGGTTACCCCACGTCACTTGAGCTGGTAGTCAACTATCGCCTTGCCTCTGACGGGCTCCACTGCTCAGTGACAGCTACAAACACTGGAGCGGCCACAGCACCGTATGGGGTGTGCCCGCACCCATATCTCATCGCCGGTGACTTTCCGATGGATGATTGGATGCTGTCATTCCCGGCAACATCCTATTTGGCTGTCACCCCTGACAGGTTGTTGCCTTTGGACCTGCACGCTGTAGAAGGCCATGCATTCGACTACAGGACTTCCCGGGTCATTGGGGCAACACAGATTGACCACGCATTTACAGGTCTGGGGACTGCACCCCAACTGCTCCTGAGCGACCCGGCCGGTACGCACGTGGGCATGAGCTGGGATGAAGGCTGTCCGTGGCTGCAAATCCACACCGCAGACAAGGCCGACGGCTCAGCCCACCGACTGGGACTGGCGGTAGAACCAATGACTTGCCCGCCGGACGCCTTCAACTCAGGAACCGACGTGGTGGTGTTGGAACCAGGCGCCACGCATTCGGTGCGGTGGCGCATTTTCGGCGGCTAGCCGCTTGATCCGGTGAAGCTAAGCCCGGAAGAGTGCCGGGGCCGGTTTTCCGTCGGCAAGGTCGGCCAGGACGCGCCCAATGGCCGGGGCGAACTTGTAGCCGTGGCCGGAGAACCCGGCACCAACAACCACGGGACCAAATCTGTCCAGTATGAAGTTCTCTGATTCCGTTGAGGTGTAGGTGCAGCTGATCGGCTCGCAAGCGGTGGCGTCGAGCCCGGGGAACCATTCGTTGGCGTAGCGTTGCAGGGCCGCCAACTGGACAGCTTCGGGGAGGAAATCGCGGGAGTCCGGGTCCACCACCGGACCCACTCCGTGCCAGCCGATCTTCACCCCTTCACCCGGCGTGAACATGCCATATGTGGGGCTGTACCAGTAGTCATCCGCAGTTGATCGCGGATCGGGACTGTGGTTGAAGCTGGGCCAGTCCACGGAGGCGTCCAGTGGTTGAAAATGTGCTGGTTGTTCTTGGGTGACAACCAGTGGGGGAAGCTCCATCAGTTGCGAAAGAACCTTGTGGGTCCAGGCTCCGGCGGTGACGATGACCCGTTCGGCGAGGAACTCAGTGGTGTCGGTAATGACTCTCACGCTATGGTCGCCGTGGACAATAATGTCCCGGACGGGGGACTCGTAGTGGAACTGTGCACCACCGGTTTCGGCGGAAGTGCGCAAGGCGGCAAGTGCCTCGGCGGCGCGGACACGCCCGGATTCCGGGACAAAGAGCACGTCACTGCGGAACGTCATTCCAGCCCATCGCTCCGAGGCCTGTTCGGCAGAGAGGAATTCGCTGTCGATGCCGAGGGACTCGTGGGACTGCTTGATCCCCAGCAGTGGTTCCACATTGCCGTGGTTGACCAGACCCACCAGGTCCAGCAACTGAGTGCCCGTCTCATGGGAAAGCCCGTCCCATAAGGCGCGAGCTTCGGTGACCAAGGCCAAGTATTCAGGCTCCCGGTAGGCAGTGTTGAAGTTGCGGGTTGTGCCATGGGAGGCGCCGAGTTGGTGTCCCGCGGCAAACTGCTCGAGCAGGGCAACTGACTTGCCGGATTGGGCAACAGCCCGAGCGGCGGCTGAGCCCATGACTCCTCCACCAACAACCACGACGTCGACCTGCGTAACCATCGGTCCTGCTCCAATTGTGATAGCGAATGTTGAATGTGTCGGTGCCAATCCTTTCACACACCGGCTGAAGCTCCCTCACGAGGCACCACGAGTGTGCCTGGTGCGGTCGCAAGCCGACACCTCTGAATTTGGGAGTACACCGCCGTACCCAATCCCGGCCTAGGGGTGGGCTTATCAGTCCTAGGAAGAACAGGGTGTGGCACAGTTGCTGACACGGCATCTGGAAGTGGATAGCGTAGCTTGCGGAGACCCTAGGGTGGCCGGCAGAGCAGAGATGCAATGATCTAGTTTAAGGAGTCCCGATGAGAATTGCAGTAACAGGCGGAAGCGGAAAGCTGGGTCGCCACGTGGTGCGCAGGCTGACTCAGGACGGGCACCAGGTGATGAATCTGGACCTCGCCGGGGAGCGGAGCCCGCAGCTGGTCGTCGTGGACCTGCGCAACTACGGCCAGGTTCTGGACGTCCTTTTGGGACTGGATGACAGGCACAGCGGCTTCGACGCCGTGGTGCACCTGGGTGCCATCCCAGCACCCGGCATCCTCCCGGACGCTGCCACCTTCGAGAACAACATGCTCTCCACCTACAACGTGTTCCAGGCGGCCAGGAGGGCGGGGATCAAGAAGGTGGTGTACGCCTCCAGTGAGACGGTGCTGGGACTGCCGTTCGACGTCGACCCTCCCTACCTGCCGGTCGATGAGGGATACCCGGCCCGACCGGAAAGCACCTACTCACTGGTGAAACACCTGGAGGAGCAGATGGCCATGGAGCTGACACGCTGGGATCCGGAGTTGAGCATTGTTGCGCTTCGCTTCTCCAACGTCATGGATGTCCAGGACTATGCTGCCTTCCCGGCCTTTGACGCAGATGCCAGGGCGCGCAAATGGAACCTGTGGGGGTACATCGATGGCCGGGACGGCGCGCAGGCTGTGGCGCGGGCGCTTGACAATGGCCAGCCAGGATTTCAGGCCTTCATCATTGCCAACGCCGACACCGTCATGCTCCGTTCAAGTGCCGCCCTTGCCGCCGAGGTGTTCCCGACGGTGGAGGTGCGCATGGAACTCAGTGAACACCAGACCCTGCTTTCCATCGACAAGGCACAGCGACTGCTGGGATTTGCCCCGGAGCACAGCTGGCGTGACCACCAGTAGCACCACCCACCATCCCGATCGACAATTACAGGAGCATCATGCAATACCGCACATTGGGCAACAGCGGCGCAGTGGTTTCCAACTATGCGCTGGGCACCATGACGTTTGGGGCGGAGGCCACTGAGGAAACCTCCCACGCCATCCTTGACTACTATGTGGCATCCGGCGGCAACTTCATCGACACCGCCGACGTGTACAGTGCCGGATTGTCCGAGGAAATCATTGGCCGCTGGCTGGCTCAACGGCCGGGAGTGCGAGAGCAGATGGTTGTTGCTTCCAAGGGCCGTTTTCCCATGGGAAGTGCCCCGAACGACGTCGGCACCTCCCGCCGCCATCTGACGCGCGCCTTGGATGATTCCCTGCGTCGCTTGGGGGTGGAACAGATCGACCTGTACCAAATGCATGCCTGGGACCCCATCACACCCCTTGAGGAGACGCTGCGCTTCCTGCACGATTCAGTCAGCCAAGGAAAAATCGCATACTACGGTTTTTCCAATTTCCTGGGTTGGCAGCTGACGAAGGCTGTCCACCTGGCCAAGGCCCATGGCTGGAGCGCGCCGGTTACTCTGCAGCCCCAGTACAGCCTGTTGGTCCGGGAGATCGAGTTGGAGATTGTCCCGGCCTCCCTGGATGCCGGGATCGGCCTGTTGCCGTGGTCCCCGTTGGGCGGCGGCTGGCTCTCCGGCAAGTACAAGAGGAACGCGCCGCCCGCCGGCGCCACGCGCTTGGGTGAGAATCCGCAGCGTGGCATGGAGGCGTGGCAGGAACGCAATGACGATCCCCGTACGTGGGACGTGATCGGAGCCGTGGAAGGGATCGCCGCAGACCATGGCGTGAACGCCTCGCAGGTGGCGCTGGCCTGGCTGGCAGACCGCCCCGCTGTAACGTCTGTGATCCTCGGTGCACGAACTACTGAACAGCTGGCAGACAATCTTGCCGCGACGGCTCTGGAACTTTCCGCGGAGGAGTCCTTGCACCTTACCGACATTAGTCAGCCCCGCGTGGGTGTCTATCCTTACGGCCCCAAGGCCCAGGAGCAGCGATCCCGCAAGATCCAAGGCGGCCGGTAGACACTGTGGCCGCCGCCTACTGTCAGTGGATTGCCTGGGACTCGACGGGCTGTGCCGATCTTTGCATCCACATTGAGGGGCGCTCGAGCGGTTCGAACCCGAACACGTCCGGTACGTGCCAAAGTTTCGGAATCCGCCCATCGCCACATCTTGCGATGCGCGGGATCTTCCCTTCGCCCAGACACTTTCTTCGATGAGCCACTGGTGAACCTTATGTCCTGTCAATGTCGGCGCTCCTTGAAGAGAAGTAATAATCCGGATTCATCCCACCGTCCAATCACAGGAGGAGTCGCTGACGCTGGACCAGAGCTAGCGCGACGGCGGCGGACAAGGTTTCACACCGTCGAGTCATGCCACTCACCCAGCTCTGATCACTGGAACCAGCAGGGATACTCAACTTGGGTCACCGCTCGGGACCGGGACCCTTCCGCATTGCCCGAGCAATGGGCCATGGGTTGGTACTGCAACCGTCATGGAGCTGCCGGGAATGTGCAGCAACCGAACGGGAATCATGCCGCGCCGATGACTATTAATTAATATTCAAGAATATTTCTCGGGGGACTGGATTTATGCGCGCTTTGTGCTGTAGCTTATGTATTAGTCCCCGACGATTCTGTCCGGGATGTTCGCGTGCAATCGAAGGGAGGCAATGATGTTTACACTTATCAAGTCCGGAGTTATCGGCTCCCGTCATGCCCTGCCCGGCACGCCTGTCAATCGCCGTCATATCTAAAACCATGACCGCGTAGGGCCGCCGCCGCAAGGCTGCCCGGCCCGGGCTGCGCTCATGCAGCCACTTTCAGACCGACTTTCTCTGGTCATTCGCCGCACCCAAAGCTGATACAGCTCCACAACTCGCGACTCCTTTTTGAGATTGACGAGTTGTGGCCGGCTGCTGCACAAGAGCATTTTTCGCCGGCCTGATAACACGCACAAAACCACTCGCGCTCTTTTGTGCTCTCATAATGCCGTTTTCTAATTCTTTCTGAAATATCTGGAAGGGCTTTATTTGTCGCGCCACAATATGTCCAACAATTCACTCCGAGCCTTGAAAGGAGGTGCCGCCATGAACCCCAAACCCATAAAGTCGACGATTAAGAGGATCTTCTTCACGCCCGTGGATCAGCAAAAGTTCGATCAGCTTCGAGACCGCCAGTATCGCGAGATCGTGCGTGTTGACCTGTTCAACATCCGGTAGGTTCCCCTGCCATCGCAGCCGTGCCGTTGACGGCACACCCTTGAAAGGAGGAGCCGAAATGACCATTACACATTTCGTTCATCCCGCTCCAGCACTGCGTACGCTACGGTGCACCTCGCGCCGGACCGTACACAGCAAAACAGCCCGTGCTGGCCAGCACGGGCTGTTTTGCGCCCGGTGAAGAACCCAGTTTGGTGGTGACACCTGCCTGCCCGTAGGACTCACTCCTCTAGTATTGAAGCTGGCGCTTTCCCTCTCCGTGGCACACGGGTCCGAAGGGCGCCCATGATCAAGCGAGGGGAGTACCAGTGACTAAGGCCCCAACGGTCTACGACGTCGCCGCTGACGCCGGAGTTTCGATAGCAACGGTTTCGAGGGTGCTGAGGCGTCCGGAAGACGTTCGTGCATCGACTCGCGAACGAGTCATGGACTCGGTCCGGGACCTCGGTTACGTCCCCAGTGGCTCGGCCAGAGGTCTCGCAGCACGTCGCACCGGCGCCCTCGGGCTCTACTTTCCTGGCTTTGACGCCATGGACGACATGGGGGAGCTCAGCGACCTTTTGGCCGACGCGTCGCCAAGCTACTCGTTTGTTGACGATGTTGGCGCCGCCCCAGAATCGCACCAGTTCAACCTGTACTTCGATGAAGTGTTGCGTGGCGCGGAACTTGAAGCATGGCGCCGCGGGTTCGCGCTCACAGTCGCCGTCGGCCGGGGTGGGCTCGCTGCCGATGCCGCACGAGACATGGCTGGTCGCGTCGATGGCCTGCTGGTGCTTGCCCAAAGTGTTCCTGACGCAGCGCTGGAGCAGTTGGCCCGGCGCATCCCCATCGTGGTGCTCGCAAGCGCGGCGCACAGTGGAGCCTTCGACAGCGTGACGGTGAGCAACCACGAGGGAATGCACGCCCTCACCGCGCACGTGATCGACGACCTGGGCATCCGTGACATCGCCTATGTAGCGGGACCGCTCGATTCGCCTGACGACAACGACCGCTGGGCTGGCTTCGAGTCTGCGCTGCTGGAGCGCGGCATGGATCCTGGAAGGGTGCGGTTGCGCCGAGGTGAATTCACGAGGGCCTCCGGCCGCCTTGCCGGAGCGTATCTTCTCGCTTCCGATGCCATGCCCAAGGCCGTCATCTGCGCCAATGACCAGATGGGGCTAGGCGTCCTTGACGCCCTGAACGAGGCCGGCATCCGCGTGCCCCAAGAGGTTGTCGTAACGGGCTTTGATGGCATCGAGGCCGCCAATCTTTCGTCGCCGCGGCTTACCACTGTGCACCAGCCCATGGAGCTTGTGGGCCGTGCCGCCATACAGCTCATGCAGCGCAGGCTGGACGATCCAGAAGCCGAACCGGCCAGCATTCGGCTGCCGGTAAAGGTGCTTTTGCGGGAGAGCTCGGAGGGCTCGTAACACTGCGTGATTGGGCTGTGGGGGTCTTGCGGAACGGCAATGTATGCGCATACACTCTTGGAGATCAGTGGATGCTCAAGGCATCCCGGCGCAGCGCAGCCTTCACGGACTGCCTCGTGACAGTGAAGACATGAGGAAGCAAGAGTGTCAATGACGAACTCGAAAACGCGAACTAAACGAATGTCGGTGATCGCCGGAATCTCCGTTGCAGTCATGCTGATCTCGGCGTGCAGCATTCAGATACAGAGCGAGCCGGACCCCTCGATCCCCGATGACACCATGCTCATTGCCGCGGATAAGGGTTCGCCCATGTTCGAGAAGATCTTCAACCCGTATCTCTTCAACAAGCGGGTTGCGGCGAGCTACATCTACGAGCCGCTCACAGCAGTCAACGTCCTTGACGGGACGCAAACGCCCTGGCTGGCCGAAAAGGTGACGCTTCCGGACGCGCGCACCATCGACTACACGATTCGCCAAGGCGTCACCTGGTCTGACGGTGAGAAGTTCACACCCGAAGACGTGGTGTTCACCTTCAACCTCATCAAGAAATACCCAACGCTGGACATCAAAGGGGCATGGCAGCACATCGAGAGCGTCGAGATCGACGGCGACCACGTCGTGGTGCATCTCAAGGACGACGATGCGCCGGCCGCCGACGTTATCTCGCTGACTCTGATCGTGCCGGAACATATCTGGAAAGACGTAAAGGATCCAGACACCTGGCGGGATGAGAGCCCGGTGGGCACGGGCCCGTTCACGGTGGGCAACTTCTCCTCCCAGCAATACACGATGAACAAGAATCAGGACTACTGGCAGGCGGACAAGGTGGAGATCGAACACCTCGTACTGCCGGCGGCCACAAGCGAGCTCGACATCGTGACCAAGGGCTTCGATTGGGCCTACTCGTACATGAGCAACGTCGAGGGCACCTGGGGTGCTGCTAATCCGGACAACAAGAACTGGTTTCCGCCAGGCGGCGTGATCAGCCTGGTGCCCAATCTGGCCAAGGCGCCCTGGGACAACGCCGATCTGAGGCGGGGTATTGCCCTGGCCCTGGATCGGGACAAGATCGCCGACGCTGCCACGGAGGAGTACATGAGCAAAGCCGGCCAGACCGGGCTCATGCTGCCCAACCAGGAATCGGAGCTCAACCCCGACATTCCCAACGACGGTGTCATCGAGCAGGACACCGATGCGGCGCTCGCCTCGCTGGCAAAGGCCGGATACACCCTGGTCGACGGCACCCTGGTCGATGCCAAAGGCGCCCCGTTCACCTTTTCGGTAATGACGGCCAATGGCTACACCGACTGGCTGCGTGCAATCCAAGAGGTGCGCAAGCAGCTCACCGCGATCGGAATCAACATGACCATCAAGCAACCCCAACCTGCCGGCTACCAGCAGTCGATACAGAACGGTGACTATGAGGTGGCGATGGGCGGCATGGGCGGCGGCGACATCTTCCAGGCCTACAACAGCCTGCTCTCGAGCGAGTTCCACGTTAAAGTCGGCGAGCTGGCACCGAGCAACTTCCAGCGTTACAGCAACCCGCAGACCGACGCCTTGCTGGCCCAGTACAAGGAAACAGTCGACCCGGCCAAACAGCTGGAGATCAGCCACCAGCTCCAGCAAATCGTGTACGACCAGCTGCCGGTGATCGGCCTTTACTACGGGGGGCTCTGGGGACTGTACAACACCTCCAAGTTCACGGGCTGGCCCACCGCGGAGGATCCATACGCTCCACCGCAGACCTACGATTCGAGCCCGCTGCTCATCTTCACGAAGCTCAAGCTTGCCACCAAGGACGGTGAATAGTCCATGATGTACGTACTTCGGCGAATCGGCTTCTTCCTGCTTACCCTGTGGGCGGCCGTCACCCTGAACTTCCTGCTCCCGCGCATGATGCCTGGCTCCCCAACGGACGCGGCGATTGCCAAACTCGCCCAGAACGGGCCGGTGACTGACGCGACACGCAAAGCCATCGAGGCCCAGCTTGGGGTGCCGGACGGCAACATCTTCGAACAATATCTCGGATACCTGCACCAGGTCATCACCCTCGACTTCGGTGTCTCGTACACCTTCTATCCGCAGTCGGTCTCTGAAATGATCTGGCAGGCTTTCCCCTATACCGTCATACTTGTCGGGTTCGTCACGATCATCGCCTTCGTGCTCGGAACCCTCATCGGGGTGCTCACCGCATGGAAGCGCAACACCTGGCTCGACGCCCTGCCCACCCTGACCGGCAGCTTTGCCAGCACCTTCCCGTACTTCTGGACGGCGCTGCTGCTGTTGTTCTTCCTGGGCTATGTCCTGCACCTGTTCCCCACCTCCGGCGCCTTCGGACCAACCGCCACCCCGGCGTTAACGTGGGATTTCTTCACGGACGTGCTGTACCACGCGGCTCTTCCGGCCCTCACGATCCTCATTACCTCGCTCGGCGGGTGGATCATCGGCATGCGCAACGCCATGATCAACACGCTTGGCGACGACTACGTGACGTTTGCCGAGGCCAACGGCCTGAAGGGACGCACCGTCGCCATCCGCTATGCGGCCCGCAACGCGATCCTGCCGAACCTCACGGGCTTCGGCCTGGCCCTCGGCGGCGTCGTCGGCGGCTCGGTGCTCGTGGAGCAGGTGTTTGGCTACCCGGGCATCGGCTACCTGCTGTTCAACGCCGTGATCGGCCAGGACTACCCGCTCATGCAGGCACTGTTTCTGATGATCACCGTCAGCGTGCTCATCGCAAACTTCCTCGTTGACATCATGTACGGGGTACTCGACCCAAGGACACGACGATGACAACCACACAGAACCTCACGAGCGCCACGGAAGCAGCAATAAAGCCGCCGCGCAGATTCGCCTTCATCACCCGATCGGCCGCAACCCTGTGGGCCAACTGGAAGTCACGGCTCGGGCTCATCATTCTCGCCTGCTTCATCCTTGTTGCCATCTTCGCGCCCCTTCTGGCTCCCTACGGCGCCTCACAGGATGGTTTCGAACGCAACGCGGACGCCAGCCCGGAGCACTGGTTTGGTACGACGGCGGCGGGCGAGGACGTGCTCAGCCAACTGATCTACGGATCGCAGATCAGCGTTGCTGTCGGCTTCATTGCGGGGCTGCTCTCCACCATCGTTGCCATGGTCATCGGCCTGAGCTGGGGATACATCCGCGGATTCGGCGCCGACGTCATCAACTTCATCGTCAACTTGTTCCTGGTCATCCCCGGGCTGCCGCTCATGATCGTGATCGCCGCCTACCTGCAAAACGGCGGACTCGTCATGATCGTCGCCGTCATCGTCATCACCGGGTGGGCGTGGGGCGCACGCGTGCTGCGTGCCCAAACGCAGACGCTGCGATCCCGCGACTTTGTCACGGCGGCGCGCTTCTCGGGGGAGCCGGCCTGGCGGATCGTGTTCAAGGAGATCCTGCCCAACATGACCTCGATCATTGCCGGCGGATTCTTCGGGGCAGCAACAAGCGCAATCCTCGCCGAGGCCGGGCTCGAATTTCTTGGCCTGGGCGACTCCAGCATCGTCAGCTGGGGCACCATCCTGTACTGGGCACAAAACTCCAACGCCCTCCTGACCGGGCAATGGATACTGCTGTTCGCTCCCGGTCTCTGCATCGCCCTGCTCGCCCTGAGCCTCACGCTCATCAACTTCGGTGTTGACGCGATCAGCAACCCCCGCCTACGTGAAGGGAAGTCACGATGAACCCCATTCTTGAGGTCAAGAATCTCTCTGTGGTCTACGAGTCAAGCGGTTTCAATGCCTTGCAGGCCGTGGACCATGTGTCATTTGCGCTCGAGGCCGGCGAATTCGTCGGCCTGGTCGGCGAGTCAGGCTCGGGCAAGTCAACGCTCGGGCTGGCGATCACCCGGCTGCAGAAACCGCCCGCCCGCACCAACGGCGGACAGATCTTCTTCCGGGGAAAGGACATTCGCGAGCTCGACGCCGAGACATTGCGCCAGCAGCGCCAGGGCGGCTTCGCGATGGTGTTGCAGTCGGGCATGAACGCGCTCAACCCGGTGCGCACCATCCGCAACCATTTCATTGACATCTTCCGTGCCCACGGGCACGTCGGGAAGTCCGGGTGGGACGCCCGCCAAATCGAGCTCATGGAGAAGGTGGGGCTCCCGAAGGAGACCCTCGCCCGGTTCCCGGGCGAGCTGTCCGGCGGCATGCGCCAGCGGGTGTCCATAGCCCTCGCGCTCTCGCTTGAACCGCAGCTGATGGTTTTTGACGAGCCCACCACCGCCTTGGACGTGCTGGTGCAGCAGGCCATCATGGACACCATCAAGTCGCTGCAGAAATCCGAGGGATTCACCGCCGTCCTCATCAGCCATGACCTGGGCGTTGTGCTGGAATCGACGCAGCGGGTCCTGGTCATGCACGAGGGCCGCATCGTCGAAGATGCGCCAAGCCGCGACATTCTTGAGAACCCGCAAGACGAGTACACGCGGATGCTGCTGAGCCACTACGCCGACCCGCGTGCCGAGGTCGTGGAGCTGCCCGGCTTCCCCGATCGGGCCGGCCGGGGCACGTGCGGTGCCGCCAGGACGGCGGGCGCCACTGCGAGGGATGGCCGTTCGTCCGACTCCGCGATCGTGGTCGACCACGTGTCAAAGGTGTACCCGCCGCCGCGCAGGGGCGAACAAGCCGTCACAGCGGTCGATGATGTGTCCTTCACACTCGAACCGGGCCAGTCACTTGCGCTCGTGGGCGCCTCCGGCAGTGGGAAATCGACCATCGCCAAGCTGATCACCGGCATTGAGAAGCCAACTGCCGGCACTGTTGAGTTTGGTCGGCTCGATGTTGCGCAACTTGGCAGGCGCCAGATTCGCGAACTGCACAAAAATGTGCAGATGATCTTCCAGGACCCCTACTCCGCACTGAACCCGCTGCATACCGTCGAATACACGCTGACGCGTCCGGTGGTGAACTTTGGCGGGCTTCGCGGCCCGGCAGCCAGAAAGCGGGTCCTCGAACTGCTCGAGACCGTTGGACTAGCCCCTGTGGAACAGTTTGCCGCCAAGCTGCCACACCAGCTCTCTGGCGGACAGCGTCAGCGCGTGGTCATTGCCCGTGCCCTCGCCAGCAACCCGCAGGTGCTCATCGCAGACGAGCCGGTGTCCATGCTTGACGTGTCACTGCGCGCAGGCGTGCTGGCACTTCTTGAGGATTTGCGTGAGCAGTGGGGCGTCAGCATGCTGTACATCACCCACGACCTGCTCAGCGCCCGGCTCGTGACCGAGAACATCATGGTGCTCAATGGCGGCCGGGTGGTAGAGCGCGGCAACACGGCCCAAGTGCTGCAGCATCCCGAGGATGAGTACACCATCCGCTTGCTGGACGCCGTGCCCAATCCTGCCCGGGCAAGGGGGGCTGCCGTATGAGCCTGGCCAGGATAGACGCGTTCGGGGCGCCCGCCGTGCCCGACGGCGTGTCGGTGGTCGGCATACAGGCCGGCGTCGGCCGGCTCAGCGCCTACCACGCCGAGCCGGTGGGAGAATCGCGGGGAACCGTTCTCATCGTTCCCGGCTTCACCGGGTCCAAAGAGGACTTCCGCGAGTTCCTGCCGAGGCTGTCCGCACTGGGATGGGACGTGTGGGCGTACAGCCAGCGTGGCCAGGGCGATTCTGCTGGGCCGGAGGGCATTGGCAACTACGCCCTGGACCTCTTTGCCGCGGATCTGCTCGAGGTGGCCGCGATCATTGGCAACGGCGCTCCCGTGCATCTGCTTGGCCACAGCTTTGGCGGCATCGTCGCACCGGAGGCCGCAATCGCCCGCCCCGAGGTATTTCTGAGTCTCACGCTGCTTTGTTCCGGTCCGCACGGCTGGCCCGGCCGGCTCGCCGATACGATCGAGGCACTTGCCCAAGGCGGCAGCGTTGGGCTCTGGAACCGGCACAACCCGCATACGATCGGGCTGGCCGACGGTTTGTTGACGCCGGAGGAGGCATTCCTTCGGCTGCGTGCGGTGCGCACCTCGAGCGACAACCTGCTGGCAGGAGCCCAGATACTGCGCACCCACGTTGACAGGAGCACCGAGATTGCCGCAACCGGACTTCCCGTGTTCATCGCCCACGGCGAGCACGACGACGCGTGGCCGATCGAGTGGCAGCACGCCATGGCCCGGCGCATCGACGCGGACTATCAGGTGATTGCCGCCGGGGCGCACTCGCCGCAGCTGGAAGCACCGGGGGCAACTGCCGTCCTGCTTGACCAGTTCTGGGCGCAGCATCCAATAGCCGCCGGTAGTTAACAACTTCATTCACACCGCAACTTCAGGAGTAACATGCTCACCTTTCCCAACGGCTTTTTGTGGGGCGCAGCTACAGCGGCCCACCAGATCGAGGGCAATAACGTCAACAGCAACTGGTGGATGATGGAGCATGCCGCAGGCTCGACCATCGTGGAGCCAAGCGGCGACGCCATGGACAGCTACCATCGCTACCGCGAAGACATGCGGCTGCTGGCCGACGCCGGGCTCAACTCCTACCGATTCAGCATTGAATGGGCACGCATCGAGCCCGAGCGCGGATTTGTGTCGCGCGCGGAGATTGACCATTATCGCCGCATGGTCGACGCCGCCCACGAGTTTGGACTCAATCCGACGGTGACGCTCATGCACTTCACCGTGCCGCGATGGATGTACAACGACGGCTTCTGGCGTGCTGGCGACGCCGCCGACCTCTTCGCCCGCTACACGGAATCGATCCTGCCGATCGTTTCTGATGGTGTTGACTACGTCTGCACCATCAACGAGCCCAATATCGCGGCGATGCTGGCCGGGGGAGAGGACGCGGCCAACCTCGTGGCCTTCGGGCTGCCCAACCCCGACCTGGCCGTGGCGGATGCACTCCTCGAGTCGCACAAGCGCTCCCGCGAGGTTCTCTCCAGTGTTTCGGGCCTCAAAACGGGGTGGACCGTTGCGACGCAGGCATTCCATTCCACCGGCGAGCCCGGTGCCGATGACAAGCTGCACGAATACGGCTATCCGCGTGACGACTGGTACCTTGAGCAGTCGGCAGGTGATGACTTCGTGGGCGTGCAGGCTTACACGCGCACCTTCATCGGACCGAACGGCCCGCTGCCCGTCGCCGACGACGTCGAAACGACGCTTACAGGCTGGGAGTTCTTTCCACAGGCGCTCGAACTCGGTGTGCGCAGCGCGTGGGAACTCAGCGGGGGAGTGCCTGTGATCGTGACGGAGAACGGCATAGCGACGGCCGATGACACCCGCCGCATCGCCTACACCGATGGTGCGCTGCGCGGCTTGCATGCCGCGATGTCCGACGGCGTCGAAGTGCTCGGCTACCAGCACTGGAGCGCCCTGGACAATTACGAGTGGGCCAGTGGCTTCCGCCCTACCTTCGGGCTCATCGCCGTTGACCGGGAGACGTTTGTGCGCACACCGAAGCCCAGCCTCGGCTGGCTGGGAGACGTGGCCAAGGCGAACGGACTGCCGGACGCCTAGCTCGAACTGCCCGCTGCACAGCCCAGTCACAGACATGGAGAAAATTCCGAAAAGGTGATTGGTTGGAGGTAGCACGGAGGGCATGGACCGGTGGGCTGGAAGGCAGGAGCATCGTGGGAGCGTTCGGAACTGGAATGAGATCCACCGTAACTGGGCAACGTGTGCTGCTCGCGGCCAAGACTGCCCTGGCAGTGGGGATTGCCTGGTGGTTGGCGCCCCTGATGCCCGGCGTGGTGGACGACTACCCGTACTACGCCCCCCTGGGTGTTCTGGTCAGCATGTATCCCACGTTCATGGGGTCCGTGCGGACGGGATTGCAAACGCTTTATGGCTTGATGCTGGGAATCCTCCTCGGCGCCGGGGTGCTGGCGTTTGGAACCCCAAACGTTGTCTCTCTTTCTCTTGCAGTGGGAGCGGGAGTACTGCTGGCCGGCTTGCCGCTCCTCGGTGCCGGGCGGGACTACATCCCGGTGGCGACTCTGCTGGTTCTCATTATCGGGGGAAGCCAGGGCCAGGCATTCTCTCTGGGCTACGGCTTCCAAATGGTGCTCGGGGTGCTGGTGGGCTTGATGGTCAACGTAACGATTTTCCCGCCGCTGGCCCTCGACGCAGCACAGGCGCGAATCCGCCGGGCACGGACCATTTTGATTGAACAGCTCGATGACGCCGCGGCTGCCCTTCGTGAGCTGTGGCCGCCCGACCATGAAGAGTGGGCCAGCCGGGGGCGCCTGCTGGAGGACGCCGTCGGAGAAGTCCGTGCAGCCGTGCATGAGGCAGCAGAGAGCCAACGCGCCAACCCGCGGGCCCGGCTCCGCTCCCGCCACCGGATTCTTTCGGACAGCTATGAGGATTTGGCGCTTCTGGAGAACATCACCTTCCATGTTCGGGACCTTTCCGAAGTCTTGGCCGGTGCAATCTGGGAAGGGCCCCTGGAGGTCCGGCTCAGGGATGGGCTGCGGGAGCCGTTGGGGAGCTGCCTGTCCGCGACGGCAGACGTGCTTCGAGCCTGGGATGACGGCAACGCCGGGCCTGATGTTTTCGACGAGGCCGCCAAGAGCCTGTCCAGTCTCACCGATGCGGTCGCCGCCACTCCGGCGTCTGACAGTGCATCACTGGCGCCTGGTGCCACAGTGGCCCTTGATGTCAGACGCATACTCACCGCCCTGCGGCGACGGCTCCTGCCGGACAACAGCGCAGGTGAGGCTGTTTGAGTCCCTCAGGGGCAGGAAGGGCCGGCCCCGACCCGGACCGCAGCCGCGGAAGCTTGGCGGATGTTGACCAGATCCACGCGCACGATCTCACGATACTGGCGATCGCGCAGCTGGTTGAACTTTTGCTGGTCCACGGGCGTGAAGAAGATCCGCTTGAGCGAGGACTTTATGGGTTTGGCGTTCATGGCGGCACCTCTTTTCAACGCTGGCAGTGAATTGCTGGACCTATTGTGGCGCGATAAATAAAGCCTTCATTTCTGTTTCGAAATGAATGAAAAACGGCATTATGAGAGGAAAAAGGTCAAAGGATTGCGGGCTGTGCCAACGATGGGGTGCGGCGAACGGGGATTGACAGGCGTGCCGGGCTGATTCGTCAGGGACTACTAAATAAACGGCAGGAGAATGAGCGCATGAATCCAGTCACCGGCGCCATAACCCTGAATATCGATTAATTGCCGCGATTGCGGAATTAGTACCCGTTCCCGTTCGCCACGTTCACGCTGGCCCCTCTTGTCAGCGTCGCGCCAATGCCAATGAAAGGTAGGCCGCGGTGCGGCCCATCCCTGCGGCGGCCACATCTTCCGGCGTGCCGGCGGCCATGATGCGTCCGCCGTCCGCTCCGCCGGAGGGGCCAAGATCGATGACCCAGTCGGCTGCAGCTACTACGTCCATGTCGTGTTCGACCACCACCACGGTGTTTCCGGCCTCCACGAGGCGGTTGAGCTGATGCACCAGCAATCTCACATCGGCGGGGTGCAGCCCTGTGGTGGGCTCATCGAGCAGATACAGGCTGTGACCCCGCGCAGGGCGTTGGAGTTCGGTAGCTAATTTGATGCGTTGGGCTTCCCCTCCGGAGAGTTCCGTTGCGGGCTGGCCAAGCCGGAGGTAGCCCAAGCCAACCTCACGCAGAGTCGACAAGCTTCGTGCAGCGGAGGGGATGGTGCCGAGCACTTCCGCCGCAGCGTCCACGCTTAGCTCAAGGATTTGCGCGATGTTTTTCCCTTGAAATTCAACAGCCAGGGTGTCGTCGTTGAAACGGGAACCGTGGCACTTCGAGCAAGGCCCGTAGCTCCCCGGCAGAAATAACAGCTCCACAGCCACCGCACCTTCACCGAGACACGTTTCACAGCGTCCACCAGGAACATTGAACGAGAACCGTCCGGCCGTGAAACCCCGTGCCCGCGCATCTTTGGTGGCAGCGAACTCACGCCGGACGGCGTCGAACAACCCCGTGTAGGTCGCAAGATTTGACCGCGGCGTCCGGCCAATGGGCCGCTGGTCCACTTGGACAACCCTTTCCCCATGTCTAAACCCAGATGTTTGACTGGCGCCTTGGATGCCGTGCCCAGCTGCAGCGCTGCTGAGCATTTCCAACAGGGTGGACTTGCCTGAACCGGACACCCCGGTGACGGCAGACAAGACTGCCCGCGGTATCTGGACAGTGATGTCCTGCAAGTTGTGCTTGGTTATCCCGGCAAGGTGCATCCAGCCTTGGTGGGTCCGCCTGAGGCCTGAAGTTTCAAGCGAAGACGACGCTGGCTGGGGTCCGCCTGTGGTGCCGGGCTGTTCCTGCGCGAAATAATTCTCCGACACCAGGCGGTCCAGCGGGGACGACGGCGAGGCGTTGCCCAGCAAATATGGGCGCGTGAGGGATTCCGGCACGTCGGCCAGGCCCTCGATGGGTCCGCTATAGAGTACCTGTCCACCTTGTTCGCCGGCCCGGGGCCCCACATCCACAAGCCAGTCGGCTTTGCGGACCATGTCCATGTTGTGTTCAACAATGAAAACGGTGTTACCTGATTTCTTCAGCTGCCCCAAGACTTCCAGCAGCGGTTCGGCGTCCGCCGGGTGCAGACCTGCGGATGGCTCATCCAAGACGTAGATGACCCCGAAGAGCCCGGAACGCAGCTGAGTGGCTATCCGCAGCCGTTGCATCTCGCCCGGGGAGAGCGTCGGGGTGCTTCGGCCAAGGCTCAGGTAGCCAAGGCCCAGATCCAATAGGACCGTAATGCGCTGAAGCAGATCCTGAGAAATCGCTGCGGCAACAGCCTCCCTGCTGCCATCATCCCCAGCCCGCTCAGCGGCGAGGGCGCGGAGGACCGCGGCGAGATTGCTTAAGGGCAAGGCGTTCATAGTGGAGATGTTGCGGCCGTCCACCGTCACCGCCAGAGCTTCGGGTTTCAGGCCGCTGCCTTCACACTCGGGGCAGGGTCCGGACTGCATGAACGTTCGGGCGCGCTCGCGCATGGGCTCACTTTTGGAGTCTGCGAGGGTGTGAAGCACATGGCGGCGTGCACTCCAAAACTTGCCCTTATACGGTTTTGCCACTCGGTCCCGCTGTGGCGTCACTTCCACGACCGGCTGCTCGTCGGTAAAGAGAATCCATTCGCGCTCCTTCAGCGGCAGCTTCTGCCAGGGCGTGTCGACGTCGTAACCCAGGTGGGTGAGGATGTCTCGAAGGTTTTTTCCCTGCCATGCTCCCGGCCAGGCGGCAACGGCACCTTCCCTGACGGTGAGGCTGGGATCAGGGACCAACAGCTGTTCGGTGACGGTGTGGGCTGTGCCCAAGCCGTGGCACACAAGGCAGGCCCCTGCCGCTGTGTTGGGGGAGAACGAATCTGAGTACAAGATGTCTGCGCCATCGGGGTAGGCCCCCGCCCGCGAGAACAGCATGCGCAGGGAGTTTGACAGGGTTGTGACGGTCCCCACCGAGGAACGGGTGCTCGGTGTGCCGCGCTGCTGCTGCATGGCCACGGCCGGTGGAAGTCCTGAGATGGATTCCACACGCGGATTGTTGCCTTGTTGGATCAGGCGGCGCGCATAGGGTGCCACCGACTCAAAGTATCGGCGCTGGGCTTCCGCGAAGATGGTGCCAAACGCCAACGAGGATTTTCCGCTCCCGGAGATCCCGGTGAAGGCCACAATCGCATCGCGGGGGACGTCCACATCGACGTTTTTGAGGTTGTTCTCCCGGGCACCGCGCACTTGGACAAACCCTTGGCCCTGGCTTCCGAAGGCGGGATGGTGCGGGGCTGAGCCAAGTATAGTTGCCATCATTCGACACTAGGCCATGAGTTCCTGGGAACGGGAATCTCTACGCCGCTGGCTGACAGGGATCCAGCTGCGCCGGGGCGTGGCGCTCTAGGTCTTGCCTGCCCTTGGCATGCGGCCAAGGGCGGGCGTGAACTTGAAACCGTGGCCGGAGAACCCTGCACCCACCACCACCGGACCATGCCTGTCAAGGGTGCAGTCGCCGGAATCGGTGGATGTGTAGGTGCAGCTGATGGGATCAAAAGAATCCGCATCCAAACCGGGAAACCAGTCCCGGACGTAGCGACGAAGAGCATCCATCTGCAATGGCTCGGCAGTGAAATCCCGGGTATCGGGATCCAGCATCGGGTCCAGGCTCCTGCCGTGTCATGGCGAAACTGCACGCCGCGGCCTTGTGCCGCCGTCCGCAGCGCGATCAGGGCGTCGGCTGCCCGAACCAGGCCCACCCGATCCAGCAGCTGCATTCAAGTTTCTTCTGCCAGTCCGTCCCGCAACCTTAGGGCTTCGCTGACCAGGCTCAGGTATTCGGCCTGCTGGTAGGCGGTGCTGAAGTTGCGGGTGGCTCCGTGGGACGCACCCAGGCTGTGGCCTGGATGCGGTTCCAACAACACCACGGACTTGCCGTTGCGAGCCACAGTCAACGCGGCGGCGCTGCCCATGGCGCCGCCGCCAACGACCACAACATCAACAACCCTGAAACAGGCTGTCCTCTCAGGGGGAGCTGCGCCGCCGTACTACTTGGCGGGCTTGGCGGCCTTGGTGGGCTGGGTAGGCTTGGCGGGCTGGGCCGGGCCTTCCATGAGACCGGCCAGCCCGGACTCAGGGGCACGGTCCGGCGCAGCCGGTCCTTCGGCGACGACGTCGAGGGCCACCGTTTCCGTAACCTCTGCGTCCTCGTGCACGATTTCCGTCACAGGAGCGTCAGTTCCGTTGGTCTCGAGTACTGAGCTGCGGTGGCGGCGGGCCTCAGCCAGCTTGAAAAGCCGTGCTGCCGCAACATCGTCGCCATCCTTCTCCAGGAGGGAACCGGCGGCCATCAGGGCCTCGGCGGCCACAGCATTCTCGCGGTAATCCAGAAATGCCCTTGCGGCCGGATCCTCGGTGATGCTGTTAATCTGGGCGCTGACGCGGCTGGCGTCAGCCAGGGAATAGCCATGTCCCAGCTGGTAGACCTCGTGGTACAAGAAGCCATAATTTTCTTCACGGAAGTCCATGGACTTGTCCAGGCGTACCTTCAATTCGGTCTGCTCTGCGGGTGAGAGGTCGTCCACCTCGAGACCGAGCCGTTGGGCGAATTCGCGCAAGTAGGCGCCACTGGCTAGGGGCATTCCACTGTGCGGGTGCTGAGTTTCAACCGACTCAGGCTGCCCGTGCTGGGTGGTGGAAAAGAGGGCAAGGAATTTTTGGATCATGGCGTTCATGTGGTTCTCCATCGGTTAAAGCGGCCCTACCATCTTCCCAGCCTCAAGGGAGCTTTGCACGCATGATTTCCAGTGATACTCGCCGCAGTACGCAAGACTGAGTTGTTGCGCGCTGCTAGCGGCCGAGCAGTGTTGGCGCAGCGGCCAGCAGGGTGCGGGTGTATTCATGCTGTGGAGCCGTGAATACCTGCTCGGTTGCACCGGATTCAACAACTTCCCCGGCACGCATGACCAGCACCTCATCACTCATGTGCCTGATCACCGCGAGATCGTGCGAGATGAACAGGTAGCCGAGCCCAAGCTGGCGCTGCAAGTCATCCAGCAGGTCAAGCACCTGGGCCTGAATGGAGACGTCCAGGGCCGAGACTGGCTCATCACAGATCAGCACCCTCGGCTTCGGCGCAAGGGCTCGGGCGATGGCCAGCCGCTGGCGTTGCCCGCCCGAAAGCGTGCCGGGATTGCGTGCTGCCAACCCGGCATCCAAGCCCACCTGCGCCAGCAACTCGGTGATCTCCCCAACATGGGCACGTGGATTCCGTGTGGCACCACCGCTGAGTGCGTCGGCCAGCATCGCACCGGTGGACAGGCGCGGGTCGAAGGACGACAGCGGGTCCTGATAGATGGCGCCCAGCAATGCGCGCCGGGGCCTGCGCGCGGATTCGGGGACGGAGCTCCAGGGTTCACCGAGGAACTCGACTCTTCCTGCGCTTGGGGCAAGCAGGCCCAATGCCATGCGCGCGGTGGTGGTCTTCCCGGATCCGGATTCGCCCACCACCCCCAAGGTGCGGCCGGGCAACAGCTCGAAGTCAACGTTCCGCACGGCCGTCAAATCGGCGGACTTGCCCAGGGGGAAGGTCTTGGCAAGTCCACGAGCCCTGAGCAAAGGCCGCACGACGGCGCCCGGCAGACCGTTTGGTGCCGCAGCCTCGCCGGGCTGACTGTGACTGCTTGTGGCTGCCGTGGCTGCCGTGGCTTGGGCGGTGGGGGAGAGCCGTGTGAAGCGGGGCTTGCCAGCGGGGACGGCAGCCAACAGCGCGCGGGTGTACGGGTGCTGGGGGTCCTCGAAGATCTGTTCACGCGGTCCGCGTTCCACGATGCGCCCGCCCTGCATGACGGCAATCGTATCGGCCACAGTTGCCACGGCTGCAAGATCGTGGCTGATAAGGAGCATGCCGGAGCCGTTTTGGCGCAAACCACCAAGTAGCTCCATCACGGATGCGGCGATGGTGGCATCGAGGGCAGTGGTAGGTTCATCGGCAATGATGAGCACCGGGTCCAAGGCGATGGCTGAGGCAATCAGCGCCCGCTGGCGCATGCCTCCGGAGAGTTCCCCGGAGCGTTGGGCGGCCCTGCGGACCGGGTCATCGAGCCCCACCGCCTCCAGCAGCTCAATCACGCGTGCGGCACGTTCGGCCCCGGATCCTTTCGAGTGCACGCGCAGCGCGTCGTCAATCTCCTTGCCGACGGTTCGCAGTGGATCCAGCGAGGTCAGGGCATCCTGCAGAATGAACCCCACCTGCCTGCCACGGACGGTGCGCCAGCGGCGCTGTGAAAGGTTCCGGGCATCATGGCCTGCAACCTCCAGAGTTTCGGCTCGCACCAACGATCCGGATCCGGCCAAGCCGATCAGGGACCTGGCAGTCACCGATTTGCCCGACCCCGATTCGCCCACCAGAGCCAAACATTCTCCAGGGTTGACCGTGACGGAAACGCCCTGCACCACGCTGCGCCCGCCAAAGGAGACGTTGAGATCGGTGACCCGCAGAATGGGCTCGGCCGCGCTCACTGTCCGCCTCCGGACTTCAGCGACCGGGAGAGGACAGTGGATGCTGCGGCAACCAGCACAATAGCCAGGCCCGGGAAGAACGTCATCCACCAGGCCAGTGAGAGGTAGGTGCGTCCGGCCGAAAGCATGGTGCCCCATTCCGGCGCAGGCGGAGGTGCCCCAAGTCCCAGGAAACTCAGTGCAGCCGCCCAGAGAATTGCCTGTCCCAGACCCAAGGTTGCCAGCACTGTAATGGGAGCCAGGGCGTTGGGCAGGATATGTACGGTCAGGATTCTCGACCGGTTGCGCCCCAACACGGTGGCGGCCTCCACCATGGGGGAGGTTCGCAGGGCAATGATCTGGGCACGGATTATCCGCGCGTAGCCGGGCGCGCTGGTCAGTCCCACAGCTATGACAGTTGTTGCCACGCCGGGTCCCGCCAGGGCGATGAACACCAAGGCCAGCAGCAACCCGGGCAGGGCAAACAGCACCTCCAGGATGCGAGCAACACCAAAGTCCAGCCACCGCCCGCCAAAGCCGGCGATGGTGCCCAGCACCAATGCCAGGCCGAGCCCTATGGCGGTGGCCGCTGCCCCAATGAGCAGCGAGGGTCTGGCGCCGTGGATGATGCGCGAATAGATGTCGCGCCCCGATTCGTCGGTGCCCAGCAGATGCCCGGCCCCGGGTGCGGAGAATGCTTGGGCAGGGTTGATTGCCAGCGGGTCAAACGGTGCCAGGAGGTTCGGTGCAATCGCTGCAAGGACAAAAAACAGCAGCACGGCGGCAGAGGCAAGGAGGGGCAGACGCACCGCGAGCCGTCGCACCAAGGTGGCCTCACGCCGTCGTGCATGGGTTTTCTGCGGGTTCAACAGCGGATCTCCCACAGGCTTACTCTGCTGGAAGATGCTCATGATGGACCAATCCGTGGGTCCGCGATGCGTTCGGCAAGCTCGGATCCGGCCATGATCACCACGTAGGCAGCAGCGGAGAGCAGGGCCACGCCAGTGACCATGGGGATGTCCCTGGAGGTCACGGCGGCCAGCAGTGAACGGCCCAGACCAGGACGGGCAAAAATGGACTCAACCACCACCGCGCCGGAGAGCAGCGAGCCGAAAGCCCACCCCGAGAGTGCGATGGCTGGCAGGGCTGCATGGCGGAGGGAATGACGCAGCAGCACGCCCACCTCCGATTCTCCGCGGGCCCGGGCTGACAGGGCAAAGGCGGAACGCTGGGCTTCGAGCACGGTGTCCCGCATGACTTGGCCCAGGAAGCCTGCCAGTGGCAGTGCCAAAGTGATGACCGGCAATACCAGCCCGGCAGGGGTATTGGTGCTCACCGGCGGAAGCCACCCCAGCATGGTGGAAAAAACCAGGATCAGCACGCTGGCCAGCCAAAAGTGCGGCACAGCGGCGGAGACGATCTCCAGTCCTGAGCCCAGCGCCGTACCCAAGCCACCGCTCCGGGTGGACAGCACGGCCAGGAGCAGGGCCATGGCCCAGGCCACCAGCAATGCCAACACGGCGAGGATGAGAGTGGGCGGAATCAGTTCGCCAAGTACCTCCGCAACCGGTGTTTTCAGCGCATACGAGGTGCCCATGTCGCCGGTGGCCAGCCGCCACAGCTGGCCAAAGTACTGGACGTACAGTGGCTGGTCCAGACCATATTGGGCGCGGGCCGCCGCAAGGGCCTCGGCCGAGGCCTGCGAGCCAGGACCGCCCATGATGGCCTCTGCTGGATCTCCTGGAATCATCCGGATACCGAAGAAGATGGCCGTGGCAACCGCCCACAGCACAAAGATGCCCCCGCCTAGCTTGCCCAGCAGCCAGCGAACGGTTGACCAGGGAAAACCGGGGGACCGTGTGGGGGTGGCTGTGGATGTGCTCATGGGCGGGGGCGTCTTGCGAAGGGCTTTAGTTGCTCAGCCAGGTGCCAAAGAAGGTGGGGGATGCCACAGCTGTGGTGGTTCCCACGTTCTTCAGCTTCTCCGAGTACAGGAAGTGGTTCTGCTGGTTGTACAGCGGCAGCAGGTAGTAGCCCTCGAGAACCTTCTGCTGTGCCTGGGCATAGAGGTTCTTGCGCTCAGCCTGGTCCTTGGTGGATCCGGCGGTGTCAAGCAAGACATCAAGGCTGGGGTCCTTGACCTGGGAAAGGTTGGCGAAATAGCCCGACGGGGCAGGAATGGTGGAATCGGAGTGGAAGAGGATGGACAGGACCCCCGGTCCAACCTTGGTGTAGGGGGCCGAGACCAGGTTGTAGTTGTTGGTGAACAATTCGCCGTACCAACTGGAGAGATCCAGGAGCTTGATCTTGATCTCGATGCCCGATTCCTTGGCGGTGGCCTGCATCTGCTCAAAGAGCGACTGCTCCGCGGGAATGGATTGGCTGGTGCTTACCGGGAAGGTGAGGGAGAGCCGGGCTCCGTCCTTGACACGGTAGCCGGCGGAATCGCGCTCACTCCAGCCCGCTGCATCCAAAAGCTGGCCAGCCTTGGCCGGGTCATAGCCGAAGAGGGATTCCTCGGAGTGGGCCAGCGGTTCCACGCTGGAGAGGGGGGAGTAGGAACGCTTGGCAGTGCCGAAGAAGAGGGAGTCAATGCTGGCGTTGACGTTCACCGCGTGGACGAAGGCCTCCCGGACCTTGGCGTCATTGAACGGTGCCTTGGAGGAATTCAGCTCAACACGGTTCGAGGCGCCGGGGCGCGGTGCGTCCAGGTGCTTGATGGCAGTGTTCTTCTCAGCGGCGGCAATGGCGTCCGGCTGGGCGTTGTCGATCAGCTGCACCTCGCCGGCCTGCAGGGCTGCATAGCGGGTTGCTGCCTCGGGGATGAAGCGCCAGGTGATGGCGTCCAGGTACGCTGCCCCGGCATGTCCGGCCTTGGGGTCCGGGAGAACATATTCGGTGTTGCGCACCAGATTCACGGCATCCTGCTTCTTCCAGGACTCAACCTTGAACGGCCCGGTGCCCACGGGGGCTGCACAGTTCTCGGCCTGGCTGCGCTTGAGCGCGGTGGGGGATTCGATGGCAACCCACGGCATAGAGAAGGATTCCAGCAGTGAGTTGTCCGGGGACTTGAGCTTCAGCTCCAGGGTGTTGGCGTCGACGGCCTGCATGGAATCGATCTTGCCCAGGGCCAGGTAGCCGGTGGATGAAGCGGTGTCAGGATTCAACAAGTGCTCAAAGTTGGCCTTGACCGCCGCAGCGTCAAGGGCGGTGCCGTCGGTGAAGCTGATCCCCTCACGGATGGTCACAGTACGGGTCAGCCCGTCCTCGGACACGGTCGAGTCCTTAGCCAGCCAGGGGATCAACGTGCCGTCTGCGTCCTTGGTGTACAGCGTCTCCAGATACTGCGAGGCAACGAGGGCCTGCGGATAGTTGCCGCCAACGTGCGGATCCAGGCAGCTGGGTTCGGCATCGCCGGAGGCGTACACCAAAGTTCCTCCGGTGACAGGGGTGCCGGCATCGCCGCTGGCGTCCGACGTCGTCGTGCCGGGTGTGCAGCCAGCGAGAACAAGCGCTGCGGCCAAGGCCGCGGCGGCCGGAACTAGTTTGTTGGCCAAGGGGCGAACGTGAGTCATGAACTTCTTCCTGCAAACCGGTGACGTGGAGCGACGCATGGGTCCCAGCCGTCCGTTCCCCCACGGCCTGCAGCCATGAGGCACGCGTCGGCGGGCACCGCCATCAACCATAACTGTTGTGGCGGAGTTGACCCAGTGAAATGTGGGGCAGATCATAGGAGTTCAGGGCTATTGCCGCCTGGCACGGTTGGTCAAAGTCGGGCCAGCCGGGCCCGTGCAAAGCTGTAGACACCATACGCGCTGAGTCCCACCCCGATAAGAATCAAGATGGCCTCTCCGTAGGGCAAGGCGGCAAGGGCTTTTAATGCGCCGTCAAGGCCGGAGGCATCCTTGGGGTCGAGTTTAATGGCGGCCACCACGAACAGGATGCCGATGGCAATGATGGCGATGCCTTTGGCGATATAGCCTGTCACCCCCAGTACATCAATGGCCTTCCCTGAACCGCCGGCAGGCAGGGCGATGTCCTCGTGGAACTTCTTCCGGGCACCCTTGTAGACAAAGTAGCCGCCAATGCCGACCGTGGCGATTCCCAGAACTATCAGCAGGGCCTGCCCGCCGGGCAGTGTGAGGATGCTCCCGCTGGCTTGGCGGGTGCTGGTCGCGGAGTTCGTGGGTTGCCGGAGAGCAGCCGAGAGCGCGGTGGCGGCCAGGGCGAGGTACGCAACAGCCTTGCCACATGAAACCAGGCTGCGAACCCAACGCTTCTTGGACGTTGAACCGATGCCTAGCGCTGCCTGAAGGAGGAGCCACAATGCCAGAGCTGTGAGGCCTATGACGGCGGTCCACAGAAGGAGCATACCGCCGGGCAACTTATTCATCTGAGCAAATGCGCCGGACTGGTCCGACTCACCGCCTCGGTGGAGTGCTATCTGGATGGCCAGGTAACCCATGAGCAGGTGCATGAGTCCGCTGGCCGCGAAGCCAACCCTGGCGACTGTGGTCAGCACGCGGTTGTCCCCGGCCTCCCTAGCCACCCGGCGCGCTTTCTGGCCGGCGTTCATGTGCCGTCCACCTGGGGCTGTGAGTGGGCGCCGTGGATCTGTTCGCCGGGGACTCGAACCGTCCTGGCAGTGTCGATGGACATGAGGACTCCAAGGATGAGAAGCGAGAGGGCGATGGAGGCAGCAGTATCACTGAGCCAGTGGTAGCCGAGGTACAACCGGCTGGCCACCTGGGCCAGGATCACCACGGCGGCAATCGTGAACAGGAGCACCGTGAGGGACGTTTGCTGGCGTCGACTGGCGATCAGAAAAGCCAGGATCAACAGGAAATTTGAGGTTCCCAGGACATGGCCGGAAGGGAAGGAAAAGGTGCTGTCGGCCCCGAAGAGCATGAGGTCAACGGGTGGGCGGGGATGTTGGACAAGTCGTGGGATGGTTTGGGCCAGGAGCAATCCAGTGGCCATGCCCGCGGCCAGCAGGACTGGCCGCCAGGCATGCTTTGCCAGCAGCGTCCAGCCCAAGATGACCAGCAAGACGATGATGGGAAGTGCCACAGGGCCGAAGGCCACGGCCAGCACGATCGCCATGTCAGTCAGCGTGTCCGAGCGCTGAGAGATGAACCATGTTGCGACCGGCTGGTCAAATCGTTGAAGCCCCGATTGCGAAAGGACGCCAACCAGGAGAACGAGGAACAATCCCAAGCCCACAGCCGCCAGCGCGAGCGATGTCAGGTAGATCCCCCGTTGGGTGGAGGCAGGAACCAACCGCTCCTCCACCATGAACTTCTCAGACCAACTTGAGTGTTGCCGCCCGCTCAGAGCCGGAGCGCTCTGCTTGGATTTCTCCTTGTGACTCATGCGATCCGCCTTCCGACCCGTCAGGCACACGAAATCTGTCGTGCCGGGCTCCTGACCCTAGTATCGTCCCGTTCTGCTGCGGCGGGAAGTGCGTATTTCGCGGAAGAGCCTCATCTATGTGGAAGTGGCCGTTTTACTGCCCCTCCACCGGTGAGCCAGTCATTCTGATGGTCAGCGCCAACGGTTCAACCGTGACCAACAGATGTGTTGCCGTACCCACATGGTCACCGTCGACTTGGAATTCCTGTGGACGGTCCAAAGCTATTTCCACCGACTTGCCGGAGTGGGTTTGCGCGGAGCTGTTGCTGCCCCTGCCAAAGATTCCCGCGATGACGCGAAGCCAGCCAAACCGGCCGCGGGGTGCCAGTACCAGCAGGTCCAGGATGCCGTCGCTCACCGATGCGTCCTCGAAGATTTCCAAGCCACCCATCAATTTTCCACAATTGCCCACCATCACGCTGCGAACCCTGCGGTGGACGGTGGAGTGTCCGTCAATCGTCACCGTGGCCGTGACGGATTTCCCGGGCAGATGCCGGATGCCGGATTCAACGTAGGCCAGCCAACCCACTTTGTCCTTGAGCCCGTCGACGGTGTCGCCCATGATCGATGCGTCGTATCCAAGCCCGGCGGCGACCAGGAACAGCTGTTCATGCATCCCGTGGTCCACCACCGCCCGGGCGACGTCCATAGCTGTCTCCGTTCCAGCCAAAACACCCCGGCCCGCGTTCAGGGGATCCGTGACGTCGATGCCCAAGTTTCGGGCCAGCAAGTTGCCTGTCCCCAGCGGCAACAAACCCATCGCTGTGCCCGTGCCTGCCAGGACTTCCGCGACAGAGCGGACGGTGCCATCACCGCCCGCGGCAATGACGACGTCGACCCCTGCCGAGAGTGCCTCCCGCGCCTGACCGCCGCCTGGGTCTTCCTCGGTGGTTTCCAGCCACAAGGGCTCGGCCCAGCCAGCATCCGCGCACAGCTGGAAGAAGTTCGACTTGAAGTTTCCGTCAGGGGACTTCATCGGGTTGATGACCACGGCGGCACGTGTGCCGATCCGGAGGTGGCTATCTGTCATGGTGACCTTCTCATTGGAGTGGATGGTGGACGGGGAATGAAACCGAATCTAGAGAAAACCGTGGGTTTTCAATTGTTGTGCCAGCCCGGCCCCATCCGGCGCGGAAACCCACGTCACGGTGCCATGTTCAGTGTGGGCAGCATCCTCCGGTGTACGGCCGCCGGCAAGCAGTGCTTCACCGGGAGACAGCTGGCGGATGGCAATCGCTGCCGTTTGCGCAGCATGAGTACGGGCAAAATTGGCATAAATTTCCGGATCGTGCTGGCCGTCGTCGCCCACCAGCAGCCACTGAATCCCGGGGAATTCCTGTGCAAGCCGCTCCAGATTTCGGCGTTTGTGTTCGGGTCCGCTTCTAAACCAGCGCTGACGAGTGGGACCCCAATCGGTGAGCAGCAGGACGCCGTCGGGGTACAAATTCCGGGCTAGGAACCGCGCCAGGGCCGGTGCCACGTTCCAAGGGCCCGTGGAAAGGTAGACCATGGGCGCCGCAGGGTGCTCGGCAACAATCCGATCGTACAAAACCGCCATGCCCGGAGTAGGCGTCCGGGCCCGCTCGCTGACCACCAGCGTGTTCCACAGAGCCAGCAGCGGCCGGGGCAGCGCCGTCACCATCACGGTGTCGTCAATATCGGAGACTATGCCGAAGGTGGTTTCCGGTGCCAGAACCAGAAGCCGTCCTTCGGCCTGGTCGGCAACCGGGCTGCGGAGGGTGAACGTGTGCCAGCCGGGGGACAAGTCAGCGTCCAAGACCACGTCCACGAGTCCACCCGAGTCTGCGTGCACAGTATGGGTGACTCCGCCAACCTCCACCTCAACTTCGCTGTTCCGGATCGGCACGCTCGTGAAAGCACGCCAGCCGCGCAACGTGGCCTTGGTGGCACCGGACTTCCTCATCATGACCATGCGGGCCAGAATTCGCACCCAACCGGCGCCGCCGTATCCTGGGTAGGCGACGATGGTGGGCACAGCGCCGGTGGCGTGGGCAATCCGGGTGCGAGCCCCATGGACTGCGTCGGCAACGTGCATGACCGAGGACAGAAGAGCCAGCGCCGGGGGTTGATCCACGGCACCACCGTCTTTCCGATCGGAACTGTCGAGCTGGACTTTGCGTGTGGGCCGGGTCATGACTCTACTGTCCCACAAACCGGTGGCCCGAGACTGCTTCGACAGCAGACTTGCCGGATACACCCGGGTGACTTCCCGAGTTCCCGATTTCCCGTGCCGCGAACAAGAAGGAGTACCAAAGGCCGTGAAACACGCCCCCGAAGACTCACCGGGATGGTTGGATTGGCATCTAGACTAGCCAGACGCCAACAAAATGGCGGTTTGACCAGTTCGCGGTTGTAATGCATAACCTTGGCCCCGCTGCACTGGCACCGGAGGCCCCGAAGTAAATGTGCGCATAGTAGAAATGGGACGAGCAGTTTTGGATAGTCTGGGAACGCTACAGCCATTTGTGACTCCGACGGTGAAGCTCAGCCGGCTCTTCGGGTCACACGATGTTGAGATTTACGCCAAGCTTGACCTGCTTCAACTTGCCGGCAGCACCAAGGAACGGACTGCGAATGGGCTCGTTGAGGAACTGCTGGGCTCAGGCCAACTCCTTGCCGGGGGCATGATTGTCGAGTCAACTTCGGGGAATCTGGGCATAGCTTTGGCGCGACAGTGTGTGGTTCGCGGCGTCAAGTTCACGGCAGTTGTCGATGAAAATGCCAATCCTCTTGCCCTAAAGCTCATGGAGGCGTACGGGGCAACGGTGGATCGTGTGGAGACTCCCGCAGATGGCAACAAGTTGTCCGCTCGACGGCGTCGAGTCAGGGAATTGCTGGATAAGAACCCGGGCTCGGTGACCACCAATCAATATGGGTCCGTGGCCAACCCGCGCGCGCACTTCACCACCACCATGCCGGAAATCATCGCCGGATCCGGCGGGAACCTGGACTACTTGTTCGTTGCCACCAGCACCACCGGGACTCTCCTTGGCTGCCAGCAGTACATTCAGGCGCACAACCTTGACACCAAAATTGTTGCTGTGGACTCCGTAGGGTCCGTTCTCTTCGGCGGGAAGTCCGGCACGCGCCGACTGCCGGGGCTGGGCGCTGGCATAGTGCCGGAGTTGGCATCCGGAGCCGATCCGGACCTGGTCTTCCAGATCGAAGAAATCGACATGGTCAGAGGTTGCAGACTACTTGCACGCCGGGAGGGCATTCTGGCCGGTGCGTCCACGGGGGCAATAGTTGCCGCCATGCAAACGCTGGTGCCCACACTGGCGGCAGGTGCACGCATTGCGTTCATGGTCCATGACACAGGGGTGCCCTACCTGCAAACGGTCTACAACGATGATTGGGTTCGCTCCACGCTCAATACGGAACCAGATCAGGGGACCACGGCCGAATCCGACGATCTTTGGGGCAAATGATCCGCCTGGCCGTGATCGGCGGCGGACCTAAGAGTCTCTTCGCCCTGCTCGCGCTTCACGACCGGCTCACTTCAGCTTCCTCCCGCCAGATCACTGTCGATGTGTTCGACCCCTTTCCTCCCGGCTCCGGCAGCGTGTGGCGAGGAGAGCAACCCGATGTGCTGCGATTGAACGTGAACATGGGCATTGTGGATGCTTCCTCCTCACTCAGCAGTGAGAATTTCTCCGCTTGGGTGAGGCGGGTTGCCCCGGAATCACCTGCGGAGAAATACCCGCAGCGAGTGTTGGTGGGCAGGTATTTGCGGGAGCAGTTTCAGTTGCTTTCCCAGCACGGAAACATGGCAGTAGTTCACGCCCCTTTTGTTGTTACGGGGGTGGAACGAGCAGGCTCGACGTGGCGGGTGAGCGGCCCCTTCGGGTCACGTCACTACGACGAAGTTCTGCTGGCTACAGGGCATGGCCTAGCCGACGCCGTTGCTTTCACGCCGTTTCCCGGAGCCGCAAATCAACACGCTCTGATTGGGGACTACTCGACTCTAACCACGGAGAACATCCCTGCGGAGTCAACCGTGTGGATTCGCGGCGCCGCCCTGACCGCCTACGATGTGGCGCTTCTGTTGACCGAAGGCCGTGGGGGCTCATGGCAGTGGCCCGACGGCGACTGTCATGACGGAGCAGGGGTGCACTACCTTGCCAGCGGAGGTGAGCCCTTGCACATCGTTTTATCGTCTCGCAGCGGGTCACTCATGTACCCGAAGAGCGAATCAGTCCCTGAGCGGGTTTCCGCCTGCGTGGCGCACTACAAGCAGCCGCTGCGCGAGTGGGGCAGGCAGGTCCGTGACGAAGTGCCCGACTGCGGTGTTGGCCTCTCCGGGATGTGGTCGATTCTGCTTGACTGTGCTCAAGAGTGTGCCCACCTCATGGGGTCAACGGCGAGCGCCCTCTCGCTGTGGCGAACAGCCATGACTGGACGATCCGCAGATCCGGGACTGGATGCCGGGACATTGGCGTCAGCGGTGACGACCGCCGCAGGCTTGCGGGGCAGCCTGGCCGTCAATCACTATGCGGCACCGATCACCACAGCGTGGCTTTGGGCCAGGGTCTGGTCAGGGCTCTATGCGGACCTGGTGTTGGTGATGGACCGGTTGCCCAGGAGCAACCAGGCGCGGAAAGAGTTTGTCCGGGTCGCCCACAACCTGGAACGGTTCGCCTTTGGCCCGCCGGAGCTAACCGCACTTAAGCTGGTGGCGCTGTTCGACAGTGGAATTCTTCGCCTGGCCACACCGGGGGAGAGCCCGCCCCACGGGGCAGTGTTGGTGGACGCCGTGACGCCGGGGCCAGGTGCGCTCCACACTGCGGCACCTGGTGGCCGCCCCAGCAGTGACATTATCGCTGCCCTCTTGGACAGTGGGCATGTCTCGGTCGGCGATGGCGACCGCGGCTTGCTGACCGATGTGGATGGCACCGCCCTGGCCCGCGACGGGTCCAGGACTGAGTCGCTGTCCGCGCTGGGCCGTCCCACCGAGGATCCGACGCTGGGCCACGACACCCTGAATCGGGCTCTGCATGGGGAATACGGTCTGTGGGCCCAGCGCGTCGCGGACCGTGTCATCGACCAATTCGACTCATAGGGAAATGCTGATGAACGAAAAAATGTACGGAACTGCCCGGTTGACTGCCCGACTCGAACCTTGGATGGAGGATCTACTGAACAGTCCTGCTCGCTGCCGGGAGTTGATCGACGCTTACGGTTCCCCCGTCAATGTTCATGAGTTCGCAGCACTTGGGAGCAATGCCCAAGAGTTGCGCACAGTGGCAGCCGCCCACAGCATCGATTTTCAAATCTATTTTGCCCGCAAAGCGAACAAAACGATGGGGGCCATCGATCAGGCAATCCGTGCGGGATGCGGCGTCGACGTGGCAAGTCTCAATGAGTTGCGCCAGTGTCTGGACCGCGGTGTGCCGGCGGAACGGATCATCGTCACTGCTGCAGTGAAATCCAGGGCTTTGTTGCAGCTGGCCATCGCGTCCCGGGTGATTATCAGTGTGGATAACAAGGATGAGCTGCTAGAGGTCAGTGAATTGGCGGATGAGCGCGGGGAGAACGTCGAAGTGGCTCTGCGGCTGGCAGTTGCCCACCCCGCGATCCCGCCCACCCGTTTTGGCCTCCTCGCTGCCCGCTGGCTGGAAGTCCTGGGGGACACCGAACTTGCCTCCCGCGTCACAGTGGCCGGCATTCACTTCCACCTCAACGGTTACGACGCGTCCGCCCGCGCTCTTGGAATCAGTGAGGCGCTCAGCCTTATCGGCCAGTTGCGAACCATGGGCCACGAGCCAACGTTCGTGGACATGGGTGGCGGCATCCCCATGTCCTATGTGGATAGTGCCGAGCAATGGGAAAATTTCTGGTCCACGTTGGAACCGTTGCCCGCTGGCGATGAGACATTGACGTGGAAATCTGACAGGCTCGGCGCAACCGGGGGCGCTCCTGTTGCGGGGGTGTACCCGTACCACCAAGAACTCGTACGGGGTGCCTGGCTGGATGAAATACTCGGCTCCGCGACAGAACCTGGTTCGGTGTCGATCGCCTCCTCGCTGCGTCGTGCGCAGATCCAGCTTCGTTGCGAACCCGGCAGGTCGTTGCTGGATGGTTGCGGCATGACCATCGCCGAGGTCGCGTTCACGAAAAATCGCAGCGACGGCGTGCCACTGGTGGGGTTGCACATGAACCGGACCCAATGCCGTTCCACGTCAGCGGATTTCCTGGTGGATCCACTACTGGTGCACCAGGGGCAGCCCCAACGGAAGCGAACTTTCGACAGCGCCTTCCTCGTGGGAGCCTATTGCATCGAGGAGGAGCTTTTGCTGCGCCGCCGCTTCGAATTTCCGGCGGGAGTGGCCGCTGGAGATCTTGTGGCGTTTCCAAACACCGCCGGATATCTTATGCACATTGTTGAGAGCGCCTCACATCAATTGCCACTCGCGGCCAACGTGCTGTGGAACGGCGACCAGTGGGTGGCTGACGATATCGATCGGATGCAACTGTAAGCCGCACCAGTCGTGGTGTCTTCCCCGTGCAGTCAGCGTCTTGTGGGGCAGGTTTCACTGTTCCTTGGGGCTGCTGGCGTCTTCCACATAGGTCTTTCCGTTTTCATCCGTGTAGATGATGACGTCGGGAACCGAGCTGTTCTCGCCCGCTTTCATCGCCCGTGGAGTGGGAGGGGCGTCAATGGCGGACCACTCGGCGTCGCCCAGAACAGCACCAAGTCCTTGTGAGTCAGCGGTTGCTTCATCAGCGGGGATGGACTCTCCATACCCCCGTGCAACCTCCGATTCAGGCGGGATGCGCTGCCCCATGTCGGCAAATGTTCGCACTCCGTGGCGGTCCCAGCTCACGCGGACACTAGCTGAGCCGTCCTCTGGCTGCTGTAGCTCGGTCCTGATCTCACTCTCCGGCGCACCCATCTCCAGCAGCTTGTGCTGGTAGGAGGCAACGAGCTCTGACAAGCTTTCAGGAGTCCATTCACCTGGCCTGATCCGGGTTGAGATTTCTACTGGTTCTCCGTTGATCTGCGTCATGACAACCTCCAATTAGATGTGGCTCTTCCCTCCACGCTAGGGCAATAGGCTGCGTTGTCAACCACCTGTGTGGGCCGGGGCAAAACGCCGACTGGGCGTTCGGGTTCCCGCGGCGAAATTTGTGGACAGTCCTTGGAATCAGGACTAACGTTCTCCTCATCACCCGCTGCTGGGTCTGCCAGGGCCCATCGATGAGCAAGGCAGGGCCGAGTGGAAAGAGGCACCGAAGGTGTTAACTTTTGGGATTGAGGAAGAGTTTGTCCTGCTTGACCGCACATCCTTGACGCCCGTACCCCTGTCGGCGGATGTTCAACGGGATCTCGCCGAGCGTAATTTTGGCAGCGAAGTTGTTCAATCCGAGTTTCTGCGCTCGCAGGTGGAATTTGTATCCCCCGTGTTCACAACGTTTGAAGAGGCAGCCCACGCGCTGTGGAGCTTCCGCACAGCGCTCGTTGACTGCGCCGAGGATCATGGGGTGCTGGTAGCCGGCGTTGGTACGCCGTTCAACAACCCTGCGGGGCCCATGGTGACAGCGGACAGGCGGTACCAGGATATTGCCACCAGCATGGGCACATTGGCGCTCGAGCACCACATCAACGGTCTGCATGTACACGTGGGGATCCCGGACCGGGATGTCGCCACAAATGCCTTGAATTATCTGCGCCACTGGCTTCCCACCCTGCTGGCGATGTCGGCAAACTCCCCTTTTTGGTGCGGGAAGGACACCACCTTCGCCAGCTGGCGTGCCATTGAGTATCGGCGGTGGACTACAGCCGGGTGTCCACCAACGTTCATTGACGCAGCCGACTACGACAAGAGAACCCAAGCTTTGATCGGTATTGGTATTACCCCGGACATGGGGTCTGTTTCGTGGTCCGCCAGGTTGTCAGATCAACAACCTACGGTGGAAATACGAGTCGCCGATGCCCAACTGGAGCCCTCCACGACCCTCTTGTTGGCCTTGTTGGGCCGTGCTTTGGTGGCTACATCAATGACCCAGCCACTGCCGCCGCCGCTGGCAACCGGGCCGGAAATGTTGGATGCGGCGTTGTGGCACTCTGCTCGCCACGGACTCGGCGCCCAATTGGTGCACCCCCTGAACAACAAGCTGGCGCCAGCCTCGGAGGTGGTTCGCTGCTTGCTGAGGGAAACCCGCCAGGCACTGGATGAGTCCGGTGATCTCGCCATTGTCACGGCCTTGGCCGAGCAACTCCTTTTACTCGGCACGGGGGCCGACCGCCAGCGTCAGGCGTTTGTCATGGGCGGCATGGAAGGATTGAGTGCATTTCTGAGCAACGCCATCAAAAATGAGTCCTCAGCCCATCAACCAGTGGCTGGGCATCTTGGCCTAGGCGCCCCTCCGTCGCTGGCCGGGTGAGGAGGTGCTCCGGGACCGGATCCATAGTGGATAGATGCCCAGCATCGCCAACAAGGTGCAGCCGAACAGCACCGAAACCACGCCAGCCTGGAATCTTCCTAGAACCATGTCAAAGACCAGGGCAATGGTGCCGACCACCAGCAGGCCAATGAGCCATAACGCTATGCGGACCACACGGTGGCCGGAGGAAACCAGGCGGTCCTTCATCCGCCGGGCAAAGAGTTCGCGGTGCATCGCCACTGGAACCAGCATCAAACACGTTGCCAGGGCGGCCAAAATCACGTTGCCCAAGTACAGTCCGGTGGCCATGGCATCCAATTCAGTGAACCGGGATTGAAAAGGAAGCGTCAGTAGGAAGCCGGCAATTATTTGTGTACCTGTCTGCATGACTCTCAGCTCCTGCAGCAGGTCAATCCACTGGCGATCACGCTGTTCGTCGAGGGTTTCGTTTCGCCCGCTGACAGCCTCTTGGCCGCCCGGGTTGGCAGCTGCCGAATCGGTGTCCATGACTCGCGTGGTCTCCTTGCTGGGATCGGTGTGGACGGACTAGGAATTCCGCAGTGACTCAATCAGCGCTGCTTTGTGCAGCGTGGAGTAACCCTTGAGTCCTTTCTGGCCCAGTGAACGGATCCAAGCGCCCCAATTCCCATGGCCGCTGAAGCTTTGTAGCGTTGATTGTGAGCCTACGCCTCTAGGCACGGGGCCGATAGGCTCAATGACCGCGAACGTTCTCATGGGGGCCAAGACTCTACGGTGTGGGTGTGCCGCCATTGACGTTCAAGGTTTCGCCGAGCACATAGCTGGATTCTGGTGACGCAAGGAAGACATAGGCAGGCGCAAGCTCAGTGGGTTGTCCGGCACGGCCAAGTGGCGTGTTCTTCCCGAACGTAGGTAACTTTTCCTTCGGCTGGCCGTCACTGACTTGCAGGGGTGTCCAGAATGGTCCGGGCGCGACGGCGTTGACGCGGATGCCACGCGGAGCCAGCTGCTGGGCGAGGCCTTTGGTGAGGTTGTTGATCGCAGCCTTGGTGGCCGCATAGTCGATGAGGTTGGGGGACGGGTTGTAGGCCTGAACAGAGGTGGTGTTGATGATGGTGGCGCCGACTGGCAGGTGTGGCAGGGCCGCCTTGGTGATCCAAAAGATCGCGAAAATGTTGGTGGTGAACGTCGATTCGAATTGTTCGTCACTGAGGTCTTCAAGATTGTCCACGGAAATCTGCTTGCCAGCATTGTTAACCACAATGTCCAAGCCGCCGAGTTGCTGCGCCGCTGCAGCCACGAGGGACCGGGCGGCTTCTGCACTGGCAATATCACCGGGGAGTGGCACGGCGATCTGCCCGCATGCACGGATAATCCGTACAACGTCTTGCGCATCGACTTCCTCCTCAGGAAGGTAGGACAGTGCGACGTCGGCCCCCTCACGGGCGTAGGCAATGGCCACTGCGGCGCCAATACCGGAGTCGGCGCCCGTGATAAGTGCTTTCCGGCCGGTCAGACGTCCCGTACCGCGGTAGGAATGTTCTCCGCGGTCTGTTTGGGGCACAAGATCCCGGTCCAGTCCAGGCTCGGGCTGGTCTTGTTCCGGCGGACTGATGCTCGGGTAGCGCGTGACCGGGTTTTGAAATGTGTACTGGTCCTTCGTCATGAGCTATTCCTCTCGTTGAGCCGGCAGAATTATTGATCTGCTCTGCCACCTGACTATTACTTGGCGGGAGCGGCACCGCCTTCATCAGCCCAGTCTTGGCCTACCTTGTCGTTGAGTGCCGGGTCAGAGGTGACATCCGGAAGCGTGGGCGTTGTGGCCAGGCTGGGACCATCTTGGTGTGCCGCAGAGCTTGCAATGGTGTCTTTGACTTTATGTCCGAATTCATCTGCAACGTTTTTGAGTTGGTGCTCGACGCCGGTCACCACATCTTGCACACTGTCTTTTGCCCACAATGACTTCACAGACTTTTTCAGGTTTTCATAGCTTGTTCGCCCGGCTCTGGAACCCAAGATGTAGCCGGTGAGAACTCCTGCTGTAAATATCAGTTTCCCCTTCATGTCTTACTCCTTACTTTCTTGTTTAGGTGCAACGGTCGCTGGAAAGCTAGACGGCAAGTCCCGGACTGGTTCCGGGACTTGCCGCCAGCTGGATGAATCCTGATGAATTGCACACCGCCTCTTTGGGCGTTGCTCACCCGCGAGTGGGTGGGTTGCTACTGCTTTGCCGACTTTGCGGCGGCTTTTTCAGTTGCCGCGTTTGCATGGACGAGTTCCCCTGTGTTGCTTTCCAAGTGTGCCCGCAGGAACCATTGGAAGAGCTCCAGCTTGCCGCATTGTCCGATGAGGATGTCCTCGGTGATGGGGTCCAGTTCACCGGTGGCTGTGATGGCGTCCCGATGGCTTGAAATGATTCCCTCGTACACAAGGTCCAAGGCGGCTAGATGCTCAGTAGTCGCGGCCCGAGCTATTGAGTAGTCATTCCAGTCTCGGGCCTGAACGAGAGCGCCTGGCAAACCGTTGGGTGATACCCCGAGCGTGGCAATGCGCTCTGCTGTTTCATCGACCATCGCCCGAACCAGATCGATCTGTGGGTCCAACATTTCGTGAACACCAATGAAGTCCCGTCCCACGACGTTCCAGTGGGCGTGCTTGAGTGTGAGTTGGAGATCGTTGAGTGCATGAAGTCGTGCCTGCAAAACGGCGGCAATCTTGTGCCCGTTCTTGAGGGTCAAGCCGGGGACCGTAAATTTCGCTTTTGACGTCTTTTTGGAAACCATGAGAACTCCTGTCGAAGCCGGTCGATCATAGACGACCGTCGTGTATCACTCACGGCCAGTAACGCTGCCGATTCCTAAACTTTTCGAACCGGGTTTCCCGGCAGCGCTAAGGCGTTGGTGAATTTGCGGATGCGTACTGCTGAATGCTCTGTTGCCCTTGTGCAATGGCATAGTTTTCAGGGCGGCTATCCGGCATCAAATCGATCGCCCGGTTCATCCTCCCCTGACCCCTCGAGTGAACCACGCCTGGAATTTCCTGAACCGTCAGGCAAAGAGTCGGTGGTGGATCTGTCAGTGCCAGGCGGGTTGTTTGGCTCGGAATTTGTTGTTTCTGGATTGGGCATTTCATCCTCAGGAGCCGGCGACCCGTACCCGCCTTCTGGACTCTTTGAAGCGGAAGATGCGGGAGAAGAGTTCGTGCTCATGGTTCCTCCTTAATTCGATGAATTGTAAGGATTATTGATGTAGGAATACTCAGCTGCGCCTTTCTTCACCCTGTCACTTTGACGCTTTGCCGTCAACCCTTCCCGAAGCGCTGGGGCCTTCGGCCGGAGCCTGCCACTGGTTGGCGCGAATGAGGTTTTGGCGCGTAATATCGAGCCACGGCACACGGAACAAAAACCGAATTCGCCGTCTGGATGCAGGAATATCCGGTTCCGAAGGGCACATAAATGATCGAAGAGTTGAGACGCGTTGAACCCGGCCGGGGTGGAATTACTCGGCGGCGGTCCGGACATGGCTTTAGCTACTGGTCGGCAAACGGCCGCGCCATCAAATCCGAGCACATGCTGGGGCGCGTTCGTGATCTCGCCATACCGCCTGCCTGGTCAGAGGTGTGGATCGCTTCCCAAACGAATGCCCACATCCAGGCGACGGGGGTTGACGATGCGGGCCGCACTCAATACATTTATCATCCGCGCTGGCGAGATGCTCGTGACGAGGAAAAATTCGTGCGCTCCCTCGCCTTCGCACAGCGGTTGCCAACCATTCGGCGTCGTGTCTCCCTTGACTTGAAACAGACCGTGGACGGGCGGCGCCGTGCGATGGCCGCAGGGGTACGCCTGATGGATCGGGCGGGGTTGCGTGTTGGGGGTGCCGCGTATGCCCAGGAAAACGGCTCCTTTGGGGTGGCGACCTTGCAACGACGCCACGTTGCTGTCCATGGCCGTGCCCTCGAGCTCGCGTTCCGGGGAAAGTCGGGCGGCGCATGGAAAATCCGCGTCACGGATGAATTGCTGCGGGACTACTTCACCTCGATCCCGCGCACCCCAAGAACTGGTCCAGCCATCTGCAGAGCTGTGCGCGAGGGAAGACGCACCCGCTGGGAGCCCATTTCCGACGCGGAGATCAACAACTATCTTGGTGACATTGCGGGACACGGCTTTACTGCCAAGGACTTCCGCACCTGGCAAGGCACCGCTGTGGCGGCACTATCCCTGTCCCGGTCCCATCGTTCCGGAGTTCCCGAGCCTGAAGCGATTAGTGAGGCAGTTGATGCCGCTGCGACATGGCTTCACAACACTCCGGCCATTGCCCGGGGGTCCTACATCAACCCCCGCGTCCTTCTCTTGTTCGAGCAAGGTGTGGTGGCCAACCTTAAGCGGCAACCGGACAGCGCCGTGCTGGCGCTCCTGATGGATTGATTTGGCGTGCAGAGGTTGGTGCCATCAGCCCACAGCTTTTATGAAATCCTGGCTGTTCACTGCTGCATAAAGCGCCTGAGATGCTTAAACGAGCCCTCGCGCGCGGACGAACACCCGGACAACTGAAATTCGGTACCAGACGCTGAAGACATTGCGATCGTCGGACTGGCCCCTGCTCTAGGTGCACCGTGGCATTGCATCCAGTGTCCGAGGCCATGATTTCCCCGGCTGCTGGGTGGTGGAGGCATAGGCTGTCCATCATGGAGACTTCAATGCGGGATGACGGTCCGGATGCCAATCACCGACGGGGTGCCGGGGTGAGCGATGCAACCGTGCTGGCCTTGGGGAAACTTTCTGAGGCTTTGGAGGTGGTTGAGCATGCCCGCGGATACCTGTACGGGTTTCATCGACTGACGGGTACGGCCGATCTGGCGCTGGGAGAGGCGGTTGATCTGCTCCGAACGGCTGGGCACGAGTCACTGGCGGACTCCCTAGAGCAGCGAATGGTGGGCAGGAACGTCATCAGCGGCCGTTGGACGTTTCAAATAGTTGAAGATTACGACGACGGCTACTACGCGGAGTTCAAGGAGGCCGAGAGGCAGGCACGCCTTGAACTGGTGGAGGGGAAACGCCACCTGTTTGAAGCCGAGATGAAAGAAGACAGACGGTCCCATGGCCAGGCTCATCATCAGGCCCTGCCGCGAGAACTGGATGGCCAATAGACGTGTGAAATTCTGAAGACCGGTGTGAATTGGCGGCACGGCCGGCCGATGCCCAACGGCACTGTGGGGACATCCAAAAGACCCCCAGGTTGAGGGACCTCACAAGGAGGTCCAGCTCAACCCGGAGGTCTGCTAGAGTCGGCAGGCCGGTGCCCGCTACCCGCAGCCCCGGCGTCGAACAACCAACAAGATGCCGCCCGCCGCGAGGAGGACAACAGCGGACCCCACCAGCAACAACGCGCCGTTGACCCCTGTCTGTGCCAGACCGGGCACCTCAGCTGCGGCGGTTGCCGTAGCTGAGGCGGAGGGAGACGGAACCGATGAAGTGGACGGTGCCACAGGGGCCGCAGGAGTGCTCAGTACCACTGCGGCATTGACCGTGACGTTCACAGGTGGTGAGACTGCGTAGGCAATGTTCGCCGCCTCGATGGAAACGGTTACGGTGTGCAGTCCGGGGGCCAAACCAGCCACGGGCAAGGGGGCCGTGCCGTTGGCGGCTACGGGAGCCTGGCCAAGAACTGTGCTGCCGTCGGAGAAGATGGCCATGGGGGAGGTGACCGCAGGGAGCAGGGACACTGCCGCCTCGAGGGTGACGGTTCCACCTGCTTCCACAGTGGCCGGGGTTGCCGTGAGGGTGGCAACGGGTGTGGGCTCAGTCCAGCTGATGGTTGCCTGGCCGTTAAACAGTTCGGCCGGCCGCGCCGTATCCGTGGCCACCGTGCCAGCGGCGATCCAACTTGAACCAGCGCCGCCGCCACCGACTGGCCTGTGCCGCCTGCCATGGTTGCAGCCTGGCCACCCAAGCCGCCGGCCACTGGCGGGCAACCTTCATCGCCGCTGGGACCGGGATCCCCATCATTGGCAGTTGCCAAAGTGGAGGAGCCGCCCATGCCGCCTTGGGACACCGAGCTGCCGCCGATGTTTCCGCCAGCCCCGCCGCCGCCGCCGCCACCGGCGATGGCAATCAATGACTGGGTGCCCGAGCCGGAGGGGGGGGGGACGTGAACAACAGCGTTGCACTGCCACCTGCGCCGCCGTGGCTGAAGATGTCACCGGCCGGATTGGCGCGCAAGGCTGTGAAGCCGCCGGCGCCATCTGGTGCCTGCTGGGTACCGGTGGAGCCGGCCGGCAACGTTGCTGGCATCGTTGCCGGCAAAGCCCACCGAAAGGTTGAGCACTTCACCGGGTTGTACAGACAGATCCAGTGCCAACGCGGCCCCCGTGCCGCCCGGGATGCCGTTGTCATCCGGGATGCCGTTGGGTTTGGTCTTGCCCCGGTTGGTTCCACCGTTGCCGCCCCACAGTGTGACCTTGCTAGAAGAGATGTTGGCCGGGGCCGTCCACGTGGACGCAGCTCCCGCGGCGAAATCAACGCTGTGGGTCACCGGAACGTAGGGCGTTGGTGCACTGCCCATGGCGGGAGCGGCCAAGGCGGAGCCCGCCACCAGGGCAACGGCGCCGAGAGCTGCGATGGAGGCCGCCAGCATGACTGAGCGCTGGCGTGTACTGATAGGGGACAAGAAACCCTCCAAGGGTGTGAACATGGCACGCCCCATTGGTGTCCGGCCCAAATTCTAGCGGGATCACTGCCGAGGCACGGTGCTGCTGACGTTGCGGCAAACTTATCAACGCCTTGACGACTTGGGGCCATTGATTTGCAGGGGGCACTGTGCCAGCCTTGAGGGTAGTCCCGCAGCCGGGGCGACGGCGGTCAACTCGGACGGAGCGCGGTATGGGACTCATACACATAGACCTGTTCACCACCCTCGACGGCGTAGCCCAGGCACCCGGCGGACCAGAGGAAGACAACGACGGCGGCTTCGCCTATGGCGGCTGGCAGGCGCCGCTACTGGACGAGCTTGTGGGCGAACAGATCAACGCCGGTATGGCTGGGATGGACGCACTCCTGCTGGGACGCCGTACCTACAGCATCTTCGCCGCATATTGGCCCTTCCAGGAGGAAGGCGTGGATTGGAGCATTGCGCGGCTCTTCAACAGCCTGCCCAAATACGTGGCCTCACGCCAATTGCTGACTCCTCAGTGGGCCAATTCCACCCACTTGGGCCCGGACACTGCCGCCGCCATCCGCGAATTGCGCGAGCGGCACCAAAACATTCACGTCATCGGCAGCCTCAACCTTGTCCAAACCCTGTTCGCCGAACGACTCTTCGACAGGCTCACACTCTGGGTGTACCCAATACTCCTAGGCAGCGGGAAGCAAGTCTTCGCCGATGGTGTGGTCCCGAGCAACCTGGTGCTGGTGGAGCCGGCAGTGACCTCACCAACGGGCACCGTCACGCTTCGCTACGCGCTCGCAGACGGAATGCCCGGGGTGGGGGACATGTCCGGTGATGACCGCCTGAATTCCGCAAGCTGACTGTGAGCGGCATGGATTGGCGGTTGACGTGATCATTTCCGGCGGAGGAGCCGAGCCAGACAGTACGCTCGCTGGGCCTCCACCCCGCAGCATCGAAATCATGGACCAGCGGGGTCTGTTGGAAAGGTTCCTGGCCCTGGGGCAGCAATACCCCGATGGTGTGGGCCGCTTCGCCGTAATCGAAAAGCCCGTGCCACCGGTCCTGGACACCGCCCACGGCTACGTCCTGGGTATTCCGCAACCTGTCACCGACCGCCTGCTGGCCGAACGCGCTGCCGAACCCGGCGCCCAGATCCGCCGGGGCACGCGGGTGAGCGCTGTTGAGCAAGACCAGGATGGGGTGGATGTGGAGACCGCCGACCCTCGACGAATTCCGGACGTCAGCAGATTTCTGGCCGAGAAGATCAGCGGCACCGGGATCCGCTACGACTTCGGGGAGGGGCCGGAGCCGCTGGGGCGTCGGTTGCGCAACATCCCGCTGTCAAGCGGCCGCCTCTACGAGCGCATGCACGGCGGGCGCGGGATCTTGCTGGATCAGGGGAGCAAGCTGTCCGTTGCAGGATGGGCGGACCGGATCGATCCCGTCAGGGGAACGGCTTGCGGGACACCAGAATCCCGATTCGTCCTCCGGACGGCGGCGCTGGCGTAAATCAGAATAACGACGGCCCATACCAATGCTTAATTAAATAACCATTGGTATGCTTGTGTAATGTCAATGTTTGAGCAGGACGTGGCCTGGCCACCACTCGGCTATGAAGAGCTGCCCTGGCGCAATGTTCAAGACGAGTATGGCTCACGCACGCAAAGGCGCCGGGCCGCCGGACCGTATCTGGCGGCGGTGCCCCCCTTCATTTCCGGTCTGGAAATCCACCTCGATGGCGAACTGCAAGCACTGACTGAAGAAGCAGCTAGTGAACTCGCTCGTTTCGATGCCGAAGTAGGGCAGATTGCAGCACCCTTCGCATCCATTCTCTTGCGCACCGAAAGTGCCTCCAGCTCTGAGATTGAGAACCTAAGCAGCGGCGCGCGACAAATCGCCTTGGCGGAACTCGGTGAGCACGCCTCGAAGAATGCGCAGCTGATCGTAGGCAACGTCAGAGCCATGCAAGCAGCTCTGGCACTGTCCGACTCCATTGATGGCCACGCCATCCTGGAAATGCACCGGGCGCTACTCGAGCAAAGCAACCCCGACATCGTCGGCCATTGGCGAGATCAGCAGGTGTGGATCGGAGGAGGGAACCTGGGGCCCCACACTGCACAGTTCGTCCCGCCCCATCACGAGCGGGTCACCGCACTCATGGACGATCTGGTCGCTTTCGCCAGTCGAGTCGACCTTCCCGTTCTTGTGCAGACCGCGATTACCCACGCCCAATTCGAAACAATCCATCCATTCCCCGATGGCAATGGCCGAGTCGGGAGAGCACTCATCCAGGCCATGCTGCGTGGGGGGCAGCTAACGCGCAATGTAGCCGTTCCGGTCTCTGCGGGTTTGCTCCACGACACGGGTCGCTATTTTGAGGCCCTCGGTGCATACCGCTCCGGGGACATCGCGCCGATAGTCCGCTCCATTGCTGAGGCATCGTTCGCGGCTGTGCACAATGGTCGCATCCTCGTAGAGGACTTGGAAACCGTCCGGATAGAGTGGCGCGACCGCGTTAAAGCCAGACGAGACTCCGCGGCCCACCGACTCGTGGACATCCTCCTTCGCCAGCCAGTTATTGACAGTGCCGCCGCTGCAACTGAGCTTGGCATTTCGGCTGTCAATGCCCAAGTCGCTATCAACCGCCTGGTTGATTCAGACATACTGATCCAAATTTCAACGGGAAGACGCAACCGCATCTGGCTGGCGAAGGATGTTGTGCGGGTTCTTGACGAGTTCGGCGCCCGCGCCAAGAGACGCCGCTAGGGGAACGCTTTTCTTTCTTGGCGACGCGATCAAGATACTGGAAAGTGTCCCACTCCTATGGCACACTTTGTGTCATTGGGTTGTTACACTTTTGGGGGTTAGAGTTCATGGTCATTTTTCTGTACCAGTTCGGTCCTACTGTCGTCGCACTGCTTCTTGCGTGCGGCGTATCCTTCATCCGTCGGCGATCACACGTGGTCCTGCCGAAAACCGTACGGCAATTCACGTCCGTTGGGATTGTCCTCGCCCTCGGGTTCATGATCACCTTCACCGCGTGGTCTGTCTTTCCATGGTGGATGCCACACTTCAGCGAGGACACAGTACTGTTTCTTCAGCTTGGCCGTTACCTTGCTCCGCTCGTGCTGACTGTTGTTGCGCTGGTCTTACTTATCGTCCCGGTGCCTGCTCCCGGTCCGCGCGGCACTGCCGCTCTTGCCCCTCGGACACTCATGACCTTCACTTCTCGGGCGTGGCTGGGATCCGCGGTCGGCGTGATGGCTGTGGTCTCTTCGATTGCGTTCTTCGCAGGATTGGCTTCGAGCCCCGACGAGAGAGGTAGGCATGTGATGTTCGTGGTGCGGTCCTCCGCCAACTCCAGTGCCAGCACAACCATCTACGGGTGGTGGTTCTCGACGCCGTGTTTGATCATGATCGCACTCATTGCCACGATCGTAGTGGTCGCTCTGATAATGATCTCGCGTCCAGCACTTGCCGTTGATTCACAGCGCGACACCGCCGCAAGAGTTGCACGCATTGGCAACGTCTTGTCGGTAAGCACCGGAGGGCTCCTTCTCCACCTCAGTGTGGTGCTGCAATCACTCTCCAACACCTCCTCCCTCCGCACTGGGCAAGCAGGATGGTTCGAGCTCGGCACTTCCTTTGCGGCGCTCGGCCCCGCCCTTCAGCTTGCTTCTCTCCTCTCATTCATCTGTGGCATGGCAATGTGGTGGTCGACTCTCCTGACAGTTCTACCCGCCCGTACACGACAAACCAGCAGGGCAGCGCTGGCATGATCATCACTCTCACCGAATCTGGCGCTCCACTCGTCGACCAGATTCGGGACCAAATTCTTGGGCTCATCACGACCGGCCTACTTTCCGCCGGCCAAAGACTTCCTTCCGTGCGCCAATTGGCCAGCGACCTCGGCGTGGCACCTGGCACAGTGGCAAAAGCCTATAGAACACTCGAAAGCGAAGACTTCCTCGTCACGCGCATCGGCAGTGGCACACGAGTCAGCACAAAAGCGTCAGCCATACCGCGCGACGTTCTCTCCGCAGCCACGCAACTCGTCAAGGCGAGCAAGCGCGAAGCTGTAGACGTGGATGAAGCTATTCGCGTTCTACGCGCCGTCTGGCCCGAGTATTGACCATGAGCCGGTCATGGAGCGCAGGACCCCTACTTGCGTCCCGTGAAGTGTTCCATGGACTTGTAAACGCCAAACACTCGCCCGGCCACCACATCCCAGGCGGCGACCGGCAGGACTCCGCGCAGTGCCGTGCTCAGTTTCACTGTCCACGGCATCATCAGCATTGGTGTGCCTTCCTTCATGGCCCGCCACACGCGCTCCGTCACCGCGGCCGGTTCCATCAGCGGTGTCAGGAGCGGGCCGCGGGCGCCTTCAAACATGCCCGTCTTGATGTAGGAGGGGCAAAATGTGGTCACCTTGATGTGATGGTGTCCGGCTTGGGCTAGTTCCAGCCGCAAGGAATCGCTCCAGCCAATTGCTGCCCACTTGGAGGATGAGTAGACACTCATGCGGGGGTTGGCGAGTAGTCCGGCCGCCGAAGCCACATTGACGATCCGCGACGTCCGTCCGCCGTCGATCATGGCAGGCAGGAACTCCCGGGTGACGTGCATCAGGGCCAAGGCATTGATGGCCATGGTGGCGGCGATGTCGCTGCGCTGATCGTGCTCCCAAAAGTACTTGCCGCGCACAATGCCGGCATTGTTGATCAGGATGTCCGGGGTGCCCACGTCGGTGCGCACCTTCTCCGCGGCAGCTTCAATATCCTCCAGTTGGCTGACGTCCACCACGTAGCTGTGGATCTCCGAACCCCTGCCGCTGAGCTCGGCGGCGGCCTCCTCCAACAGCCCGGCATTGATGTCCCAGAGAATCACGTGGGCGGCGTGGTCCTTGACCGCAAGGTGGGCGTACATTTTGCCCATGCCCATGGCGGCGCCGGTAATGAGGACGGTTGCATGGGCGAGGGATCCAATAGTGCTGTTCATGGCTGTGTCTCCAAAGGTGTTGGGATGAGCTTGCCGGGGTTCATGATGCCCGCAGGGTCCAGGGTGTTTTTGATGCCGGCCAGGACCTTGATGCCCAGGTCCCCGATTTCGGCGCCCATGTAGGGTGCGTGGTCCAGGCCGACGGCGTGGTGGTGGGTGATGGTGGCCCCGGCCGCCACGATGGCGTTGGAGGCAGCTTCCTTGACGCGCGCATTTTGGGCCAGCCAGTCCTCCTCGAGCCCGGACAGGAAAGTGAAATACAGGGACGCGCCGTCGGAGTAAACATGCGAAATATGCGTCTGCACATGGGCTGCGCCGCCGCGGGCCTCAAGTGCGTCCAGGATGGCCCGGCGGACACTTTGATACGTAGGCTCAAGCTGGCCCCAGGTGGCCGCCGTTTCGAGGGTCTCCACGTAGACGCCGCGGGTCAGGAGTTCGTCACGCAGGTAGGGGCCACTGAAGCGGCCATGCTCCCACGACTTCCCCGGCGCCGGACCCAGCGGGATCCCGCCAGCGCGCCGCAGGATCCGCGCACTGCGCCGCATCCGGGCACTGGCCCCTCGACGGTCGCCCTCCCAGACAAAGAGGGACAGCACGGGAGTCTGCTGGCCTCGGATTGCCAGGTAGCCGGAGAGCAGGCCTGTCTTCCAGCCGCCCAGCTTGAAGGTCGACGCCGTCTCATCAGTGTCGCTGAGGCGGCAGACGTGCGGCATGTCGCCAAGGCGGCCGTCGTGGCGCAGGCGCCGCATGGCATCGGCCCCGGCGGCGAATGACGGGAAGGACCAGGATCCGTACACCTTGTCCTCGGGCGTGGGGGACACCTTGACGGTGACCGCGGTGATGACACCAAGGGTTCCTTCGCTGCCCACCACCACGTCGAGCAGCTTTGGCCCGGCAGCCGTGCCCGGTGCCAGGGAGCCGACGTCGAACGGGCCTGCGGGGGTCTCGAGGTGGACGGTCTTGACCAACTCGTCGGACCGGCCGTAGCCGGTTGATGCCTGGCCGGCGGAGCGCGTGGCCACATATCCGCCCAGGGTGGCTTCCTGGTGGCTTTGCGGAAAGTGCCCCAGCGTGAAGCCGTGCGGGGCGAGTGCCGCTTCGATGGCAGGGCCCCGGATGCCGGCCTCAAACGAGGCCGTGCGTGAGACGGGATCCACCTGCAGGAGCCGGTTCATGCGTCGCATGTCCAGGGTGACGACGCCGGCAAAGCGGCCGCGCAGTGGTTCCACCCCGCCCACCACCGACGTTCCGCCACCAAAGGCCACCACGGCCAGTTGACGCCGTACGCACAGCGCCAGGAGTTGCCCCACTTCCTCGGTTCTGCCGGGGAACACTACGGCGTCGGGGGCCTCGAGTGCATCTCCGCTGCGGCGTCGCAGCAGGTCCGGGGTGCTCTTGCCACCTGCATGGAGGATGCGTTCCACGGCATCCGTGGCGACGTGTTGAGTCCCAACAATGGCCCGGATCTCGTCCAGGTCATCTTCCTCCAGCGCGACCGGACCCACGCGAACATCGGCCACGTCAACGGGTGGATGGCCGGCGTCGATGCTGGTGAGCTTGAGGGTGCGGCGCAGAAACTCCAGTGCACCTGCGCCCAGGGGCCGGGCGTGGCTGGGGTCCCCCCAGCCGTGCCACACGGAGGGAGAAACTGTTTCTGTGAGATTCGTCACCATGGGATACAGTGTGACACATGACGTCACAACGTACCAACGTGCAGGCCGATGCCACGCTCCTTTCCGCAACCCGGGATTCAGTGGTGCTCCACGGTGTCCGCCGAACCACTGCCAACGACATTGCCGAGCGGGCTGGCATTTCGCGCATGACCTTCTACCGCCGGATGGGTTCGGTGGAGAATGCGGTGCTGGCAACCCTCACCCATGAGTTCCGCAGCTACGCGAACACCGTACGGATCGGCACGCCCACTGGTACCGGGCGCCAGGAGCTGGTGCACTTCGCGGTGGAAAGCGTCCGGGTGTTTGCCACCTCAGAACTGCTGGCGTCCATCGCCGAGCGAGACCCGGAATTCCTGATCCCCTATGTGACGGATCGATTTGGTGCCAGCCAGCAGCTCATCCTCGACCAGCTGCGCACACTTCTGGACGCAGGCGTGACGGACGGCAGCATCGAAGCGGCCGGGGGGACAGCCACCACGCTGCTGCTGGCATTGCAGGGCGTGGCCCTGTCCTCACGGGTTCTCCTGAAAACGGACGCCTTCGAGGGCGCTCTGGCAGAACTTGCCAAGATGCTGGAACGCTACCTCACGCCGTCGAACAACGGTGCACAGCAGAGCGGAGCATGACCATGAAAAACCCGAGCTGGATCAACTGCGAAAGCCGCCAGCGGGCACTCGAGCACGTGGCCCACCACACGGTAGACGTGGTGGTGGTGGGCGGCGGCATCACCGGCGCCGGTGTGGCCCTGGATGCCGTGAGCCGCGGACTCAGCGTGGCCCTCATTGAAAGCCACGACTTCGGCGCCGGAACCAGCGGCTACAGCTCCAAGCTCATCCACGGCGGGCTGCGGTATCTGGCCAGGATGGACTTCCCCGTGGCCTGGGAATCGGCCATGGAACGGCGCTGGCTCATGAGCAACATAGCCCCGCACCTGGTCCGCCCGCTGGGGTTTGTCATCCCGGACGCCCGCAGCGCCCCGGCCTGGGAGGGCGCGGCTGCAGCGCTGGGTGTGGTCATCTACGACGTGCTGCGCAGACTGTCCGGACTGGGCAGCAAAACGCTGCCGCGGCCCCAGCTCCTCTCCAACCAGGCGGTGACCGCACTGGCGCCGGCACTGGACGTCACGGCACTGCGCCGCGGCTACCTTTACTGGGACGGACAGGCCGTGGACGACGCCCGGCTGGTGCTCGGCGTGGTCCGCACGGCAGCCCGGCACGGGGCCCATGTGCTGCGCGACGTCAAGGCCAGCAGCCTGACCGCGACAACCGTGGAGGCCGTGGACACTCGCACGGGGGCGCGCGTTGCCATCCAGGCTCGCGCGGTGGTCAACGCCACCGGTGTGTGGGCTGGCGACTTCGAGCCGCAACTGAGCGTGACCCCCAGCAGGGGCACCCATCTGGTGGTACGGGCGGAGCGGATGGGCAATCCCCATGCCGCGCACACGGTTGGCGTGCCCGGGCACTTTGGCCGCTACGTCTTTGTGCTGCCGCAGCCCTGCGGCCTGGTGTACATCGGGCTCACGGATGAGGCGGACCACACCGCCGACGGCCACCGGCCCCAGGTTCCGGAGCACGACGTCGACTTCCTCTTGGACGTTGTCAACGCCACCTTGACGGTACCGCTGACAGGCGAGGACGTGGTGGGTTCCTTCGCGGGACTGCGGCCCTTGGTGGAGGCCGCCCACGGGGACGGCCCCGACGGTACCGCCGACATTTCACGCCGGCACCTGATCCGGGATGTCCCCGGGGCGCCCATCACGGTGGTGGGCGGAAAAATGACCACCTACCGCCGGATGGCCCAGGACGCCGTGGATGCAGTGGTGGCCCGGTTGGGGATCGAAGCCTCCTGCCGCACCAAGACCCTGCCGCTGGTGGGTGCAGCGTCCGCCACAGTGCTCGGAACCATTGACGCACCGGCCAGGCTCGTGGCGAAATATGGCACGGAAGCCGCTGCGGTGCAGGCGCTCCAGCTGCAGGATCCGCTCCTCGCGGAGCCGCTGTTTGATGGGACCGAGATCACCGGCGCGGAACTGCTTTTCGCTGTTCAGGCTGAGGGTGCCGCCAGCGTGGCGGACTTGTTGGAACGGCGCACCCGTCTGGCCTTTGTGCCCGCTGATGCGGCCCTGGCCCGTGGGCGGGCGGAGCAGATCCTTGCCATGGCAGAGTCATTTTCCAGCCGGGAGCAGACAAGCGCACGGAACGAGGCGGGGGAGTGAGCCTGGCCGCTGGCCCCGCCGCCGGTTGAGCTTGCATGGCCAACGGTGGGCCGTAGTGCGTGGTAGCGTTTCTTCCGACCACACGGGAGCCCTTGCAGGGGCTGAGATCAGGCTGAAGCAGCCTGCGACCGTTGAACCTGTCCGGGTAATGCCGGCGAAGGAAGTGAGCAATCTGTGAACCCCAAAGCAATAACAATGACCCCTGCCCCCAAAGGTTTGGAACAGGCGCAAACGCAATCCCTGAAATCACATTCACTGGCCTTTGATGTGGATCCAGAGTCAGGAATTCGTGTACCAGTCACAGAAATCGCGCTGGAGCCGTCTCCCAACGGCCAGGCCAACGCGCCGTTTCGCGTCTACCGCACGGCCGGGCCGGGCAGCGATCCGGTAGTGGGCCTTCAACCCTTTCGAAGTGCGTGGATCAGTGCCCGCATGGACACGGAAATCTACCGGGGGCGCACCAGAAATTTGCTTGACGACGGCAAGTCCGCGATGCGCCGGGGCGCTGCCTCAGCAGAGTGGAAGGGATTGGTTCCAGAGCCGCGCCGCGCACGGGCCGGTCAGCGCGTTACGCAAATGCACTATGCCCGCCGCGGCATCATCACCCCAGAAATGCAATTTGTGGCAATCCGGGAAAACTGCGACGTGGAACTGGTGCGCAGCGAGGTGGCGGCCGGCCGGGCCATCATCCCCAACAACATCAACCACCCGGAGTCCGAGCCCATGGTCATTGGACGGGCCTTTTTGGTGAAGATCAACGCCAACATTGGCAACTCGGCCGTCACCAGCTCCATCGCAGAGGAGGTCGACAAACTGCAATGGGCAACCCAGTGGGGTGCCGATACTGTCATGGACCTGTCCACCGGCGATGACATCCACACCACCAGGGAATGGCTCATCCGCAACGCCCCCGTCCCGATCGGCACCGTGCCTATCTACCAGGCCCTGGAAAAGGTCAACGGCGAAGCCAACGCCCTGACCTGGGAAATCTTCCGGGACACGGTGATTGAACAGTGCGAGCAGGGCGTTGACTACATGACCATCCATGCGGGTGTCTTGCTTCGCTACGTCCCCTTGAGCGCCAATCGTGTGACTGGCATTGTTTCCCGCGGCGGGGCCATCATGGCGGGTTGGTGTCTTGCCCACCACCAAGAGAATTTCCTGTACACGCACTTTGACGAGCTGTGCGAGATCTTCGCCCAGTACGACGTGGCATTTTCGCTGGGCGACGGCCTGCGCCCAGGCTCCATTGCCGACGCCAACGACGCCGCCCAATTTGCAGAACTGGACACCCTTGCCGAATTGACACAGCGGGCGTGGGAACACGATGTCCAGGTCATGGTTGAAGGCCCGGGACACATCCCGTTCCACCTGGTCCGGGAAAATGTTGAACGCCAGCAGGAGCTTTGCAAGGGAGCCCCCTTCTACACACTGGGGCCGCTGGTCACCGACATAGCACCTGGGTACGACCACATCACCTCGGCCATCGGGGCGACGGAGATTGCCCGCTACGGCACAGCCATGCTTTGTTACGTGACCCCCAAGGAACATTTGGGCCTGCCCAACAAGGACGATGTGAAGACCGGGGTGATCACCTACAAGATCGCTGCGCATGCTGCGGACCTGGCCAAGGGGCACCCCGGGGCGAGGGAGCGCGATGACGCCTTGTCCAAGGCTCGATTCGAGTTCCGTTGGCGTGACCAGTTCGCATTGTCGTTGGATCCGGTCACTGCCGAGTCCTTCCACGACGAAACGCTGCCTGCCGAACCGGCAAAGACCGCCCACTTTTGTTCCATGTGCGGCCCGAAGTTCTGTTCAATGCGCATCAGCCAGGACATCAGGGACGAGTATGGTTCGGCCGAGTCGCAGGCGGCCATTGCCGATATGTACGCGGGCATGCGTGAGAAGAGTCAGGAGTTTCTGGCAACCGGGGGCAAGGTGTACTTGCCGGAACTCGCCGTTCCTTTGCGGCCATAGAGCCACGATAGTGGTGGCGGGGCGCAACGGTTTGCAGATGTGAAGAAATAACCTCTCGGAAACGGGAGGTTATTTCCTTATGGGGGGATGTTGGCTGGCGGACTGCTTCGCGTACCGGCTCAGATCGGTCAACGGCGCACCCGATAGCGCAGGTGAAGCACCCGGTTTCCCTGAATCACCACGTCGGGATCCTCCAACAGGTGCTGTGCGTTGACCGACCCGAAGTAGCGCTTGCCGGACCCGAAGACGACGGGTACGACGTCCATGCGCACCTCCTCGACCAGGCCCGCGGCTAGCACCTGGCCACCGACATCGCCAGCGGCGACCTCGACGATGCGGTCACCCGCGAGCTCCTGCGCCTTGGCCACGGCTGCCTCGACGCCGTCGACGAAGTGAAACGGCGCCTCGGGGTCCCAGCCCTCGGGCCTGGGCCTGTGCGTCACGACGACCACGTGGTCGACCCCTCCCGGAGGCTTCCCGTCCCAGCCGTCCGTCATGTCGAAGACGTGGCGGCCAACGATTGTCGCCCCGATATGATCCCAGTACGGCCGGATGTAGTCGTAGGAGGTCTGCGACACCTTCAGCACACCGCTGTCGTCCAGCGGGACGTCACCACTGAGCAACCAGTCGAACAGCGGTCCGGGCTGGTCGTTCATGTCCGCGACGAAGCCGTCCACCGATACCGAGCTGTTCATGACCACCTTGCCCACGGGGCCCTCCTTTGCTTTGGGTTGCCCACATTAGCAGCTCTCCACAGGTGAGGGTATAGCCGACGTGTGATGCTGTCGGCGGCGGTCGTCAGCGCGTCGTCCTCGCCCATCGTCGCCGTCGGACAAGACAGGCGAACTGGTTCTGCCCGCGAAGAAGTAACGCAATCTCTTAGCAGTGAGGCAGGTGCAGCCATTGGGTCGCCAGTTCACGGAATGTCCGCGGTGCCAGCCGGGATGCCCCGGCTGGCAGGCAGCCCAGAAACTGCGTTCCCTCAGTTCCGCGCAGGCTTTCGCGGTTGCTGAGTTCAACGTCCGACGGCGTTGCCGGCCAGGAGCCGATCACCAGTGCCGGGCCGGCAAAGCCGCGGCGGTGCAGTGCCTCCACTGTCAGGGCGGTGTGATTCAGCGTTCCCAAACCACTGCGGCACACCACCACGAAATGGCTCAGGGCGGCTCCCGTGGCAGCCGCCGCGAGGTCCGCCAGGGTGTGGCTGTCGGCATCGAGTTCCACCAGCAATCCGCCGGCGCCCTCCACCAGCACGTGGTCATGGCTGGCGGCCAGTTCCGCAATGCGGGCCACATGGTGAGTCAGATCCGGCAATTCACGATTGGCCCGGCCCGCGGCGGCACGTGGCGCCATGGGGTCACCGAGCCGGATGCCCTCATGAATCGAGTGGACGCCGCTGAGCCGGGAAACCTCGTCAACGTCGCCGTGCTCGCTTCCGGAAGCTCCGGTTTGGGTCGGCTTGTAGATGGCCACGGCGGCCCCGGCGGCTGACAGCGCCACGGCCAGGGCCGCCGTCGTCAGCGTTTTGCCAACGTCGGTGTCGGTGCCCGTTATGTAGGTGACGCTCATGGGAATTCCTTGTTGGTGAGTTGGGCAGTGACAGTGAGCGGGGCCTGAAAGGAAAGCAGCCGCAGCCACTGCGGCGGGGCACCGGCCGGTTCAAGGAGGGGCAGGGCTCTGGCGGTTTCCTCCAGGACCAGCGCGGTTTCCAGTTCGGCCAGTTTTGCGCCGAGGCAGCGGTGCAGGCCGTGGCCAAATGCCAGCGAATAGGCGGTCGGTGCCGCCTGCCCGGGGTGCCGTCCCGACAATTCCAACAAGATTTCCGCCCCGGCCGGGATGGCCTGCCCCGCCACCTGGGTGTCGCGAAGGGCAGCGCGCCGCCAGGTGTGGACGGAGGATTCGGTGGCCAACACCGCGCGGACATGGTTGCGGGCGGCCTCCGGTTCACTCAGGGCGGCCCAGCTGCCGGTGGTTGCCCGGGCGGCGGATTCAAGCCCGCGGAACAGCACCGTGTTGATGAGCTGCGCGGTGGTTTCCTGGCCGGCAATGACCAAGAAGTAGCCCAGGGAACACACCTCGGCGCTGGAGAGGCCTGCGGCGTCGAGCACACCAAACAGCGATGAAGTGCCCCGGGCGGCTGCCGCCTCCTGCCGAAGCCACACGTAGAATTCCGCGGCGCTGTGGGCCAGGAGGAGTTGCCGCTCGGGATCCGGCCAGCCCCAGAACAGCTCCAGGGAATCCCTGCTCCACCGTTTCAAGAGGTCCAGCTTCGGCGTGGGTTGCCCCGTGAGCTCGGCCATGACGACGGGCGGGATGTGCCTGCCCACGTGCTCCGCCAGATCCACCGGGCCCTGCCCAAGCGCCATGCTGGTGGCCGCGAGCCTGTGCCGTGCCAGCTCACGGACCCGCGGTTCAATGGCGGCAACCTTGGCGGGCGTAAAAAAGCGGCCCACCATGGTGCGCACTGCTCGGTGCTGGGCCCCTGTGGCAGAAGCCAGCACCGGGGGCAGCGCAAAACGGACCTTGCTCAGAATGCGCAGAGTGGCCGGGGCCAGCGGAACCACCGAGGTCAGGGCGTTGGTCGGGGCAAAGTCGTCCGTGCGGCGCATGATGTCCCGCACCTGGGCAGGCTCGCCAATGACTGTGTAGCTCAAGACGGACCACCGTTCCTGCCGGCTGCCAGCGCACGCGCCACGGTGTTGGCAGCCCATTCCAAGTCCGTGTCCGTGAGGTTGGCGCGAGCCGTCAGCCGGAGCCGGGATACGCCGTCGGGCACGCTGGGCGGGCGGAAGCAGCCCACTGAGACACCCTGTGCCCGCAGCTCCGCTGCCAACTCGGCTGCCCGGCTGGCCGATTCCACCGGGATGGATTGGACGGCGCCCGCGGCCTGCGGAACACCGCACCGGGCGGCCAGAACGGCCGCGTTCGCCAGCACCCGCTGCGCCAATTCTGGCTCCTGCCGGACAATGGCTGCTGCGCGCGCGGCTGCGGCAGCCGCGGCCGGTGCCAGGGCCGTGTCAAAGATGAACGTCCTGGCCGTGTTAACCAGGTGGTCCCGGAGCAGGGCCGAGCCCAATGCGGCTCCGCCCTGGGACCCCAGCGCCTTGGACAAGGTGGCTGTCACGGCAACATGCGCCGCGCCAGCCAGTCCGGCGGCATGGACGGCGCCCCGCCCCTGGCCGGCGACCCCGAGACCGTGGGCGTCGTCCACCAGCAGCAGGGCGTCAAAAGTGGCGCACAGGCCGGCGACGGCGGCCAAATCGGAGGCATCGCCGAGCACGGAGTAGATGGATTCCAGCACCACGATGGCCCGCGGCTGAGTGCGGTTGGCCAGGGCAGCGGCAATGGCGGCCACGTCGTGGTGGGCCACCTCGAGTGCGGGGGAGCGGGAGAGCCTGATGCCGTCAAGCAGGGATGCGTGCACGTGGGCGTCGTGAATGATGAGAGTTCCGGGGCCGCCCAAGGCTGTCAGTACCCCGATGTTGGCGGTGTAGCCGCTGGAGAAAGCCAGCGCCGCCTCCTGTCCGGTCAGGAGGCACAGCTGTTTTTCCAGATCCTGGTGGGCCGCCGTGGTGCCGCACACCACGCGGGAACCGCGGGCTCCGGCGCCGAATTGGTGCAGAGCCTGGGTGGCTGCGTCAATGACGCGGGGATCGGCGGCGAGACCCAAATAGTCGTTGGAGGCCAGATCCACCAGCGTGTTCTGCGGCTCGGTGCTGCGCTGAAGTCCGCGCCGTTTGCGGACATCGGCCCGCGAGCCAAGCCACGTCTGCATGGCGGTTGTTGCACCGGCCATCAGCCGTGCACCTGGGCCACGGCGGCACAGATTCCTGCGCCGATCGCGGCCACGTCGTCGGCTGAGCTGATGAACGGTGGCATGGTGTAGATGAGGTTGCGGAACGGCCGGATCCAGACACCGCACGCCAGCGCCGCCGCTGTTACGGCTGGCACATCCACGGGCGAGGACAGTTCCACCACACCCACGGCACCCAACACCCGAACTTCCTTGACCGACGCCTGCGAACGCGCCGGGGCCAGGGCAGCAGCCAGGCCGTGTTCGATACCGGCCACCTGATCCTGCCAGCCGTGGGTTGTCAGCAGATCCAGGGAGGCCGACGCTACGGCGCACGCCAGGGGGTTGGCCATGAACGTCGGACCGTGCAGCAGCGCCCGGAGCGGGGACTCGGTGACCGCCTTAGCCACACGGGCGGAGCACAGCATGGCGGCCAAGGTCAGGTAGCCGCCGGTCAGGGCCTTGCCCACACACATGATGTCCGGAACCACGTCCGCCCATTGAGAGGCAAACAGTTTCCCCGTCCGGCCAAAACCCGTGGCGATCTCATCCACAATCAACAGCACGCCGTTCTCATCGGCCACCCGCCGGGCTGCGGCCAGGCATTCGGGGGCATAAACATGCATGCCGCCAGCGCCCTGCAGTACGGGTTCCACAATGATGGCCGCCAGCTCGTCACTGTGGGCGCGAACCGTTGCCTCAAGGGCGGCAATCCATGTGGACACCTCAGCCGTGTCGGCACTCAGCACACCACCGACGAGCCGGGCGGCGGGCGGACGCGGCAGGAACAACTGCTCGGCAATGTTGGCGGGAAAAGCCGCGTGCATGCCGTCTACGGGGTCGCACACGCCCATGGCGGCAAAAGTGTCGCCATGGTAGCCGCCACGCAGGGCCAGAAAACGGCTGCGTCCAGGCCGGCGGTGCCCCAACTGGAACTGCACAGCCAGCTTCAGGGCCACTTCCACGGACACCGAGCCGGAGTCGGCAAAGAAGACATGGTCCAGTCCGGTCATGGCGGCCAATTGTTCGGCCAACCGCACGGCCGGCTCATGCGTCAGGCCGCCAAACATGACGTGGCTGAAGCGGCCGGCCTGTTCCAGCAGGGCCGCATCCAAGGCGGGGTTCCGGTAGCCGTGGATGGCTGACCACCACGAACTCATGGCATCCACCGCCTCAAAGCGGCTGCCGTCCTCCGAGGAGAGGCTCAGCCGCGTGCCGTGCGCACTGTGCACAGCATAGGGTGCGTCACCGTCCAAGGGGGCATAGGGGTGCCACAACAATCCGCGGTCGCGCTGGATGAGTGTGGCGCGGACAGGAGGAGTGTCCGCTGCGGCCGCCGTGATGGTTGGTGCCGCTCCGGTGCCATCAAGCATTGGGGGCCATCGACGTGCCCGCGCCCCGGCGGCGGATGGTGAGGGACCCTTCGGGGGAGGGCGCGCCGTCGTCCGTCTCTTGGTCCTGATTGCTGCCCAGCACCACAAAACCGTTGTCCGCAATCATGTCCAGGTCCGCCGTAGCCTCCTGGCCTTCGCTGGTGAGGTAGTCGCCCAGGAACAGGGAGTTGGCCACATGCAGGGCCAGCGGCTGGAGCGTGCGCAGGTGCATCTCGCGCCCGCCAGCCATGCGCAGCTCCGTGGCGGGGCAGGCAAAACGGACCAGGGCCAGCACGCGCAGGCAGGCGGCAGGGGTCAGCAGCCAGGTGCCCTCCAGCGGGGTCCCGTCAAAGGGCATCAGGAAGTTCACGGGGATGGAATCGCTGCCCAGTTCGCGCAGGGCAAACACGGCGTCTATGAGCTGATCGTGGCTTTCGCCCATGCCCACGATCACTCCGGAACAGGGGGAGAGGCCTGCGTCCTTGGCCTGCTCCACGGTGCGCACGCGGTCGGAAAACTCGTGTGTTGAGCAGATGTCCGCGTACATCTCCTCGCTCGTGTTCAGATTGTGGTTGTAGGCGTCAACCCCGGCGGTCTTCAATCGTCCTGCCTGCCCCTCCTTGAGGATGCCCAGGCAGGCGCACACCTCAACGTCGGGGTGCTGGTCCTTGAGCTCGCTGACCATGCCGGCCACCCGGTCCACGTCCCGGTCGCTGGGGCCCTTGCCGCTGGCCACCATGCAGACGCGCGAGGCGCCGGCGCGGATGCCGGTGGTTGCCTGCGCCACGGCATCTTCGGGCTTGAGCCAGGTGTATTTCAGGATTTGCGCAGCCGAGCCCAGCCGCTGCGAGCAGTACGTGCAGTCCTCCGGGCACAAGCCCGATTTCAGGTTGACCAGGTAGTTCACCTTGACGGTGTTGCTGAAGTGGGCGCGGCGCAGGCGCGCTGCCGCTGCCGCCACCTCCAGCAGCTGGTCGTCGGTGGATTCGAGGATGGCATGTGCCTCCTCGCGGGTCAGGGTGGCGCCGGTCAACTGCCGGCCGGCGAGGTCATCAAAGAAATTGAACACCGTTCAATTGTGCGAGGTGGGTGTGCCGCTGTCAATTGGGGCCACCTTCCATGGGGGAAGATGGAGGGGTGCCGCTGGGGCATGCCAACACAGCTGAGGGGACCGGAGCCAATGGCGTTGACACGTGAGCAGATTGTCGATGCCGCCATGGCCATCCTGCGCGACTACGGGCTGGCCGATCTTTCCATGCGCCGCCTGGCCCGGGACCTGGACGTCCAGCCCGGCGCCCTGTACTGGCACATCAAAAACAAGCAGGACCTGCTCACAGTGCTGGCCGGGATGATCCTGGAACCTGTGGGGCAGGCGGGAACTCTGCGCGGACTTGCGCTGGCCATTCGTCGGGCGCTGCTGTCCGTGCGCGACGGCGCAGAGGTGGTGGCCCTGGCCCATGCGCTGACGCCGGATGCGCCTTCGCCAATGCTGCATCTTCGCCAGCTGATGGCCGTACAGGGACTGTCAGCCCAGGAGGTGCAGTGGGCCGCCGATGCTCTCATCCACTTCATTTTGGGCGCCGCCACACAGGAACAGACCCGGGCAGGACTTGCCCGGGCGGGCCTGGTGGGGCAGCTGGACGACGGCGCCGATGCGGCCTTTGAGTTCGGCTTGGGGCTTTTTCTGGCCGGGCTGGCGCGGAGCTAGCCGAGCCGTGCAGTGGTTGGACTCAGACCCACGATTGTCTCTCCATGGCTTTCGTCGCGCCCGTTCCCGCTTTTCGCGCCCGTCCCAACGGGGGCGAAAAGCGGGGACGGGCGCGACCGCCAAAAAGCCCAGTCTGCCTTAGATGGCGGAGCCACCGCTCCACAAGCCCCATTGGTCCCCGCAACTAGCCGATGATGGGCCTTTCCTCGGGCAGCCTGTGCAGTCGTGGCCGCGAGGACAAGGCAATCGCCGAGGCAACGGTGATAGTGCCCAGACGCCCCGTGAACATCAAGGCCATCAGTACCCATTCGGCGCTGGCCGGCAAGTGGTACGTGATGCCTGTGCTCACACCCACCGTGGCAAAAGCGGAGATAGCCTCGAACAACACCTTGTCCAGGCTGTAGTCGGTGGTCATCAGCAGCAACAGGGTGCCGGTCATGACCGCGGCCACGCCGAGCAGCGCCACGGTAAGTGCCTGCCGCTGCACCGAGGGGCTGATGGAGCGGTGGGCGATGGTGACCTGTTCGCGGCCGCGGATCTCATTCCAGATGGCGAAGGCCAGTACCAGGAAGGTGGTGATCTTGATGCCGCCTGCCGTACCCGCACTGCCGCCGCCGATGAACATTAAGACGTTGGTGACCATGAGGGTGTCCTCCGAGGCAACCCCATAGTCGATGCTGTTGAAGCCTGCCGTGCGGGGAAAGACCGTTCCGCCCAGTGCGCCCAGGATTTTTCCACCCGTACTGAGAGGGCCCAAGGTTTCGACCCGGTTCCATTCAATGGCGGCGAAGAATGCGAATCCCACGGCCAGGAGCATGACTGTTCCGTAGACGGTCAGGCGGAGGTGGATGTTCCAGTCCTTGAGCTTCAACCGGCCGCCCAGCAGCTGGATGATCACGGGGAAACCCAGCCCGCCAGCCACCACGGCCACACAAATGGGGACGATGATCCAGGGATCGTCGGCAAAGCCCATCAAGTTGTCGCTGTAGAGGGCAAAGCCGGCGTTGTTGAACGCCGAGATGGCGTGGAAGAAGCCGTGCCAGAGGGCCGTGCCCGGATTGCTTTCATACACGAGCCAGAAGCGGACGCTCAGGACGGCGGCCGTGGCCAGCTCAATGGTGGCCATGATCTTGAAGACGCGGAAAAGCACTGCCTTCACGTCACCAAAGTTCAGCGTGTGGGTCTCGGACTGCGCCACCAGCTGGCCCCTCAACCCGATGCTTTTGCGCACCAGCAGTGCCAGCAGGGTGGCCAGTGCCATGATGCCGAACCCGCCAACCTGGATCAGCGCCAGGATGACAACGTGGCCAAAGGGCGTCCAGAACGTGGCAGTGTCCACGGTGATCAGGCCTGTGACGCAGACGGCCGAGACGGCTGTGAAGAGTGCTGGCATGAGGAACTCGGTGTCACCGGCCGTGCGTGAGAACGGAAGCATGAGCAGAGCCGCCCCAACGAGGATCACCGCGAGGAAGGCCAGCGGCACCGTGCGGACAGGATGTTGCAGGGCGCCGGCCAGCCGGGACCCCATTTTTGAGGCGGGTCCCTTGAAGTCCAGTGACCTGCGGGTCACCGGGGAGTCGCCGGGACGGCACTTTCGCGCAAGAATCTTCAACACGGTGTCCGTTCGGTTCCGACGGAGCGGACATAGCCTGGAAGGCAACCCTGTGGTGCTAGGAGCTTGGGTGTTTGCATCAGTAGGGCCTTTCCGTTGTCAAGAACATCTCTGCCAGCTGTCCTCCGGGCGGCGCCCCTTCGCTGCGGGCCATGCAGGTCCTGAGCTAGGCGGCACGCACCATGGAGCCTAGCACCGGTCATTCGCCAATTCGGCGGTCTTTACGAAACCTTTACGCCCGATTCTTGGCCACGAAACCGCAAACCCCTGCAGGCAGAAACCTCCGGTAGATGACCGGGGCCGAGCCTGCGCTGTGGCACTCAGGCCTCCTCGTTTAGGCTCGCTCATCTCGATTGTCCGAAAGGTTCGTGTAACCCCGGGGTGGCGGAGGGCATCCGAACAGCGCAGCAAATCAGCCCGCAGCCCGGGCGCAAGGCGTCCACGATCCTTCAGCCCGCGGCGGACGCACGAAGGCTTGAAGGCAAGTAATCCGAGGCAAGCGGCGCAGAGCCGAACGTATTTGCCCGGATCGAGGCCGACACCCCGGTGAAGCCAGCCACGCTCAAGGCGACCTGGATCAACCGTTGGGGGCGGCGCATCTTTGAGGTTTCCACCACATCCGTGGAGCTCGGCCACGAACACTGGCTGTCCTTGACGGCACGGAAAGCGGCCGTGGTGGCGATCCCGGATTGGATCACCATCACGGCCGCTGGCCCGTCATGGTTTAGATCGTGGCTGCGTCGATGACGAAGCGGTAGCGGACATCGGATGCCAAAACACGCTCGTAGGCTTCGTTGATTTTGCTGGCCGGGATGACGTCGATCTCCGCGCCGATGCCGTGTTCGGCACAGAAATCGAGCATTTCCTGGGTTTCGCGAATGCCGCCAATCGCGGACCCTGCGAAGGAACGGCGGCCCAGGATCAGCGAGAACACCTGAACCGGGAGCGGTTCGGCCGGGGCGCCGACGTTGACCAGTGCGCCGTCGAGCCGCAACAGCTGCAGGAAGGCGTTGATGTCAATGAAGGCGCTGACGGTGTTGATGATCAAATCGAAGCTGCCGGCGAGATCGGTGAACGTGTTTTCATCACTTGTGGCGTAGTAGTGGTCGGCGCCCAGACGGAGCCCGTCCTCCTGCTTCTTCAGCGACTGGGACAGGACCGTGACCTCGGCACCCATGGCGTGGGCGATCTTGACGGCCATGTGGCCGAGCCCGCCCAAGCCGACGACGGCGACCTTCTTGCCGGGACCGGCGCCCCAGTGACGCAGGGGCGAGTAGGTGGTGATGCCGGCGCAAAGAAGTGGTGCCGCCACGTCCAGGCCCAAGCCTTCGGGGATGCGGACCACGAAGTTTTCGGTGACCACCACGTGGGTTGAGTAGCCGCCCTGGGTGATGGTGCCGTCGCGGTCCACTGCCCCGTAAGTGCCGGTATTTCCGGCCAAGCAGTACTGTTCCTCACCGGCCTGGCAGTTGGCGCATTCGCCGCAGGAGTTCACCATGCAGCCCACGCCCACCCTGTCACCGATGGCATGCCTGGTGACTGCGGAACCAACTTCGGTGACGATGCCAGCGATTTCGTGTCCTGGTGCCAGCGGGTAGCTTTGCGGGCCCCAGTCGCCGCGGACTGTGTGGATGTCCGAGTGGCAGATGCCAGCGTATTTGATCTCGATCAGGACATCGTGGGGACCCACGGCCCGGCGCTCGATGGTGGTGGGGACCAGCTCGCCGGTGGCGGAGGGTGCGGCGTAAGCGTTAACGGTAAACATGATTTCTCCTGTTGTTGATGTACAGAGGTGGATGGTGGATGGCCGGCCGTTCCCTCGGTGGCGAACAGGATGAATCCTGTCAGGGCCATGACCAACAGGACCGCCCGGGGCAGCCGGTCGCCGGTGGAGAATGGGTGGGAGGTGCCTTACTCATGGTCATGGTTGCCCCGTGCTGCTTCTAGTCAACACGAGAGTTTGGGCCGTAAACAGGCCGCGGTGTTAGGGGGTACCAGCAGGGACCCCCACAAAAAGGCCGCGGGCAGCATCGAACCAGCCGTCGCGCAGATAAGAATGCCCCAGCGGATGCCCTACTGGTCCAGATCAGCGGGCATGACCCGCTGCTCGTGGGCCTTCTCTGGCCCGGCGGGCGCGGCGGCGGCATTTTCGGCTTGTCTGTTGGTTGCCGCCCACATGGCCAGCAGCCGCAAACCATCTTCCGAGGCGGATCCCGGCTCGGCACTGTAGGTAATCATGGTCAGGCCAGGTGTTGCCGGCAGTTCCAAGGCATCGAAATGCACCCTGAGCTCGCCGACCACCGGGTGGTGGAACGTTTTTGCACCCGTCCTGTGAAGACGGACATTGTGTTGGGCCCAGCGTTTGCGGAATTCGTCGCTGCGGGTTGAGAGTTCCCCGACCAAGTCAATCAGGCACTTATCCATGGGGTTGCGTCCGGCCTCGGTGTGCAGCATGGCCACGGCCATGTCCGCAGCAAGATTCCAGTCCGGGTACAGCGATTGGGACTTGTGGTTGAAAAAGGCGAACCGGGCAAAATTCACCGGCCGGGTTGGATCCTCGAAGGCCCCTGAGTACAAGGCCCGGCCCAGCTCATTGAACGCCACTATGTCCAGGCGGCCGTTCTGCACAAAGGCCGGGATGCCCACCATGCTGTCCAAGATGCGCTGCACGCTGGGATGGATTCCCTTAGCTGCTTGCCGCCGTGGGCGTGTGGCCGGCCCGGCTGCCCTGGCCAAATTGAACAAGTGTTCGTGCTCGGCCTCGTTCAGCTGAAGGGCCCGCGCAATGGACTCCAACACAGCGTCCGAAACACCGGCAAGGCCGCCGCGCTCCACGCGGGTGTAGTACTCCACGCTCACGCCCGCCAGAAGAGACACTTCCTCGCGCCGAAGCCCCGGGACACGACGAATGCCGCCGAAGGTGGGCAGCCCGGCCTGTTCGGGTGTGAGCTTTGCTCGTCGGGAAGCAAGGAATTCCCTGATTTCACTACGGTTGTTCATACATACAACGTTACTTCCCGTGGCCATCTGCGAGGGAGTCCCTGTCAGGGCCTGCCTCGCCGGACTGAGGCGAGCGTGCGGGCAATGACCCATTCTCCGTCGCTGTGCTCGAAGCTGTTTAGCAACTGCAGCCACTGGGAAGGGGGCCCTGCCAGTACCCGGATAGGCAGGCACTGACACAGTTGCGGCACTTGCTGTGCACTGGTGATTATGGAATCGACATTGACTTCTTTGGGGTTGGTTTGCCGGAAATCCAGGCCAGCATAAACCACTCGCCCACGGCCCTCGCCTGGCTGCAAAACGCTTCTACGCTTGTCTTCCGCGGGCTGCTGCTAATAGGTGCTCTTCGCCGGCACCATGATTGCCTTCTTCTTTTCGCCACGCAGTTCTTCCGGAGCGTCTATGGCTGGACGCCACTTTAAGCCGGGCTTGGCTTCCTGCCCATGACAGTGGTTCAGTTTGTTTTCTCCTTGTCCATGTCACGTTTGACGCGGAAAGTCGGCAACGCGCCCCTGTGGGTCGTCGCCCTTGCGTTGGTTTTGTGAGGCATGGTGCCGATCTCCCACACCGCTGCCGGTGCACCCTTCCAGGTCGCCGTAGTGGGGCCGATGCTGCTCAGCGGACTCGGTCAGGGGCTGGCCTTTGGCCCGCTGACCGCCGCCCAAGCCCGAGTTAGTGGTGGATAAACTGTTCCATGGCCTTGCCCACGCTAGCGCCCCAGTTCCGGGCCCGGGCCAGCTCTCCGTCGTCGAGAGTGTTGTCTTTGGACACCAGGAAGCTCTCCGGCGAAATGACCGCGCGTGAGCCTCGTTTGGTGAGAGCATGCCCAATATGCCCCGATGCCGCTCCTGTGAGAATCCGCGCCAAGTCCCTGCGGGTGTCAAAGGCCGCAGACAGGGCTGGCACCAGGTCCAGGTCCTTGGTCCATTCGCGCACCCCCATCCCCGCCGCCAGGAGTTCAAGTGACAGATTCTTCGATGCATCCTTGGCCCACGTTGTTGCTTCTTCGCGTGAAGCGGGCCTTGTCATGCCATGCGCGTGAGTGGGGCCACCGAGAACAAGCAAGTCAGCCGAACGCGCGGCCTCCAGAGCTCGCGGGTCGTTGACGTTTGCCGTGATCACGGTTCCAAAGGGTGTCAATCCTTCAGCGATGGCCAGGGCAATGGCGCGTGTGTTGCCAAACATGGACTCATAGACGACGGCGATGCTCATCGTGATGTCCTTTCTCGGGACAAAGGGGTGGCGGGGTGCTTAAACAAGCCTTGCTGGCCCTGCTCTATTCCACTAGGGCCGAACGTCCCGCCACGCCCTATTGCGCCGCCCGCAGGCTGCGCGACCCACACTTCCCTGCATGGCTGAAGAGCAGTGTGTTCTTGTGGTGGATGACGCAGCACCGGTTTCGATGCTGGCCGAGCTGCTGGGCGGCTACCACAGCCGGTGGGTTCGGCCGTTGGACCATAGATTGTCGAACGGCTGGGCAAGCTCGTGACGGACATTTTTCAACGATGTCGGGGCCCTCAACAGGTCGAGCGCAGCTAAATGACACCGCTGGCCCCGAGCGCGCTGCCGATGCCGTAGGTTGCCGCGAGGGCTAGGGCGCCGCCAATGACCAAACGGGTTGCCGAGGTTGTTTTGGAGCTGCCTCCGATGGCTGCGCTCAAGGTTCCTGTGAGGGCAAGGGCCAGCAGGACGGCCAGGAACGTGACTGGGATCCGCCACTCCGCGGGCGGCAGCAGGATGGCGAGCAGAGGCAGGAGAGCGCCGGCGGTAAACGCTGCCGCGGAAGCGTAGGCCGCTTGCCAGGGATTCGCTTCCTCATGCTGGCTAATGTTGAGTTCCGCTGACAGGTGCGCCGATAGGGCATCGTGGGCCGTCAGCTCAAGGGCCACCTGATCCGCCGTGGCCGCGCTGAGTCCTTTGGCCCTGTAGAGGCCTGTGAGTTCGGCCAACTCTCCCTCCGGGTCTTCGAGCAGTTCGAGTCGTTCCTTCTCGATGAGTGCCCGTTGGCTATCGCGCTGGCTGCTGACGGAAACGTACTCACCCAGGGCCATGGAAACGGCACCGCCAACCACCGCGGCGACTCCTGCCACAAGAATCGGTGTGGGTGAATTCGTCACACCAGCAACTCCAACTACGGTTGCGGCGACGGAGACTATGCCGTCGTTGGCGCCGAGCACGCCTGCCCGCAGCCAGTTCAGGCGCCCGGTGATGTTGGCCGTGTGCGGTTCGTTGTCATGGGACCCCATCAAGTTGCTCATGTGCCCAAATTAGCAGGGTAGGCCCAAGAACTCATGCAGGAGCTGCGTGCACAATGAGCACCGGACAATGGGCGTGCGCGGTGCAGGCGGTGCTGACGGAGCCCATCAGCAGCCCCATGAATCCGTCAAACCCACGCCAAACGCGCGCTCAATGGAATGGTCGAAGACATCTTGAGCGGCGCCCTTGAAATCTATGCTCCCCAGGGAAAAGGGGACTTGGTAAACGGTTGGGAAATTCCAACATGCCATGGCCTTCACCCGGGCCCCCAGCGCAACGGCGAGCTTCTCGCCTTGACGGGGGGGCTTCGATGGAAGACTCAGAACCATCAACACCCACGATGATGGTGGCAGGTTCTTGTTCATCTCTCATGGTGCATCTCCGATCTCGGTTGGGGGTGTCCAGACCCATTCGCGAACCTCCGGCATATCCTCCAGATGCTGGCGAATGTACGTTTCGTGATCGGCCAGCATGATCCGGCAATGATCCGCCAGCTCCCGAGCACCGTCAAAGTGCCCACTGACCCGGTGCAGGGCTTCCAAGGCAAGGTGGTAGCGGCTCATCTTGTTGAGCACCACCATGTCAAACGGAGTCGTGGTGCTTCCTTGTTCGCTATAGCCGCGAACATGAAACCTGCCTGGATTCACTCGACCATGTAAGAGCTGATGGAACGCGCGGGCGTATCCGTGCCACGCCACAATGACCTCACCATTGGTGGTGAACAGTTTTTCAAAGTCAGGCTCGGACAGGCCGTGCGGGTGGACGTCCGGCGGCGGCAGCACCAAGGCGTCCATCACATTGATCACGCGTACCCCAAGTTGGGGAACATGATGCTGGAGCAACCACGCTGCAGCCAACGTCTCCTCCGTAGGGACGTCACCGGCGCACGCAAGAACAATGTCCGGCTCAGTCTCCCGCGCGTGGCTTTCGTTCCCCGCCCAATGCCAGATGGATGCACCCGCGGCGGCGTGCCTTCGGGCGTCCTCCAGATTCAAGTACTGGGGGTGGGCCTGCTTGTCCACCACCACCAGGTTGACGTAGTCCTTGCTGAGCAGGACATGTTCTGCTACAGCCAGCAAGGTGTTGGAATCTGGCGGAAGGTAGACGCGAATGACGGAACCAGACAGCGACAGGACAGTATCGATCAGGCCCGGCCCCTGGTGGCTGAACCCATTGTGGTCGTTGCGCCAACACGTTGAGGTGAGCAGGATGTTCAGGCTTGGCACGGGTTGCCGCCATGGCAGTTCGCGGGCATGCTGGAGCCATTTTGCATGCTGGATGGTCATGGATGCGCTCACCATGGCGAAGGCCTCATAGGTGGCGAACAGACCGTACCGCCCGCTAAGAACGTATCCCTCAAGCCAGCCCTGGCACAGATGCTCCGAGAGGACCTCCATGACCCGACCATTCGGGGAAAGGCGGTCATCGCCGTCCCGCACCGGCCCCATCAGGCACCTGTCGGTGACTTCAAAGACGGCGCCCAAACGGTTGCTGTTGGTCTCGTCCGGGCTAAACAGCCTGAAACGGGGATCATGAGCCGTGTCTGTGTAAACATCCCGCAGCATCTCACCCAAGGGTTTGGTAGTTTCATGTTTCATTGACCCTGGTGTGCCAACCTCCACGGCGTAATTTTCCAAGGGACGCATCGGTAGAGGAGCCACGTCTGAGCCGCCGTTTGCCCACGGGTTGGCGCCCATGCGCAGATCCGCATCGGGGGCCAAGGCCGCCAGATCGGGCACCAGCCGGCCCTGCGGGTCAAAGAGCGTTTCGGGTTTGTAGCTGCGCAGCCACGCTTCAAGCTGGGCCAGGTGGGCCGGGTTTTCGCGAACGCCTGCCAACGGGACCTGATGGGAACGGAAAGTGCCTTCCATGGCGACGCCGTCAACAAAGTCCGGCCCCGTCCACCCTTTCGGGGTGCGCAGGATGATGGCTGGCCAGGGTGCAGGAGTGCTTGCACTGGTATGGCGTGCCTGCTCCTGAATCTGCAGAATCCGTGCGTGCGCGCTGTCCAACGCTTGGGCCAGCATGGGGTGAACCAGGGCAGGATCACTGCCGGAGACCACCACTGGGTCCCAGCCGTGTGCGCGCAGCAGCGCCATGACCTGCTCGTCGGATTGGCGTCCAAGGACTGTGGGGCCGGAGATTTTGTAGCCGTTGAGGTGAAGTATGGGCAATACGGCCCCGTCCCGGCGTGGGTTGATGAAGGCTGGAGCTTTCCACGCGCCCTCCAGCGGGCCGGTTTCTGCTTCCCCGTCGCCAATCACGCAGGCCACGATCAGTTCCGGGTTGTCCATGACTGCACCCGTGGCATGGGCCAGCGAATAGCCCAGCTCCCCGCCCTCATGAATGGAACCCGGTGTTGGGGGACCTACATGACTCGGAATGCCCCCGGGGGTGGAAAACTGCCGGATCAACCGCAGCAGCCCCTTGGGGTCCTGACTGACGCGGGGATAGATCTCGGAGTAGCTCCCCTCCAGATAAAGGTTGGCGATCACTGCCGGACCACCATGTCCGGGGCCGGCCACGAACAGGACTCTGGCCCCGGTATTGCGAATGAGCCGATTTAAATGGACGTAGATCAAGGACAGTCCTGGGCTGGTTCCCCAATGGCCCAGCAACCGTGGTTTGATGTGCTCCGCCGTCAGTGGGGACGTCAAAAGAGCATTCTCTTGAAGGTAGATCTGCGCCACCGTCAAATAGTTGGCAGCATCCCAATAGCGGTTCATGAGTGCAAACTCGTCTGCGGCTCGTCCTGGTTGTTTGGATTCCGTACCGCTTTGCTGTCCGTGGCTGCTTCGGGCGAGCTGACTGTTCAAGACTGTCTCCGTCTCCTCAGGTGGTGGCTCAGGCCCAAACGACAGGCCCACGGACACAGGAGTAGCACGTCCGCCAATTCAAGAGTGGCACTATCTGCACTCGATGGTTAGGGACTTTTGACCCTGTGCAGCAACCTTCGCCGGCGTCGATCATTGAAGCAGCAAGACTTGGGAAAAGCGAAAGCGGGAGAAGAATGGATCACGCCATGCAAGAAAAGACAATCCACGACGGCCCGCGCATCGTGGTCGGTGTGGACGGATCGCCCCAGTCAGTGCTGGCACTCCAGTGGGCACAAACGTTGGCGCAAGCATTGGATGCAACCATCACCGCCGTCACGGCTTGGCACATGGAGACGGTTTTTGGCTCGTACATAGTCCCCGACTGGGACCCTGATGAAGGTGCACGCCAGATTCTCAAGGACGCCGTGCAGGAGGCCTTTGGCGGCAACCCACCCGAAGGGTTTAGCGGGGTGTGTGTCCGCGGTACGCCCGCCAAAGTGTTGATGGAGCACAGCAAGTCCGCGCGGATGCTCATTGTGGGCTCCCGTGGACACGGTGGATTCGCGGGCATGCTGTTGGGATCCGTCAGTTCGGCCTGCGCCGAACATGCAAGCTGTCCCGTCCTGGTTGTTCACGGTGAGAGGGATGCAGTGAGGGTGCCGGTGTCGGTGGGTGCAACTCATGGGGACGGCGACGCTCCCGTCAGAGACAGCTGAGGCGGCGAAACTAACACAACGTTCCATCACCGGAACCAGCCACCTCAGCGTTGGGGACGCATAAGGCCAGCTCGTGGAGGGTGCTGAAATCTCCTGGGGGATGCCACGCATTCGGTGGTCATTGCTGTCATGTTGTTGGTGAGTGTCGAATTGGGGTTCAGCAATGAATTTCGCGCCGAACGGGCTGCCGAAGCTACTCATTCACGCGTCACGCACACGGTTGTGGCCCTTCGGGACCGAATCCCTGCCAAATCGACGTAGTGGATCTGGTGCCCGGTGACGCAGTCCGCCTGGGTCTGGGGGAGCGTCAGTAACAGCAGATGTCATCAACCTAAAGATCCACTGTCATCCAGGGCTGACTCGGGCCCGAGAGATTCGTGGGGGGATTGTCCGGAGCCACTGACCTTGCAAAACTAGAAAGGCTGACCACTCATGGTCTTAGAACCTCAGATAATGGTGGGGGTGGATGGTTCACCCGCCAGTCGTGCCGCCCTCGAATGGGCAGCGCGACGGGCCCAGCGACAAAAACTGCCGCTTCTGCTGGTCCACGCCGTGCCGGATTATTTGGTCTTGCCGGAGCGGGTTGAATACCAGAGTGTCCGGGGGTCCCTCGAGGGCATGTTGGACAGTGAAGCCAACAGTGTGCGCGGGTTGGCCCCCGCTGTGGAGGTGCGCAGCAGCCTCCTCTTTGGCGAGCCTGCCCAAGTGTTGGCAGAACTTTCTGCTCGTTCCTCCATGGTGGTAGTCGGGACGGACAGAACAGCCGATGTTTACGGTGAGGAATTCGGCACGCTCAATGTTCAACTCGCCATGATCGGGCGATGTCCCGTGGCAGTCATCCCCGAACCCGGGAGCTCCGTGCGTACCGGCGTCGTGGTTGGTATTGATGGTTCTCCTGAGTCCATGGCCGCCGCGTATTTTGCTGCCGCGGAGGCTGCACACACTCGGCAGGACCTCACAGTCATTTGTGTCTCACATTCCCCGGCAAGGTGGGTGCATCCCAGTGCCGACGGATCCTTGGAAAATCAGCAAATTGGCACGCAGGGGCGCATGATCTTGGAAACTGTTGTGGCCGCTGTGCGTGCACGGCACATACACCTCACAGTTTTCGATCGATTCGAGCAACACGATGTGCCGGCGCAGGTGCTCATCGAGGCAGGGAAAGGTGCTGCCATGCTCGTGGTGGGAAACCGCGGCAGGGGAGCCACACACCATGCGCTCGTGGGCTCGGTTACGCAGCAGCTCCTTTTGGATGTTCCGTGCCCCCTTGTCATAACGCAACAGGAATATGCAGGCACAGCCGCCCAACAGTCCAAGGACCTGGGCGCAGGCCAGCAAATGCCAGCGCCTGTGCAGATCTCCCCAAGGGGTTTCTAAGCATGCGCCTTGTAGTAGCTATTGGCGGCAACGCGCTTCTTCACCTGGGAGAGATACCGGATGCCAAGACCCAGGTCGCCCGCCTAGCTTTGGCTGCGCCAGCACTGGTGGCACTTGCCGCAGAACATGAGGTGGTCATTGTTCACGGCAATGGTCCGCAGGTTGGCTTGTTGGCGATGCAGACAGGCGATGACAGTTCACTGACTTCCCCCTACCCTCTGTGGGACTTGGTTGCTGAAAGCCAGGGACTGATTGGTTACTGGTTGCAGGAAGCCTTGGGCCACGCGGGACTGGCCAAGGATGTTGTGGTGCTCGTCTCGCGGACTCTTGTGGATCCCACAGATCCGCGCCTGTTGGTGCCGACGAAGTTCGTCGGATCACTGTATGACGAGTCCGGCGCGCACGCTCTTGCGAGGAAGCACGATTGGACTGTCGCAGCCGATGGTTCCGGTTGGCGCAGGGTGGTTCCGTCACCGCTGCCCATCCGTATTCTTGAGAGCGCACAGGCAATGTTGCTGCTCGACGCCGGTGCAACGGTGGTCCTGGCGGGCGGCGGCGGCGTCCCGGTTGTGCCCGATGGGCCCGGTTTTCGTGGGATCGAGGGGATCGTGGACAAGGACTACGTTGCCGCCAGGGTCGCGGTCGACATTGATGCGCAGATGCTGGTTATTTTGACGGATGTCCAGGGTGTCATGAGCAATTTTGGGACGCCGAGCGAAGAACTCCTCAAGACCCTAAAAATCCAGGACATTGAGGGAAACTGCTTCCCGGACGGGTCCATTGGGCCCAAGGTCAGGGCCGCAGCGGACTTCGTGACAGCCAGTGGTGGGCGCGCCCTCATCGGCTCCCTGGACAATCTTGGCGCGATCATGGACGGAAAGAGCGGGACTGAAATCCTGGGGCCCGGCACCACTTCATCTTGATAGTGGCAGGCTTGGCAGGCTTGGCTGGCATGAGTGCCAGCCAAGCGGCTCGTGCTGGCGCTACTCGAAAGACGCGCGCCGTGCATCGGACAAAGGTGTACTCCAAATATCAGGTCGGGTGACCTTGAACCTCCGGCCGCTGAGGTTCAGGGGCAGGATCCGCATCAGGTGGTTCTTGATGCCGCCCTGCCAGGGCTCCAGTGTGAGGGTTTCCGCCTCGGCAAGCCCGGAGCCGGCCCTGATCGCAAGGACTGTGCCCCGCAGAACAACGCTCCACGCCTGCTCTGTTGAGGGATCGTAGCCATCGATTTCAAAGGCAACTGGGGTGTTGCTGGTGGAGCCGGCGAGTTTGGTGCCTTCGGCGGTTCGAAACACGAGTGACTCGTTGTCCACTGCGTAGTTGATGGGAAAAATGTCGGGGTGATCCTCGGTCACAACTGCCAGGCGCCCAATGACCGCTCCGCGCAGCAATTGCCAGCATTGGTCCTGTGACAGCGAGTCAATCTCCGGTGTGGTCCCTGATGGTGGCGTCTTAATAGTCATGGGATCGACTCTAGGCCCTTTGGTCCTGTGAACGTAGAGTACAAAGTCCCCAGCCTCGGCCCCAATGGGAGGTGCCTGGCCTGCTGACCGCGGACGCCCGGCCGGCAACGGGGGTAGCCTGTGAGTAGTGGCCGGGTTCTTGAGGCTTTTGACACAACGGCCAATGGTCGATTGAAGGTGGGTCTGGTGCAGCATTCTGATGCGGACAAGTCGGTGCCACTGTTGCCGGCCGTTGCAGGCACCCGAATTGAGGACCTGTTGCGGGAGTTTGTGGACCGAGCTGGCGAACTGCTCTCCACGCAGGAAAGGATGCGCGGCCTGCTGGAAGCAGTGGTTTCCGTGGCGGAGGATCTCAGCTTGGATGCGGTACTGGAGAGGGTGGTGAAGTCTGCCTGCACACTTTTGAACGCCCGCTACGCTGCGCTGGGAGTGATTGGTGAGGACCAATCGCTGAGCCATTTCATTACCGTTGGCATAGATCAGGAACTCATAACCAAGATAGGCCCCCTACCCACAGGACACGGCGTCTTGGGCCTGTTGACAAGTGACCCGCACCCGTTGCGACTGCACGATTTACACGATCACCCCGCCTCCTACGGGTTCCCCGAACACCACCCGCCCATGGTGTCCTTTCTGGGCGTCCCCGTGCGAGTGAGGGGAAAGGTTTTTGGGAACCTGTATCTGACGGAAAAGGCAGGCGGTGAAGACTTCACGGCCGAGGATGAGGAATTGGCCGTAGCCCTGGCCGCTGCTGCTGGGGTTGCCATTGAAAATGCTCGTTTGTTTGAAGACGCGAGGCGCCGTTCACGTTGGCTGGAAGCGTGCATGGATGTCACAGGCAAGATGATGGATGATGAACGCAACATCACTGAAAGCAGTCTGGACATGATTGCGGCCACTGCTTTGGCAGAGTCTGACTCTGCCCTGACCATGATTGGGGTTTCCTCCGAGCTCGGCCCTGAGCTGTATGTGGCCGCGGCCGCGGGCGAACGGGCTCCGCTCCTGGCTGGCCGCTCCCTGGCTTTGGACTCCCCGGAGATCGCGGAGGTCCTAAGGACCGGCGTACCTACTGTCTTCGAGGACGCCACTGATCTGCTCGGCGCGCAGGACGGGGCAGCGTTTGGGCCGATCATTGTCATTGCGTTGGGCCCCCAAGGCCCCAACCAGGGCTTGTTGATCCTGGCACGCAGCCAAGGCTCTGGGAGCTACTCCAAGATTGTGGTGGAGATGAGCGCCGTGTTTGGATCCCACGTCGCCTTGGCCTTGGAACTAGCCAGAACGCACAGACTCCGTGAACAGATCATGGTTTTCACGGATCGGGACCGTATTGCAAGGGACTTGCACGACGTGGTCATTCAGCGTCTCTTCGCCGCAGGCCTCAGTATTCAGAGTTTGCAGCGGTTCATTACGGACAAGACGGCGTCCCAGAGAATTAGGGCTGTCACCACTGAACTTGATGAGACCATTCGGGACTTGCGAAATACCATTTACTCGTTGCGGGTCAGCTCTGGTGAGACGGAGCTGCTGAGCGACCTGATCCTGAGGACAGTTCGCACTGCCGCCAAAACGCTTGCCTTCGCTCCCCGGCTGAATTTGGCCGGGCCCATAGACTCTGCGATTTCCGAGGAAACAGCCAAGCACCTGCTAGCGGTGCTGTCCGAAGGGCTAAGCAACGCCGTGCGGCATTCCGACGCAGGGGCAATAGAGGTTTACGTTGAGGTGACCTCGGAGCATGTTAGCGTCAACATTGACGACGACGGCATTGGCGTGGGGAATCTGGTTCACCGAAGCGGGCTGCTGAACATGGAACAGCGGGCCGAGATTCTGCACGGAACCTTTGACCTGGAGAGCGGCGAAAATACCGGAACCCGGCTGACCTGGCGTGTACCCGCAGCCGATGCTCATTGACGATATTCAGGGGCTTGCCATCGGGTGTCTGTGATAAAAATGGCTGCCTGCGTGCGTCGCTCAAAACCCAGTTTTGCCAGTAGTGAGGACACATAGTTCTTGACAGTTTTCTCGGCCAGAAACATTTCACTGCCAATCTCACGATTGGTCAATCCGCGTCCAATGAGTTTCAGTACGCGCCCTTCCTGCGGGGTCAGTGCGGAGATCCGCGGATCCATCCGTTCAGGCTCGGCGAGGCCCTGAACTACTTTCGCCAGGACGTCGGGGTTGAAAAGGGATTCACCCTTGGCGGTGCGGCGCAGGGAGGAAAGCAGATCCGTGCCGTCAATTTCCTTCAGCACGTAACCTGAGGCGCCAGCCAGCACAGCTCCACGCAGGGCCTGCTCGTCGTCGTAGCTGGTGAGAATCAAGCATTGCAGCGTGGGATCCACCGACCGGACATCACGGCAGACCTCTATGCCGGTACCATCGGGCAGCCGGGCATCCAATACCGAAACGTCGGGATGCAGGGCCGGGATGCGCCTGGTTGCTTCCAGTGCGGAGCCGGTGGACCCAATAACTTTGAAGCCCTCACCTTCAAGCAGTTCTTTGAGCCCTCGCCTCACAAGTTCGTGATCGTCGAGAATAAAAACGGTGATCGGTGCCGGTGCCGGTGCCGTGGCCGTGGCCGTGGCGATCTTTTGCGGGTCGGAGGCAGTTAGCCCATCCATCGTCGTCGTTTCCCTCCGTAGCTGTCCTGCCAGTCTGTCTTACCTACCATTGGCCAACAAGGGCACAAAGTCCTCCGGGAAGCCCGCGTCATTTCTGAACCAGTTGGTGTGGGGGACTGTAATGCACCCGGGCGCTCGCGCGGGCGGACGAGCGCTCACCCCATTTGAGTGCTCGCAGTGCGTTGAAGATGGTGGCCAGATCCACCAGTTCCTGGCTCAGGGCGCCGGCAACGGCGGGGATCAGCCCGGCAGCGGCGAACAGCATTAAGCCAAGACTCAGCAGTATTCCGATCCAAATGCTCTGGACGGCAATCCGGACCGTATCCTTGCCAATGCGGACGGCGCTGGCCACCTTCGAGAGGTCGTCCACCATGATCACCACATGGGCGGATTCACTGGCAGCGGTGGACCCTTTGGCACCCATGGCCACACCGACGTCGGCAGCAGCCAACACGGGGGCGTCGTTGATGCCGTCGCCAACCATCATGACAGGCCGTTGGACTATACCCCGCACTATTGTGACTTTATCTGCTGGACGGCAGCCGGCACGGACCTGCGAGATTCCCGCTTGGCCGGCGATGTGCTCCGCCGTCGATAGGGCATCGCCTGTGACCATCAAAGTGTGGGCAACGCCCAAGTCGCGGAGGCCGGCAAGTGTTTCTACGGCGTTCTCCCGCAGTGGATCACTCATGATCAGCGCACCCAGGTAGCGAGAATCGGCTCCCACATAGACCGCGAGCTGGCCGCCGGTGAGTTCCGGCTCCGGGACCAAGCCGGTGTTCTGGGAGACGAAGGAACGTTTGCCCACCACAACCCAGTGGTCCCCTACAAGGGCAGAAACTCCGTCGGTTGCATGTTCAACAGCCTCCTTGGCGTGGGTGAGTGACAGTCCGCGATCTAGTGCCGCATTGACTACCGATGAGGCAAGGACATGGGAAGAGTACTGTTCGGCAGATGCGGCCAGAACAAGCAGCTCGTCGGCGTTGGGAAAACCGCGGCTATTGGCGGCGACCCTTACTTCCTCCAGGGTGGGCCGGCCCTGCGTGAGGGTTCCGGTCTTGTCGAAGACAACAGTGGCCACCTTGGCAAGCTGCTCAAGAGTGCCACCACTTTTAACAATGATTCCATTCCGCGCAGACCTGCTCATGCCACCCAAAAAGGCCACCGGGGCCGCAATGAGCAGCGGGCAAGGCGTGGCAACCACCAGCACCTCTGCGAATCGAAGCGCGTCTCCGCTGAGCAGCCAGGCAACACCTGCTATCACCAAGGACAGCAGCGTAAACGGCACGGCATACCGGTCTGCCAGGCGGACCACTGGCGCCCGGCTGCTGGCTGCACCCTGCACCAGCGCCACAATCCGGCTGTATTGAGAATCGTCAGCCGTTGCGGTGGCTTCCATCTGGACAGCCACCGGCCCGTTGAGGGAACCGCTGAGGATGCCATCGCCTTGACCCAGTTCTACCGGCAGGCTTTCGCCGGTAATGGCCGATTCATCAAAGGACGCCGCCGTTGACAACAGGCGACCATCGACGGGAACCACTTCGGCGGGCCGGATCAGCAAAATGTCCCCCACCGCCACCTCCCTGACGGCAATATCCGCCAAGACCCCGCCCCTGCCTTCGCGATGCGCCGATTGAGGGGCGCGGTTCAGCAGTGCGGTCAGTTCCGCTTGAGCTCTGCCGGACGCGTACTTCTCCAAGGCTGTTCCCCCGGAAAGCATCAGCACGACGATGAGCGACGCGATGTACTCTCCGACCACAATGGTGCTAACGATTGCAGTCACGGCCAGCAGGTCAACACCCCAACGGCCATGCACCATGTCACGGATCATGGCTGCGCCACGTGAAATCGCGGCGCAGCCTGCAAACACACTTGCCAGCAGTTGTGCAGCACCGCCTTGACCCACGCCAAGCAAAATAAGCACCAAGCACCCCACCGCAAGGGTGGCAGTGATCATGAGGTGGGTACGAATGAAGGTCATTGTCACTTTCCGGTTCACGTGTTGGGCGCTGGGTTCATGGACTGTTTAGGGGAGGAGGTTCAAGGAGGTGTCCCAGTTGAAGTTCTTGTGTGCGGGGCTGACGTGACGGGCGATTTCTTCCGCTGCAGAGCTTCCCTCAGGGGTAGTGAGGCTGTCAAAGCGGACCGCAAGAACAACGATGCCGCCTTCAATGACGGCACCTTCCCCGCCGCCTTGGGCTCCGGCTCCGAGGATCTCTACGAGCTCGCGGGTCTTTCCCCGTTACGTCCCAATATCTGTACGGAGTGCCTAGCCTCAAGCATGCGAACGGCGATGGATCGCGCCATGTTTCCGCTACCGACAATGGTGATTTGTTGCCTTTCGGAGGAGAACTGCGAGTTTGAGGTACAGAACAGTCATTCCGGGCTGGTACGGGTTGCTGTGGCTTGGGCTGTCCACCACTGCGCGGGATCGGCCACCACGAATTTTCGGCCCGTGATCGATGTTGGCTCAATGCGGACGAACGTGTCCTTGTGTCCGGATTGCCAGGGGAAGAGCATGATCGAAAAACTGGCCAGGACATCTTCCGTTGAGTCGATGCGCCTTGCACTGCCCTTGGCCACAACGCTCCAGGCGACGGCGCTGACCGGATCGACGCCGTCGGCCTCAAAGGCCACGGGTGTTTCACCGAGGGCCGCGTCGAGCTTGGTCCCAAGACCCGTGCGAAACACCAGTGAGCCGTGGTCCACCGCATAGTTTATGGGGAAGATGTCGGGATGGTCGGTGTCCCAGACCGCCAGTCTCCCCACGGAAACGCCCCGAAGAAATGCCCAGCATTCATGGGCATCTAGTTCCTCGGCGGGGGCATTGGCTGGTTTGTTCGTCATGGTCTGAGCCTAGGCTGGCGGGGGCAGCGCCAATAGAGTCCAAAGACCCGCTGCGGGGGAGTGCTCTGGCGCAACGCGCCGGAGCTGTTCCGTGACGGACCGTTCAGTTCAAGGCTGAGGTCAACCGCGCGAGACCGTCCAGGAAAGTGGCCTTGCGGGGCTCCTGCCGCCATTCCTCGAGGGTGAGTTCGCGTCCCGCCTGCCGATACTCCTGCTCCACGTCACGCATCGCCGTGACAAAGGAACGTCCCCGAACGAGGAGCGACACCTCTGCGTTGAGACTGAAGGAGCGGATGTCCATGTTGCTCGATCCGATGACCGCGATGTCGTCGTCGATCGAAAAGTGCTTGGAATGCAGGATGTATGGCTCCGGATAGAGGAAGATTCTGACCCCGGCCTCCAGCAGCACGCCGTAGTACGAACGCTGGGCGTGATAGACGAGGCCCTGGTCTCCGATTTCGGACACAAACAACTGAACCTCCAGCCCGCGCTGGCAGGCGGTGGTGATCGCATAGACCATGGCCTCGTCGGGGACGAAGTAGGGGCTCGTCAGAATAACCCGCTCAGTGGCGCCGTAGATCAGGGACAAAAACATGCGCAGATTGTTCTCCATCTCGTATCCAGGACCGCTCGGCACAACTTGGCAGACGAGTTGACCGGAGGTCACAGGCACGGCGGCAGCGGGGACGTGCTCTTCATCCACAAGATTGGTGGTCTCGATCAGCCAATCGGAGAGGAACACCGTGTTCACGGATGCCACGACTGGCCCAGACAGCCGCACCACCAGCTCTTGCCATTTCAGGCCGCGCGCAATGTTCTTTGGCGCGTTATAGGTGCGGTCGATGAGGTTTTGAGACCCCATGAAAGCCACCAGACCGTCAACGACGACGAGCTTGCGATGATTGCGAAGATCCGGGCGCTGGTATTTGCCCTTCATCGGCATGACCGGCAGCATCCAGGCCCACACGACTCCGATGCGGTCCAGTTCCGCGAACGTCGCGTTAGCGTTCGCGACGCGTTTCGAGGCGACGTGGTCAGCGAGCAGCCGCACGACGACGCCTCGCTTCACAGCACGTTCCATCGCAGCAAAGAACGGGGCCGTTGTGGCATCCAAGGAAACAATATAGAACTCGACATGGACGAATCGTGTCGCGCTCTCGATCGCGGATGCCATCTCTGCTATCGAGGCGTCGTAGTCGGCAATCAGCCGGGCATCGTTTCCGGTGACTGCGGGCAGGGCGGTGAGCGCAGTATTTTGCGTCACCACCCGCCGGAACCAGCGCGGCCAGTCGGCGGCATCCGCCCCCGTATCGATACCGGCATCCGCGACGCGCGCTGCGATCAGATCATCGATGCGGGCTTGTTCGTCCCTCCGCGCCCGTGGCAGCCGGAAGCTTCCGAGCAAGAGAAAAAACAGTATCCCCACGAAGGGAATCAGGAAGATCGCCAACAGCCAAGCCATCGCTGCAGTTGGTTTTCGCCGCCGCGGAATTGCGATCAGGGCGACCACCTTGATCGCCAGGTCGGCAAGGAAGGCTGCAGCCCAAATCAGATTTGCCGTGAGCGTGGAATCCATCACCTAAAACTACCGAGGTGGTTCTTCCTGGTCGTCATCCGGTGCGGATGAGAACCGTAAGGTGAGGTGCCTGCTCAGCAGTCCTTCGAATTCCCTCAAACGCGGGCGTGCGTCGAACTGAGGGCAGCTCTCGGTCCCCTTCTCCCCATAGCGGTGGACGTGGCGCCCAGTGCCGTGCCCAAAGGGATCCTCCTCAGCTCTGCCGCCGGTCTGTCGTTACGGGGGAGCGGACTCGCTTGGTTTCACACGCTGGGAGGAAGAACAAATGAACGATGCGGATGGCGCTGGAGGCACGTCTGCAACGGGTGATGCCAACTTCAAATATGGCTCGGTCGAGGTCTGCCTCATCGGCTTCGCTGGTGAACGCCCCGGCACCGAGGTTGTCGACGCGATTCTGGATCTCGTCCAGGCCGGCAGCGTGCGGCTGCTTGACCTGCTGTTCGTGTCGCGCTCCCGGGACGGTGACCTACGGGTTCTGGAACGCGAGGAAATTGCCGACGCATACGGTCTGGCGGGACTTGAGGTGGTCGAGCTCGGTCGACGCATCGGTTGCGGAGGGCTCCTTCGCGCGGCCGCAACCACGGCTGCCATTTTCCGGAACCGCTACCGCGGTCTCCTGAAGAATCCAGTCCCGCCAAGCGGCAAAAGCGCAACAAGCCGCCGAAGCGCAGGCCTGCGAACAACAGCAGTTGCCAATGGATGCTGCCGCTCAACTCGCGGCCATGCACCAGCAGGGAATTCCCTCAGCCGATGAATTCACCGCAGCCAAAGCGACGTTGCTCGGATAGTTGCCGACCCCGGTGCTGGCGACTGTCAGCACCGGGTTGCGCGTGCGCTGAGGTTGAGACCCCGCCAGTCCATACCCATGGTTTGGACGGGGGTGTTGATGCATGACTGTTCATGCTGCTGACCGTTGTCCTCTCATTGACTTGCCGCCACGGGGGCCTCGGCGGGCTTTTGCCAGGGCCACCTGCCGGACATTTCCAGTTCGAGGGTCCAACTGAGGAAGGTCCGGATAAGTACTATGACACCAAGCACCGTGACAGACTCGAGCGTCGGCGTCACCGCGACAGTTTTGATGATGTCTGCCGCGACCAGTAGTTCCAGGCCCAGCAAGATTGCCCGCCCCAGTACACGCCGAAATCTGGAGTAGATCGGGTGCTGCTTGCGCATGCCTCGGATTCCCGCGTCCACGATGGCGTACGCCACTCCAACGATGATCGCGAGCACTCCGAGTGCATCCACAACCTCACCGACGGTCTCGATCACCCCACCGATTTCCATTACGCTGCCGCCTCCCGGGATCGCACCTTGACCGGGAAAACCCCGGTCACGACGTCATCAACGGTATGCCCGCCCTCAGGAGTGCCGCCTCATCCGCGGCGGGTGAAGCTGCGGCATCACAAATGGGCCCGGTTCTCGCTTAGAGGCATCGGGAAGGCGTTCGCCGTCGTCGACAGTGAAGGGCAAACAGCAGCGGAACCACACACCCATCGAAGTGCTTGCAACGCAGAAGGACGCCTAGTCAAGACGGACTTGTACGGCTATTCTGACGTTCAGGACGCAGACACCGGATGGATACAAGGATGGAAGACCAAACCATGGCCGTTGGAGACTCACCGACACTTGACCGCTCCAAAGCAGTTTCGCTTGACGGGCGGCGTTTTCAATTTACCGCCCCGATCGAATCAGCAGTGGAACCCGGCACCTTCGTCACCTTGGGTAGCGATTCGGAGAGGATCCAGCTCGGCCAGGTCGAAAATGTTGAATTTTCAATCGGGGGCACACTCAGTGGAGGGGGGAGAATTCTCGGCGCCATCTCAGAAAGCGGGACGCTGGAGGCTCGCAAGACCATGCCCTTTGCCCTGGCTGAGATGGGGAATGCTGAGGCGAACATGATCGAGCTCCTCTACGGCAACACGGCGGCCCCGTTAGTCATAGGCTCATACGTCAGCGGGGGGGGACATCCCGGCCAGACTGCTCCCGAACCGCTTCAACCGGCACACTTTTTGGTGTGGGCAGAGCGGGTCGGGAAAAACCTATGCCCTCGGTGTTGTGCTGGAGCAGATTCTGATCCATTCCGCCCTGCCCATGGTGATTCTCGATCCGAATGCCGACTTCGTGAGACTCAGCGAGCCGAACTCCCACGGCGGGCAGGCTGGCGCAGCCAGCGTCATTGCTGACCGTGACATTCAGATCCTGCGGCCAGGGCCAACTGGCCCGGATTCGCTGCGCGTTCGCTTCAGGGATATGTCGCTGCAGTCCAAAGCCGCAGTCTTGCGGCTGCATCCACTCACGGATCACGCTGAATACAACGAGCTCATTCACCTGGAACAAACAGTGGGAATTGTCTCTCCAGAGCTGATAGTGCCAACACTGCGCGCGCGGGAAAGCAAGGCGGCGCAGACGTTGGCGGCCCGCATTGAAAACCTTCGGGTGACGGAGTGGCAGGTTTGGGCGGCCGGGGCAAAAGCCGTGACGGATGTTCTTGAGGAGCGCCCCGACGCCACGGTTCTTGATCTTGGCGGCTTCGCCTACCCCGACGAATCCCTCGTCGTGGCGCTGGCCGTGCTGGATGACCTCTGGGAAAAGCGGGAGCAGCGCAGGCCCATCCTCATTGTGATTGACGAGGCCCACAACCTCTGCTCGGCGGAACAGAACAGCCCGTTGAATGTTGCCGTGAGGGAGCGGATCATCCAGATAGCCGCTGAGGGGCGCAAGTTCGGATTGTGGCTGCTACTTTCAACCCAGCGCCCGTCCCGCGTCCACCCCAGCATCATTTCGCAGTGCGACAATCTGGCACTCATGAAGATGTCCTCCCCGCACGATCTCGAGGAGCTGGCCACGATCTTCGGGTTCGTGCCAGCTGCGATGTTCGCCAGGTCGCCAGGATTCCGGCAGGGCGAAGCACTATTCGCCGGTGGCTTCGTGCCGGCCCCGACAATCGTGACCATGGGGGCCCGACTCACCCACGAAGGCGGTGCCGATGTGGGCGTCCCCATGCGGCAGCCGTAAACCTGTGAGCTAATCCACCGCCGGGACAGCCCGCGCATGACCATCGACGTCCTGGCCAGTCCAAGGAACCAGTGCCACAGGGCGCTGGACAAGTTCAACGATAGCCAAGACCACTACGGAGATCACCAACGTCCAAACGATAAGACCGGTGGTGAGGGGCCGCACGAACAGAACCACTGCCGCCGCAATGACTGCGATGGCGGCGCGGATCAACGTCCGTTGGGCATAGAACCAATGGCCTGTCCGCCCGGTGGTAATGCCGTGTTGTTCGGCCGTTTGGCGAAGACGAGTTGTCCCGGCCTGGAAAAAGCTTCGTAGCCTGCTGGCAACAGGGAACGGACCAGCGGCCCAAGCCGTGATGGCCACGACGATCGCCAGCAACAGCACTGCCAGACCGGTGGAGCTCATCGCTGTGGTGACGGCGTCGAAGATCGTCCGTGCCATGCCGGAAGGGATCAGCGACGGCGAGACCGAACCAATAAAGACGATTCGCCCAATGGCGATGCCAGCAACGACGACGACCATACCCAAACCGAGTGCAACAGCCGCCCAGACCAGCGCGAGAGACTTGCGACGCGCAACGGCAACACCCGCGCCTAGGAACAGCAGGGCAATCCATGGCAGCCACGCGCCGGCCGCCAAGGCGAGGCCGTAGAAGAGCTGAAGAGTGGGCAGGGAGGAATTCTGTGAGACCGTGATGGTGCGGTCAATCGCCGGGATCTGGGCCGCGAATGTCAGCCCCCGTTCCAGAAGCACCACCTTGACCCGCTCAATGATGGGGCCAAGCTGGATGCCCACGGACCCATCCGAGCCAACAGCCATTGCCGCTTGGGGATCATTTTGCAAGGTGGCAATCAGTTGGGAGTGGCTCAGCCGAAGCGCCTCCCGCCATACCTGGGCAAAGGCATCGGACTCCACGAACGTGCCGACGGTGGAGCGCACCAGGGAAACAATGCCCTGGGCCGCCGGCGCCTTAAGTGCCTCCAGTGCCCGGGTTGCGGCCGGTCCGGTTCCCAATGCTGTGATGCCGTCAAAGACGTCGGAGGTCAGTGCGGGAATATCCACATTCTGCTGGATGACGTTGACGGCCTGGTCTGCCACATAGGCCTGGACGCTGGGGTCGTTGGCCAGGGGGGCATAGGTGGCAACGAAGGATTCCGTATTGGTGAGCTGCACCTTGGCCCAGGAGGCGACTGTGGCAACCGGGGCCAGGAGGGCACCTATGACAATGAGCGCGGTGGCCAGCAGCGTCCAGCCCCAGCTGCGCTGGTGGGGATGCGCCACGCCTTTTCCCCTGGCAGGCAGCATCGAGGGACCCACCTTGGTGCCCAGGGCTAGCCGGAGCGCCTCATTCTCGCCGGTCAGACGGGCTATGGTGTCCAATAGATCCGGATTGTTCTCTCGTGTCATGACAACACTGCTCCTCGCCTAGGGCGTTGCAGGTTTCTCAAGCCGGCCATCGGCGATGGCGCGGCAAAACTCCGCATAGTCGATTTCATTTTGGTCCGCGTAGATGGTTGCGAACCGGGCAATGGCGCGATCGAAACGGTCGCTTGTCCCCAGATAGGCAGCAATTGCCACCCTGTCACCCGTTCGAGCATGGGCCCTGGCCAAGGTTTCCCCGCAGAGCTGGGCATACAAGAGTGCCCCTGATGCGGGCATTGACTCAATGTCTGCCGAGCCTTTCCAATCATGCAACTGGCGTATGTAAAAGTCGCGCAACTGCCCATCGAAAGACTCCGCTTGCTGCCAGCCGAGGAAGATGTCGCTGGCAGACTGCATAAGTCGCTGTCCCCTCACAACGCGTTCTCCGTGGCTTTCATATTTGCTGGCGGGAAGGAAGCGTTCGAGCACGGAAGCCTGGGCCTCCTTAGCTTGCAGTAGCAGTGGATCATCGTTGCCCCGGCCGCAGAGAAGCAGAATCCAGGCCCTGGTGCCAACGCTTCCGACGCCAACCACCTTTCGGGCCATGTCGACGAAGTGAAATTCCTTGATTGGATGATTTTGATGTACCAGAGTGGTTTGGTACGACCGTAGGAGCTCTGCCATGGCCGTAGTATTTTGTTCCCTTTCGCGGCCAGGTGGTGTGAGATCGGCCAGTGGCGTGACCAGGGGAGGATCAGCCTTGATGCGCAGATCACCATTGGAAACCTCAACCAGCTTGGCGAACGCGCGCAGGCTGTCCCGGGTGCGCGCCTTGGCGATTAAGTTCTCGGTGCGTTTGAGCACCTTCTTGTTCGCACGCTCTTCCTTGTCCTGCAGGCGCAGCCAAGCACCCACCTGCCCAGCGTCCACCCGGTCATACCACGCCGTCAAAACAGGGGCCGTCGCTGCGGCGTGCATCCGGTCCCGGTAGCCACGCACCACGGCACATACGATCGCGTTTCGCTTGGCGTTGGAGAATCCGCGGTGCCGTCCCGCAACTTCGAAACTCGCTGCCAGCCGTTTGACATCCCATTCCCAGGGCCCAGGCAGTGTCTCGTCAAAGTCATTGATATCGAAGATCAACGCCCGCTCCGGGCTGGCGAACAACCCAAAGTTCGACAGATGGGCATCGCCGCACAGTTGAACGGTAATACCTGAATCCGGAGTCCCCGCAAGATCCATGGCCATCAGTGCCGCGGCGCCGCGAAAGAAGGTAAAAGGGGAGGCCATCATCCGTGCATGTCGAATGGGAATGAGTTCGGGCACTCGGGAGGCTCCCTGTTCCCTAAACACGGCGATGGGATCTTGCCGCTGGGGCCCGGCGTTCCACGCCGAGTGAGCGGATCGAGGAGCGCTCTGACGCGCCTGGCGACCGGCAACAGCTCGGGCGTGGAAGGCGCCGAACGTGGGTGATGGGGTGTCCATGGGGTCCTCGGTGAATGGCAGCTAGACAGCTGTGTGATGTTGCGTGCCGGACAGTGTACGTGCCTTGAGTGCTTCAAACTCATCCTGGCTGATGGCTCCAGAGTCCAGCAGCGACTTGGCCTTGGAGATTTCATCGGCCGGCGAACTCGAAGCGACGGATCGAATGTAAGACTCCGTCTCAGACATGGAGCGCTGCACCTGTGCCGTCTGGCGTTGGCTCATCCCTTGACCGCGAGCGATCAAATAGATCAGAGCTGTGATGAAGGGGAAGGCAATGAGGCACAGTATCCAGACGGCCTTCAACCACCCGTTCAAGGTGTTGTCGCGGAAGATGTCCCCAAGGATCCAAAACAAGAACATCAGGTAGGAGATGAAGATGTAGCTCCAGAAGAGAAAGCCGAGAAAGTCCCAGAAATTCATGACAGTAACCCTTTCGCTCATTTGTGCTTAGCGGATCGCCCGGCGGTCCGTGCGAATGGCTTGAACTTAGCGTTGCTGTTGGCCCGGGGGCATCACCCACCAAGGGTGAGCGTCAGCGGCTGATTGCGGGCATCACCCATCTGGTATGACGCAATGTGGGGTTGAGCTCCATACGATGCCAGTAGTCGAGAGCACCGCTGTGCGTCAAAACTTTCGTGCATGGGTGCAGTGGAGATCGGGGCGAATCACATGCCACACACGTCTGGAGCGCTTCCCCGGGGAGTTGTCGTACTACTTGGGCTCGCCTCGGCGACCATCGTAGCCATCGGTATTAGCGGCCTGCGCGGAATTCTGGCACCGGTGCTACTCACGCTCATCCTGACCATCTGCGCTCATCCGGCGAGGGCCTACGTCCAGAAGCGGGGGGTGCCGCAGGGTTTGGCCACGGGAGCGGTCATCGCGGTGATGTTCGCGTTCCTGGCCGGGTTCGTTGTGACGGTCTTCATCGCCGTTGGACAGTTCGTGGAGATGCTGCCCCGGTACGCCAGCCAGTTCGAGGAGATGGGCCAGAACATCGGTGTGCGGTTGGGTTCCCTTGGAATCAGCCAGGACCAGGTGTCCGCACTGGTGAGCAGCATCGACCCGAGGAACGTCATGGCGCTTGTCACGGACGCCGTGGGCGGCGTGTTCAGCATTTCGGGGGCCTTGGTCATAGTGCTGACCATGATGATCCTCATGTCCGCCGACGCCGTGTACGTTCCGACGATTCTTCATCAGCTGGGCGCAAAGGCGCCTGATCTGGTGACTGCCCTCACAGACTATGCGTCCAATGTGCGCCGCTACATGGTGGTGACAACAGGACTTGGCATTGTCCAGGGAGTCCTTAACGCACTGGCGCTTTGGATAATGCACGTCCCTGCGGCGTTATTGTGGGGTCTTCTGGCCTTTCTGTGCAGCTTCATCCCCAATGTGGGCTATTTCTTTGCGCTCGTCCCACCGATGGTCTTCGGCTTCCTTGTTGGAGGTTGGCCGACTCTGATCGCCGTCGTTGTCATTTATGCCGTGATCAATGCCGTGGTTCAGTCGATCATCCAGCCACGGGTTGTGGGCCAGGCGGTGTCGCTCAGCCAGTCCGTCACATTCTTTTCAGTATTGTTCTGGGCTGTCGTCATGGGTCCTGTTGGGGCGATTCTGGCAATTCCCTTCACACTGTTCGGAAAAGCGTTGCTGATTGACTCGGATCCTAGTGCCCGTTTCTGGCGTCCGGCACTAGGACCGACGGGGGAGACCAGAAGCATCAAGAAACAGGAGGACGTGGAAAGCAAGCACACCCGGCAGCTCGCGCACAGCGCGGCCCGGGCTCGGGCTCGGGCTGGTAAGCGGGGATCTGCTCCAGACAAGCCACTGCGGTGACCGCGACGAGTTCGCTGCCGGGCTCGGCAGGTGGGCGCACGCCCGTCTTCCGCTTTGGCTACTGGTTGGTGCTGCCCTCGATAGTTGTGTCCTACGCTGTGTGCGCGGCGCAGGGAACGGCGAACCCCAGCGCCGTCGCGTTGCTTGTCCAGCTAGCCACAGTTGCCTTGATACTTTGGGTGGCGGAGGCGAAGCCGGGCATTCGCAGGGCCGGCATGATCACGTTGTCGACGGCAGCTGTGGCAGTGACCATCGTTTGGCTCATCGGGGCACAGGGGCACCTGCTGGATATTGTACTTTCTGGTGCGTCGATGCTGGCCTACCTCGCTGCCCCGGTAGTGATTATTGCCCACCAGGTGAGGAAGAAGCATGTGGATGGTCAGTCCCTGCTGGCAGCAATCGCCGCCTACATTCTGGTTGGCATGTTCTTCACCTTCGTCTATAACTTCATTGCCCTGACATCAGCCTCCCCGATCTTCGGAGACGGGCAGGTTGAGTCGCTGACGAGCCAGATGTTCTTTTCTTTCACCACACTCACCACAACGGGGTATGGCGACAAGGTCCCCAGCGGGGCGGGTGTTCAGAGCGTTGCCATTGCCGAGGCCATCGCGGGGCAGCTTTTTCTGGTGATAGCAGTCGCCCGCGTGGTGTCGGGGTGGAAGCCACCCACCGAGCGCTGACCGGGGCTGGGGTGGGTGCGCAAAGCATCATCCGATGTGGGTGAGGGAAAGATGGCAGCTAGGGAGGAATATGGGCAGCAGTGGTGCTGGCCAGCCGGCACCACTGGTGCACCGTCGACTTGACGGGACGCAGCGAACACGATCAAACAATTGAAAGAGGTCGGCACATGAGTACCATCAGGTCAACGAGCAACGTCACCTCAACGCACCCGACTGCCTGGATCCCCTTCGCCGGTGTAATCCTTCTCGTCAGCGGCATCTTCAGCGCCATTCAGGGCCTCGTTGCCCTTATCGGCCCGAGCACGTACTACACGGTTGTGGACGGCGACTTGTTCCTCTTCGACGCCACCGGTTGGGGCTGGTGGAACCTCTTGATTGGAGTGCTGCTGATCCTCACATCGATTTCCCTCTTTGTGGGCGCCACGTGGGCGCGCGTCGTCGCCATTGTGCTGGTGATCCTCAGCACAATTGTCCAAATGCTTCTGGTGCCGGTCCAGCCCTGGTGGTCGTTTATAGTCATCGCCATTGATGTACTGGTTCTCTATGCACTTCTGGCCCATTGGGACGAGCGTCACGCCGAACAGTAGCCAAACAATCAAACTCTTGCCCTCCAACAACTGCGGTGACACACTAAGCGTGGATGGGGAGAAAAGATGATGACTTCTTCGGAACACATGGGGCCGGCCCACCTTATTGACCGGCCCCGATTATGTGCCGAACTGGACAAAGCGCTGCAATGCCGCCTGACTTTGATCATCGCGCAGGCCGGTGCTGGGAAGTCGACGCTGCTGCGGCAATGGGCCGCACAGCAGACGGGGCGCGCCATCGCCATGTTCCGCATCGAGGCCGCCGATGACGACCCGGCACGCTTTGTCCACCGACTGGTGGAGGCACTGGCAGCGGTGGATCCGGCCATTGCCAAGGTGTCGGCGCTGTCCACCTTCTCTGAGGGTGGACTTGGAGAGCCCGTCATTTCAGTCCTGGTGGCAGCCCTGGGACGCATGCCGGAGGTCGTCATTGTCGTGGACGATGCGCAACGACTGTCCAACGTTGACCTTATTGACGACCTTGGCGAGTTGCTGTTGCAAGCCCCCGGGAACATCCACGTAGTCCTGGCTTCGCGCGCCGATCCGCCGATCGCACTGAGTCAATACCGCTTGAGCGACGAACTTTTGGAACTCAGGAACGTCGAGCTCGCTTTTACCGCCGAAGAGGCGGCCCAGTTGCTGGAGCGGACCACCGGGCATCGGCTCAGCACGCCCTCCGTCCGGGCATTGCATGCGCGGACGGAGGGCTGGGCAGCCGGATTACAGCTGGCGGGATTGAACCTACGGCAGGTTCCTGACCCGGATGCATTTGTTGCGGCGTTCGGTGGCAGTGACCGGCTGGTGGCCGACTACCTTGCTGAGGAAGTGTTGGAAGCCCTGCCCTTTGACCAACGCGAAATTCTCCTGCGGATGTCGGTGTTGGAGGACATGTGCGCCGGACTCGTCCATGCGGTGACAGGCCGTGACGACGCGCAGTCGATTCTTGAACAATTGCACGGGGACTCCATTTTCCTGATGGAACTGGACTCGCGCCGCGAGTGGTACAGGTTTCACCACCTCTTTCGTGATTTGTTGCGCTCACAACTACGCGCCGGGGGCAGCACGGACGAACGCAGCATTCTCAGTGTGGCTGCCGACTGGCAGTTGGCCAAGGGCCGCGCCAAGGAAGCCATCGAATACCTGCTGCGGGGACGATTCTGGGAGCGGGCATTGGAGGCTATGCTCTCGAATGCCTTCGAAGTCCTGGTGAATGGCGACATGCCAACTGTTGTTGGGTGGTTGCTGCGGGTCCCGGAGTCCACCCGCTCCAATTACATTGATGCTGATCTATTGCTGGGGACACTGGCGCTGGAGGACGGTGGAGGCTTGGGCATGTTTTTGGACCAGGACGGCCCCGCTGGTGATCAGCTAGGGGCACGCAATAGGAGGTCCTCGGATGCAGGATTCCTGGCGGCCCAGATATTGCTGGCTACAAGACCGGAGTTGACCGCAGCTGCCGCGTGCAGGCAAATTCGCGAATTCCCGTCCGCCGACAAGCCCTGCATCGCGGCCACAGGTGACGAATTGGGCGCCCCCCAGAATTCCGCTGGTCGGCTGGATGTGCTTGTTGCTGGGGGCCGGGCCTTCCTACTGGCGGGCCAGATTGATCAGGCACGGGAACTGCTGGTCCAGGGCCTAGGGGAGGCTGCAGCCGGCTCGCACGAAAGAGTCGGTGCGCTCAGCACGTTGTCCTTGCTGGAAGCCTGGTGCGGCAAGGTCAAGCGTGCCGAGTCACTGATCTGCGAGGCACTACTGAGTGCCCGTGAAGCCGGCATGCTCGCCGATCGTTCAGTCACCGACGCCTACTTGGCAGCGGTGATGACGTCTTTGCGCCGAGGCGACGACGACTTGCCGGCCGAGGCGGAACCTCTGCGCATGCCTGCTACCAGTTTCCCGCAGGATCAGGAAGAACCAGAATCGTTGTCGACAATGCTTTTTGAACGAGCGGTTTCCTCGTTAACCTTGGGTGATCCTGAGAGGGCTCGCGGCATCGTGGGTTCATGGCCGGAACTCGTCCTGGATCCTGATCCTCTCGCCGTCGTGCAATGCCACATTCTCCTTTCCTGGGTCGCGACCTGTGACAACGAACCGTTTGAGGCCAGGCGCCATCTGGGAGACGCCGTCAAGATGGCCGAGATGCACGGACTTGTGGGTGTTTTTGTGCGGGCTGGCCCGGTCATTCTGAGGCGGCTGCGGGACATCTCAGGCCCACAGGCAGCGTTCCGAGACATCATTTTGGCGCATGCGCAACAGTCCGTTGATCCCCGGCAGCAGGCACTGCCCGACCCGCTCACCGATCGCGAATTGGAGATCTTGTCCTACCTGCCAACCCGCTTCACCAACGTGGAACTTGCTGATCGTTGCTTCGTGTCGGTCAACACCATCAAGACCCATATGGTTCACATTTACCGCAAGCTCGATGCCACCAACCGCGATGCGGCAATAGGGAGAGCAAGAGTTCTCGGATTGCTCTAGTCGAAACGAGGGAACCTTCGATGAAAAAATGGACTGTCGTCATCATTCTCGGCTGTGCACAATTTGTGATGGTGCTGGACGGCACGGTGATGAATGTGTCGATCTCAACGGTAGTTGATGACCTGGACACCACTGTGGCGGCAATGCAGGCGGCCATTACGTTTTACACGCTCACCATGGCAGCTGTGATGCTGCTTGGTGCCAAACTCGGCGATGTCTGGGGGCGTCGCAGGGCCTTCGTGATCGGCTCCTGCATTTACGCGTTAGGGTCCCTCACCACAGCCCTCAGCCCCAACGTGGCAGTGCTCTTCCTCGGCTGGTCGATCATTGAAGGGCTGGGCGCTGTGCTGGTAATACCTGCCATCGCTGCCCTGGTTGCGGACAACTATCAAGGCAAGGAACGCATCACCGCCTACGCAGTCATCGGAGCCGTCTCCGGTGCCGCGGTGGCTGCCGGGCCGCTTATTGGCGGCTTCGTGACCACGTACTTTAGCTGGCGGTACGTCTTTGTCGCGGAAGTTGTCATCATGGCGGGCGTGGTGCTGGGGGCCCGGCTGATCACGGACAACACAGCACGCCAATCCGTGCGCATCGACGTGCTCAGCGTGTTTCTGTCCGCCCTCGGATTGGTGTTTGTGGTGTTTGGGATGCTGCAGAGTAAAACGTGGGGGTGGATCGCCCCGTTGCAGTCTCCGGAAATTGGCGGCGTGGCCATCGAACCGCTGGGCATCTCCATGACTGCTTGGCTGATGCTCGCTGGAGGGGCACTGGTCTATGCGTTCGTACGACGACAGCTGCAACTTGTTGGCCGAGGCGATGCTCCGTTGGTTCATGTGGAGATGTTCTCCATCAGCCAGCTGCGCAGCGGGCTTTCGGTGCTCGGCGCCCAGTACGCAGTGACTGCCGGATTGTTCTTCATGGTGCCCGTCTATTTGCAGATGACACTGGGACTGGATCCCTTGCAGACTGGACTGAAGATTTTCCCGCTTTCTATCTCCCTGATCCTGTTTTCCATTGTCGGGACCGGGTTATCGCGGATTTGGGCGCCGCGGCGCATTGTGCGGACCGGCCAGATCATTCTTGTCTTCAGCGCAGCCATTCTGCTCGGCTCCGCCACGGCTGAGCTGAGAAGCGGTCTCTTCGCCGCAGGAATGTTCCTGGCCGGTACGGCACTCGGGCTTCTCGCCTCACAGCTCGGCAACGTCAACATGTCCAGCGTCACCGAAAAGGAGACCAGCGAGGTGGGCGGGCTCCAGGGAGTGTTCCAGAACCTTGGCTCCTCCCTTGGAACTGCCCTGATCGGGTCCATCCTGATTGGAGCTTTGTCCACATCCTTCGCCTCCGGCGTGGCCAGCAGTGAGCTGCCACCGGACACCAAGGCGACAATCAGCCAACAAACTCAGGGCGGCGTTTCCATCGTGCCGGCAGCGGCAGTCGCCGACATTGCCCTGGAGGCAGGGCTGGACACCGCCGAGGCCGCCACCCTGACCACCATCTACCGTGATTCCCAACTTTCTTCCCTGCGCATTTCGTTCTTTGGGCTGATAGTGATTTCCCTGCTGTCGCTGTTCTTCTCGCGCGGCATCCCCACGGAAGTGGCGGGGCGGCAACGAACAAAGGCCGCACAGGGATGAGGCAGTCATGAGCGTCCCCTTAGGCCCCGTCAAGCGGACACTGTCGCGCGACCCTCGAACCAGTTTCGTCACCGAAGAATCGGTCTACGGAACCCTGCTGGTCAGCGGCATGATTGTGGCTTCGGGAAGCCATGGGGCAACGTCCTGGGAAACATTTCTGAGCGTTTTGGGCACGGTGATCGTGTTTTGGGTGGCTCATGTGTATGCGGGCACCGTCGCGACCCACGGCGTGGTTCCGGGCAACGAAGCAAGTCTCAGTGCGGCATTCCGAAAGTCTGTTCGGCGATCCCTAGGGTTTCTGACCTCGGCCCTTCTGCCTTCGGTGGTGCTTTTGATCGGGGCTTTGCGCATCATTCCCGACGGCGTGGCGATCTGGTCGGCTCTCTGGCTGGGTGTGGTGATTCTGGGTGCGCTGGGGTACAGCGCGTTCACCTTGCGTGGCAGCAGCTGGACCATGCGCATTGTGGGTTGCCTGGCCACTGCGGCTCTCGGAGTGGCCATGATCCTGTTGAAGGCCCTGATTCACTAGCGGCCGCCAACATCACCCACCGGGAATGATTTGCCCCGACGGGCCGGCAGTTAGTTTTGGCTTAGATTTGGCACCCATTTCGGGTGCCAGGAATTCGTCAGGGGAGGGATTCACATGAACCAGTCCACACCCATCCGCCGGCTCCTGCGGCATCCGGTGGCCAGCTCGGAGTCGCTTGAATCATCCGCTCTGCTGGCCGCAGCAGCAGCGTTCGCAGCGGGGATCCTCTTGGCATTGATCTGGTTTTGGGACCGGGAACTCTCCATTTCCGGTCCCGGCTCGGTGGGCCAGTTCGTTGCCCTCGGTTCAGCCATAGCGGCCATGGTCACGTTTGTTGGAGCGCAAATTCTGCTCAATGCCGAGGGAACAGTCGCTGGGAAGGGACGCGAGGGACAGCCCGCCGCACAGGTGCGGCTTCGTTGGTACGACATTGCCGCCCTGGGGCTGGCGCACGCCTTTATTGCCCTGTTGGGGTGGCTGGGGATTGCAGATCTAATGGGGAAATCCTTCGCAGGAGCTGTGGTCTTCACCTTACCCGCCGCGGTTCTGGCGGCAGTGGCTATCGCCGTGACTGCCTATGCTGCCTTCCTCAGCGCAGTCCACCTCACTCCCATGAGCGTTTCAACCATCCTGATTGTTTTTCTTGTGGTGGGGTCCTTCGCCAGCATGCTCAGTGCCACGGACCCTCTGTGGTGGCAGAAAAACCTCAGCTCCCTGGGCATTACCGATGACATCTCGGCCCTCGCGTTCAACCTGACGCTCATCATTGCCGGGGTGATCGTGACGACTGTGGCCCACTATGCCACGGCGACCATTCCGGTGGTGTCGGAGAAGGAATTGAAGGGACGAAACCTTGTCCGTGGGGCGCTGGCATTGATTGGTGTGTTGCTGGCCTGTGTCGGCATTTTTCCGGTTGATGAATTTCTTACGGCACACAACGTCGCGGCCACTGGAATGGCTGCCATATTCGTTGCCATGGTGATTGGGCTGCCCAGACTGATTCCAGCCACACCGCGGGTATTTGTTTTGCTTGGTTATTGCTTCGTCGGGATCATTGTTGTCTTGGCCATATTTTTTGTGACCGGCTACTACAATCTGACGGCTGTGGAATTGGTGGCCTTCCTCCTGATCTTCAGTTGGCTGGTGGTGTTCCTTCGCCATACAACAGCCATGGGCGGCCCAGCCCGTAAAGGCCGTGGGGATGCCCGACCCGACACTGCGGGCATCCAGACGGTCGGCTTATGACACCGCACCCGTTCGCCCTGGCCCCCGTGCCCGTAACGTGGAGGAACCACGCGGAGCCTATGGACACGCGCCCAGCCGGCTCAAGTAGCCGGTCGCTCCGGCGCCCACTGGGCTAGGCCGGCGACATGTGGCAGGCACTCGGTCACCTTCTGCCCATCTCCGTCGCGTCAGCATTGAGTTCGGTGCCGATTATGGCAACCATCCTCATCCTGTTGTCCAAGCACAACCGAAGCTCCGCGGTGCCGTACTTAATCGGTTGGGTTTTGGGTATTGCAAGCATTGTGACCAGCTTTGTGCTCCTGGCATCCTTCCTCCCGGAACCGACGCTCGGTGGAAAGCAGACGTTCAACGCGCTCGCCCAGATCGTCATCGGGCTGGCGCTGGTGGCGTTGGCAATAGTCGTTTGGCGTCGCAGCCGGGGCAAGCCTGTGGGCGCTGAACCCAAGTGGCTGGCAAGCGTGGGATTGCTGGGGCCATGGTCGTCGTTCGGCTTTGGGGTTGTTCTAAACCTGCGGCCAAAGTCGATCCTGCTCAGTGCCGCCGCGGCCCTGTCCGTGGCCGGGGGCGGGCTCACCGTGGGTGAAGCTGGCGTGGTCATTGCCATTTACACGGTGTTGTCCGCGAGCACAGTGGCCATTCCCGTCATCGGAGCAATAGTGTCGCCGGTGAAGGTTGAAGCGTGGCTGCATGGGGCGCGGGCCTGGTTCGGGCGGAACAATCGAACCGTCACCATTTTGATCCTGCTGATGATAGGTGTGGTCATCGTGGGGAACGGGTTGACAAGGCTTTAGTCCCTGAGCGGCCACGATGCCCTGACGCCTTCGCTAGATCCCGGTCTGCGGAGCCCCTGAAGCAAACCAAGACTCGACGACGGCGGTGGTGATTTCGGCCGAACGTTCGGCAGCGTCGTCAACATGGGTCAGGAAATCGGCGTCGGATGCCGGACCGCAAAGATCGGAGATTCCTCGAATGGCCAGGAACGGGGCGCCATGGACGCGGCAGGTCTGGGCGATGGCAGAGGATTCCATGTCCGTGGAGAGTACCTGCTCAAACGCGGCTTTGATGACAGCGGAACGCTCGTGGCCAACAAAGGAGTAGCTGGAAACCATGAGTCCCTGATGCACCGTATCCACCAGGCCATCCTTAACCGTTTCGACGGCGCTGACGTCCAGCAGGAACTGCGGCACAGGGTAGGACGCCGGCATGCCCGGGACCTGTCCCAACTCGTAGCCAAAGGCGCGCGCATCGGCGTCGGCGTTAATGAGATTGTTGCCAATCACAACATCGCCGACCCGCACCGCATCGCCCAGCCCGCCAGCACTGCCGGCGCTGATGACCAACGGTTGTCCGGCGTCCGGCTCATCCCTGTTGGCCAGCAACAGTGCGGAGGTGGCAGCCCCGGCGGCGTTGACCAGGCCTATGCCGCTCTGGACCAGGAGTGCCACGTGACCGTTGATGACCGCTGTGCGATGGATTGCATTGCCCACCCGCACCGGCTCAGCAACGGATGTGGCGCGCTGCAGAAAGGGGGAAATTTCTTCCTCCATTGCGACAATGATGATGACTTCGACGGCGCTCAAGCAGAGACCTGCTCCCAGACGGCACGCTGCGCCAGGAATGCCCGGGCGGCATCCTGGGCGGCATCCAGGGAGTGGTTTTCTCCCCAGCCGCACTGCACCTCATTGGCTGCCGGGACCTCCGTGGCCTTCAAAACGTCCGTCAGAGTGGCTTCGATGAGGTCCACCACGCCGGCAATGTCCGGTTCGCCCGCAAGGATCAAGTAGTAGCCGGTTTGGCAGCCCATGGGGGAGAAATCGATGACGGCTTGCGAATGGTTCCGTGAGCTTTCGGCAAAGAGATGCTCCAGGGAATGGATGGCTTTCATGCCCAGGTGGGCCACGTTGGGCTGGGTGAAGCGGACGTCATATTTGGTAATGACGTCGCCAAGCGGGAGCACCTTACGGTCGGCAACCCGCACATAGGGAGCAGCGACCGTGCGGTGGTCAAGGTTGAAAGACTCTACGTTCATGCGTGCAGGATTCATGGTTTGGCTTTCATGCGTCGGTGTCGAAGCGTGGGTTTGCTCGCGGCGGGTACAGCGCCACTTTTATCCTAGCTCGCGGAGCTTTGGATGGCCCAGTGCGCTCAGGGGCGGCACCCGCTCAGAGCAGCCCAAGGTCAGCGAATGCTGTAGCGATGCCCTCGCGGCTGGGCGGCGGGGCCGTGCGGTCCGCCAAGGCCAGCAGTTCCGGGCTGGACCCGTCGATGGCGACGCCGAGGCCGGCGTACGCGATCATCTCCACATCGTTTTGGCCGTCACCGAAGGCGATGGTGTCTGCACGGGCAATGCCCAGGCGCTCAATGGCGACGGCCACGCCGTCGGCCTTGCTGATGCCACGCTGGTACAGCTCACCGGCATGCGAGCCCTCGTTGGCAATGGAGTTGGCCACGACGGCGATCTCCGCACCAATTTCCGCGGCAATCAGGCCCATCTCCATGGGGGCCTCAAAGACTGAGACCTTGGCGAAGGCCGGGCTGTTGGCGGACCAAGGACGCAGCGAGCCCAGAATGGCCGAGGAACCTTGTGCGTGGCCATCGGGGGAGCGTTGGAAATGCCCCTCGATGATGGCGCGCAGCCGTTGCTCCGCGGCCGCGGCAACGTGCAGGGACTCCTGCGCTTCCAAGACGTAAACAGCGTTGTGTGCGTCGAGGACAGCCACGGTTCTAGCTGCAAGATCGTCCGGGAACCTCCTGTCCAGGAGAACCTCCCCGGCGACTTCCACGTAGGCCCCGGCGCTGGCAACCAGCCCGTCAAAGCCGGCCCCGAGGATGCTCTCCGGCAACATCGACACCGGGCGCCCGGTGCACAACAGGACCTTATGACCGGCTTTCCGTGCCGCGCGGACGGCCCGAACGTGGGCAGCGGGGACAACCCCGAAGTCTGCGTACGTGCCGTCAACATCGAGGAAGATTGCGTGCATGGTTTTGATGGCGTGTGGCATGGCGGTCATGGTCAGGCAGTCTACCCCGGACGCCTGATGCCGGCCGTGACCGGCCGGCTCAGGCTATTAGTCAAGAGTGCCCGCTTGTTGCGTTCCATGGTTCTGTCCCAGTCATAAGATGTGCATGCTATTTGGCGGTTTGTTTTCTGGAGCTTTGCACGAAGGTGAATCCGAGCCATGCGGCAGACCCCACAAACGGAACAATGACAATCAGCGCCAGCCAAGAAATGCGTGCCCCCACTGTGAGGGAGTTGGCCTTAGCCAGTGTGACCAGCGCCCAGACCACAATGGCAAGGTACATGGCGGCAACGGCCCATTGAAGCAGCACGAATTCGACGGGCAATATGGGGTTGACATCCATGGACTGTCCTTTCCGGCTGAGAACTCTGAAGTATCGTCAGGCTGCCACAGTTGACATGGACTGGCAACCGGGAGTAACAATATTGACGGAAATGCAGTAACGCTATCTAATATCTGTGTGTCAAGTGATAACAGAGCCTCCGAGATTGCCACGCTTCTGCAGCTGCAAGCCAGCGCCATGGCTGTGGGGGAGAAGCTCCCCTCCGTTCGGGTGCTGTCAAAGAACTACGGTGCGAGTCCGGTGACCATCACCGCGGCGATCACCACCCTCACTGCGCTGGGAATCGTGCGGGCTGAACCCGGGCGTGGCACCTTTGTTGCAGGCCGCGACTCACCCGGCACTGCCCTGCAGGAGCCGGACTATGCGTGGCAGTCCTCCGCGTTGGGGCGTTCCAGGGTGGACCCGAACCGCACAGGCCGCACTGGCGGCTATGCAACGGCCGACGACGTCCAGCTCTCCTGGGGCTATCTCTCACCCGAGCTGCAGCCGTTCGATGAACTGCGCACCATTGGTTCCCGCTGCGCGAAGAGCCACCGCGCCTGGACCATGGCGCCGCCGATGGGCCTGCCGGAACTGCGGAGCGTCTTCGCCGCGGAACTCAATGCAGACCCCGGCGAGGTGCTCATCATGCCTGGGGGCCAGCAATCGCTGGTGTTCGCCATGCGCACCCTTGCCGATCCCGGATCCACGGTTATCACCGAAAGCCCCAGCTACCCGGGCGCCATCATTGCCGCCCAGGCAGCCGGGCTGGGCATTGCTGCAGTGACGGCCGACGCCGACGGCATCCGACCGGACAAACTCGCTGATGCGCTGGAACGCACCCGCGCAAAGCTCATTTACCTGCAGCCGTGCTACGCCAACCCGACGGGGGCAATCCTGAGCCCGGAACGTCGCGTTGAGGTACTGGCCCTGGCCAAAAAGTATGGTGCCTTTATCATCGAGGATGACTGGGCCAGGCACCTTACGTTGGAGGGCTCGGCCCCTCCACCGCTGTTCACCCAGGACCCGGACGGTCACGTTGTCACCATCGCCACACTGAGCAAACCCGCCGCCCCTGGGCTGCGCGTTGGCGCCCTGGCCGCCAGGGGTCCCGCCGGAGAACGCCTGCGCACGGCTCGCATTGCCGATGACATGTGCGTTCCGGCGCTGGCCCAGGAGATCTCTTTGGGTCTCTTGACCTCCTCGGCATGGCCGCGACACATCAAGCGTTTGCGCACGGGCCTGCGCGAGCGCCGCGACGCGATGGTCAACGAAGTTCACGCCTCGCTGCCCGGAGCGCGGGTGGTGGAGGTGCCTTCCGGCGGCATCCACCTGTGGGTCAAACTGCCCGATGGAACCAACACCAGCGCCTTGACGGCGGCCGCCCAGGGCGTGGGCGTGTTTATTGGCGACGGAAAGCACTACTACGTTGACGAGCCACCAGCTCCGCACATGCGCCTGTCCTACAGCGCTGCCACCATCGCCCAGATCCAAGAGGGTGTCCGCCGCATCGGGACGGTACTCTAAGCCCTCTTCTGCCTCGTGAACGGGCAGTAGTTGTTGATGTTTTCGCGGAACATCAACAACTACTGCCCGTTCACGAGGCAGGTTAGCGTGGCGGGGCGGGGCTCAGATGAGGGAGTCCTGCCAGGCGCCATGCAGCTCGGCAAAGCGCCCGCCACGGGCCAACAGCTCTGCCGGGGAGCCGTCTTCCACAATTCGCCCCTCGTGCACCACCAGGACCCTGTCCGCACTGGCCACGGTGGACAAGCGGTGCGCAATGACCAGGGCTGTCCGTCCTACAGTCGGGCCACCGGACCGGACCGAAACGTTGGAGCTGAGCAGACGGTGCAGGCCCTCCTGAACCAGGCGTTCGGACGGGATGTCCAGGGAGGAGGTTGCCTCGTCGAGGATCAGCACTGCCGGATTGGCCAGAAAGGCCCGGGCAAAGGAGATCAGCTGCCGCTGGCCGGCCGACACCCGGCCGCCGCGCTTGTTCACATCGGTGTCGTAGCCGTCCGGCAGGGCCCGGATGAATGCGTCCGCCCCCACGTTGCAGGCGGCAGCCTCAACTTCCGCACGGGTGGCAGACGGCCGCCCCAGGGCGATGTTCTCGGCGACGGTGCCGCTGAACAAAAACGCCTCCTGCGTGACCATGACCACGGCGCGGCGCAGATCGGTGCTGGAAAGCTCGCGCAAGTCCACGCCGTCGAGCGTCAACGAACCAGCAGTGACGTCGTAGAAACGGGCCATTAGCTTGGCCAGGGTCGACTTGCCGGCCCCGGTTGCCCCGACCACGGCCACAGTCTGACCCGCGGGGATGTGCAGATCAAGGCTCGGCACCACCACCGGGCCGTCACCGTAGCGGAACTCCGCAGCGGTGAAGCGGATGTCTCCACGTGCTGCCGGCAGGGGAACGGGGTTGCGCGGTGGCCGGACGGTGGGGACTTCCTCGAGCAATCCGGATACTTTCTCCAAGGCGGCCTGAGCCGACTGGAACGAGTTGTAGAACATGGCCATCTGGCCGAGAGGCTGGAAGAAGCGCTTGGTGGCCAGCAGCAGGGCCAACAGTGCGCCCACCTCCAACGCACCGCCCAGCACGCGGAAGCCGCCCACCAGCAGCACCGCGGCCACGGTCACGTTGCCGATCAAGACAAGGCCCGGCTGGAACACGCCGTTGAGGTTGATGGAGCGGACCGTAACGCGCCGGTAGTCCTCCGCCAGCTCCTCGTAGCGGGCTGCGTTGTCCTCCTCGCGGCGGAAGGCCTTCACCGCGCGGATGCCCGTCATGGTCTCGATGAAGTGCACAATGAGCCGCGCCGAAACCACCCGGGACGAGCGGTAGGCTGCCTGCGAACGCTTCTGGTACCAACGCGACAGCAGGAACATCGGCACAGCCGAGCCCAGCACCAGCAGCCCCGTGACCCAGTCCAGAGTGAAGATGGAAACTGCCGTCAGCACCATGAAAACGAGCCCCGACGCCAAGGAGGAAATGCCGGAATCGAGCAGTTCCCGCAACGCCTCCAAGTCCGAGGTCTGCCGGGAAATGATGCGCCCGGAGGTGTAGTTTTCGTGGAATTCCATGCTGAGCCGCTGCGTGTGCCGGAACACCTGAATGCGCAGGTCCAGCAGCATGGCCTGGCTCAGCCGCGCCGTGGCAGTCAGGTAGGCCGCCGTCAGCCAGGATGCCGCCAGGGCCGCCAGAACGTAGCCGCCGCCCGTGACGGCCAGCGGCAGCCAGTCGCCGCCGTCAGCGGTCAAGGCGGGCAGCGCGGAGTCGATCCCATACGCAATGAGCAGCGGGCCGGCCACCTTGGCCGTCTGCGACAGCACCACCAGCGCCACCGTGATGGCAAAACGGACGCGGACCGGGCGCAGCAGCGTGCGCAGCAGCCGCACCGAGCGCTGCCGCACGGCGCGGCCCTCCGCCTTGCTGAGATTCACCCGGTCCTCGCCGGCCGTGCCCTGGGCGGTGGCTGCGGTTTTGCTGTCCCGTTCGTGGGCGTTCGACGCCGGAGCGCCCGTTTCCTTTTTGGCCGGCCTCATTCTGCGGTTCCCCTTGAGCTGTTTGTGGAGCTGTGGTGTTCGCTCGGCTGGTCCCCGGTCCCTGCCGCGACAGGCAGGGGGCCAGTGCCGAGGTCGTCGGGAAGTTCGTCATCCAGGCCGGTGTCCAGATCCCGGGGATCGGAATCAAGACTGGCGAGCACGTGCCTGTAGTGGTCATTGCCTGCCAGCAGTTCGGCGTGGGTGCCAACAGCCGTGATGCGCCCAGCCTGCAGCAGCGCCACACGGTCGGCCATGGCGACAGTTGAGGGACGGTGGGCCACGATCAATGTGGTGGTCGCCTCGAGCACCTGGCGCAGCCGCTGGGATACTCGTTCCTCGGTATTCACATCCAGCGCGGATAGCGGGTCATCCAGAATTAGCACGGCGGGCTTGGCAGCGATGGCTCGGGCCAGGGCAATGCGCTGGCGCTGGCCGCCGGAGAGACTGAGGCCTTCCTCGCCAATCAGCGTGTCCACACCGTGGGGGAGTGTGTAGGCGAAGCCGGCCTGGGCCACCTCCAAGGCTCGTTCAAGGATTTGGTCAGGGGACAGTCCAGGATGGTCCGCAGCACCCAAAAGCACATTCTCGCGCACCGAGTTGGAGAACAAGGTGGTGTCCTCAAAGGCCACGGAAACGTGGGTGCGCAGTTCCGCCAGCCGCAGCTGGCGGATGTCGGTGCCATCGAGCAGCACGGCGCCGGCAGAGACATCGAACAGCCGCGGCACCAGGTTCAGCAGGGTGCTCTTGCCGCTTCCGGTGACGCCCACTAGTGCCATGGTCTCCCCGGCCCGCAGCTCCAGATTCACGCCGTTGAGCAGCGCCGGGGCGCCAACGGGGGTGTCGGGGAAGCGGAAGTGGACGTCGCGGAACTCGAGCGCACCGTGTACCTGCTCCAAGCTGACAGGATTGGCTGGGTCGGTGATGGTGTTTTCGGCGTCCATGACCTCAAAATGCCTGTCCAGCGCCGTCTTGGCGGCAAGAGTCATCGACAGCAAGGGGCCCACGGATTCCACGGGCCCGGCCACGACGGCAGCCGTGGCAAAGAACGCAACGAGCGTGCCGACGTCGAGCTTTCCGCCATGCACCAGAAGGATGCCGACCACCAAGCCGGCGGCCAGCGCCAGTTCGGGCAAGAGAGTGACCACTAGGGAGAACTGGGCCAGGGACTTGGCCTTGTGGACCTCGGTGGCCTGAAGTTCCTGCGCCTGGCCGGCGAAGGAATCGAGCGCCTCGCGGCCGCGGCCAAACGCCTTCAGCACCCGGATGCCGCGGACGGATTCCTCCACGACGGTGGCGAGGTCGCCGGCCTGGTCCTGGCTCCTGCGGCTGGCTCGGCCGTAGGAGCGCCGGAAGGTGAAGCCGAAAATGGTGATCGGGACTGCGGCGGCCAGGAAGATCAGGCCCAGTTCCCAGCTCATGGAGAACATGAGCGCCACCCCAATGACCACCGTCAGAGCCGTCACCACCAGCATGATGGCGCCGAAGGCCATCCAGCGGCGCATAAAGTTCAAGTCGCTCATGGCGCGGCTGAGCAGCTGGCCGGAGCCCCAGCGGTCGTGGAATTCCACGGCGAGCTGCTGCAAGTGGCGGTAAAAGCCGGTGCGCATGCGCGTTTCAACGGTGGTGGCCGGGACGATCACGAACTGGCGGCGCAGCACCATGAACCAGGCCTCGAGGATGCCCAGGACAAGCACGACGCCGGTCCCTACCCAGAGCGCGCCGGTGCCCTTCCCGGGTTCCAGGGCCGTGTTGACCAGCACGCGGTAGACCTGCGGGATGGCAAGGGCCACGAGGCTGGCGGCGAGGGCTGTCAGGAGCCCCGCGAGCAGGCGCCGGGCAATGGTTTTTAGGTGCGGTACCAGGCGCCCGAGTGAGGATAAAAGTGTGGTTTCGTCTTTATTCGCCATGCGTATTAGTGATTGTCCAGTGCCTAGAAGGTGCTTGCTGCTTCAACCCTATGCCTCAGGGCACCTCTGGTCGAGCCCGTCCCACGCCGTGTCACTATCGGCCACGTTCCCGGCAACAACTTCACAGGAGTGGCCGGATTCTTCACGACGTGATCGCAGCAAAGTTCACGTTTTCCGTGTCCATATCGCACTCAAAGTACACCGGCGGGCAGGTCTGTCATTGCGAGCCGACCACCACTTTTATGGTGTGCCCAGAACGGCCGGGCCGAACCGAGGTCCAGTCCACTGCCGGTCTCAGCCAGCTTGGCGGTCATTTCCTCTAGGCCCAAGCCCTTGGGCGACAAATTCCGGATTGTTTGCGCTCTCGAGCGTAACTGAGCACCACGTCGGGAAGCCGCCTGGTTTGGGCGGTTCAGTGAATTTCCCGGCAAACCGGGATGGTTCATGCACCACAGCATCTGTGGCTGAACTGTTAGATGCTCTCGTTCTTCCTTCGATTGTTCCCCGGGCACTGACTTGGCCGATTTGCCGCTACCGGGGACCCGACCTTGAGTCGGCTGGACGGGGTGCGGGCCCTGATCGATGACTGCGCCGGGGCACTGGCCGCCCTCTCCGCTCTCCTGATCGAGCGGATGCAAGCCACTGCCGAAGCCGAAGCCACTGTCCTGTCCCTGGACCGATGGCAGCAGGAACCGTTGACAGGGACATTCCGGCAAACCAGTCGCTGTTCTTCGCTCCAGTCATTGACCCGACGCTGTCCATGGGTGTCCGTGCGCATGTGGCTGCCAAGCTGGCGTGCGCGCGGAGGCGGCAGGCACCGTCGTGCTTCAGTGGGAGGGGATGTCCCGGACGCCCGTGTACGTGGCGTGGCCGGGGCTGCCGGTGACCTGATAGGTGTGCAGGGCCAGGCCGCCGGGCGTGGTGGTGCTGCTGATCAGGCGAAGTCCGGCCGGGGTGCCACTGTCGGGGAAGAGCCGTCGGCCGCTGCCCACCACCACGGGGGCAATGACCAGGCGCAGTTCGTCGATCAGTCCTGCGGCAAAGAGTGATTGGGCAAGGGTGGTGCTGCCGTGGATCTGAATTTCACGGCCCTGGCGGGACTTGAGTTCCCGGAGCTGCGCGCCGATGTCCCCGGACAGGATGGTGGTGGGGTTCCACGACCCTTCCGAAAGGGTATTGGAGGCGACGTACTTGGGCAGGCCGTTCATGAGGGCTGTGAAGGGGTCCTCAGGGTCGGTGATCTGCGGCCAATCGCGGGCAAAGGCGTCGTAGGTGCGCCGGCCCAGCAGGAGGGCGTCGGCTTGGCGGAGCCACAGCGCGGCATGGTCGATGAAGTCCTGGTCCATGTGCGGGACAAACCAGCCGCCGGCTGTGAATCCGCCACTGGTGTCCTCATCGGGGGAGCCGGGGCCCTGCGAGACGCCGTCCAGGCTGACAAACTCGGTCAAGGTCAATTTCATGACGGTCTTCCTTGCTAGGTCCGGTCCTGACTAGATGTGTTGGTCCACGATGATCGGGTTGCCGTCCGGGTCGATCAACATGATGCTCGCCGGTCCCGTGGTTTCCGTGTCAGCTTCCGCCAGAAGTTCCACGCCGCCGTCCTTGAGCTGGGCCTGAATATCCCGCACATCGGTAAACGGTGCGATGGCCTGCGCGTCTTGGTTCCACCCTGGATTGAACGTGAGTGAGTTCTTCTCAAACATGCCCTGGAACAGGCCAATGACGGCGTCCCCATTTTTCATGACAAGCCAGTTCTGTTCCACATCCCCCACATGGTGGGTGAATCCGAGCTTTTCGTAGAACGCCACGGAGGCCTTGATGTCCTTGACCGCGAGACTGACTGAAAACGCGCCGAGCTGCATGGGGTGCTCCATTCGTGGAAGGGATTTCTTTGATACTAGCCCCGGCGTAAGCGTGGCGGCCAGTGCTGCCGCCACGTGGCCTGCGTCTGGGCCACAGCTCCTTTCTGAGTTCCGCGGGAGGGGCGCTGGCGTGCCGCCAACAGGTCCGCATCGGGAATTGGTGGAATCTGCCGCCCCGGCCGGGATGGCGGGTGGATTGCGAGAAATGAGGCCGAGAATTTCCCGGCAAACAGCCCAAACCTCCCGAGATTCCGCCATATTATCTACCCTGAAAACTCTCTGATACTCTTGCCTTATTCCACGGACCTCCTGGCATAGTCTCTTGCCGGTTGTAGATAACGGGTGGACACTTATATCCGTTAGTTCCCTGAGGAGGAATATATGCATTTGACGCCCCGTGAGCAGGAAAAACTCATGATCGTCGTCGCCGCAGATTTGGCCAGGCGCAGGCAGTCCAGACATCTGAAACTCAACCACCCCGAAGCCGTTGCCATTTTGAGCTACGAACTCATCGAAGGTGCGCGTGACGGCCGCACGGTGGCGGACCTCATGAGCTGGGGCAGCACCATCCTCACCCGTGACGAGGTCATGGAAGGGGTCGCCGACATGATCAAGGACGTTCAAATCGAGGCAACATTCCCCGATGGCACCAAGCTTGTCACTGTGCACAACCCCATCCGCTAGAGCGGTCCTACACGCCAAAGGAGCACCTCCCATGATCCCTGGGGAATATGTTTTGCGGTCAGAAGCAGTGACATGCAATGCGGGCATGCAAGCTCTCTCAATCAAGGTCATCAACCGTGGCGACCGGCCCATCCAGGTCGGCTCCCACTATCACTTCGCCGAAGTTAACGACGCCTTGGAGTTTGACCGCCAGAGCGCCTACGGGCGCCGCCTGGACATCCCGGCTGGAACCGCCGTCCGCTTTGAACCGGGCGACGCCAAGACGGTAAACCTGATCGACCTCTCCGGAACCCGGGAGGTCCACGGTTTCCGAGACCGCGTCAACGGCCCCCTGGGCGTCCCGAACAACACGCCCCAAGAAGCAGAAACGGATGCCGCCCAATGAGCTTTGAACTGAGCCGCAAGCAGTACTCCGATCTGTACGGTCCCACCACAGGCGACGCAATAAGACTTGCCGACACCGAATTGTTCGCAGAGATTGAGCACGACCACACCAAGTACGGCGAGGAAGTGGTCTACGGCGGCGGCAAGGTCATTCGCGACGGCATGGGCCAAAACGGCCAGCGCACCCGCGATGAGGACATCCCTGACACCGTCATCACCAATGTGATCGTCTTGGATTACACCGGCATCTACAAGGCTGACGTGGCACTAAGAGATGGCCACATCTTCAAGATCGGCAAGGCCGGCAACCCGCAAATGTCCGACGGCGTCAACATCACCATCGGCGTCGCCACCGACATCATCGCCGGCGAAGGCAAGATCCTCACCGCCGGCGGCATCGACACGCACGTGCATTTCGTCAGCCCCGACCAGATCCCCGTCGCACTGGCCAGCGGCATCACCACACTGATCGGCGGCGGCACCGGCCCGTCGGAGGCCAGCAAGGCCACCACAGTCACTCCCGGAGCCTGGCACATCTCCAAGATGCTGCAGGCCGTGGACAACCTGCCCATCAACATCGGCTTGTTGGGCAAGGGCCACGCCAGCGCGAGCGAGCCGCTGGCCGAGCAGGTTCGTGCCGGCGTCATCGGCCTGAAGGTCCACGAGGACTGGGGTGCCACCTACTCCTCCATTGACATGTCGCTGAAGATCGCCGACGAATTCGACATTCAGGTGGCCATCCACTCCGACACCCTCAACGAGTTCGGTTTCGTGGAAGACACCATCAAGGCCATCGACGGCCGCGTCATCCACACCTTCCACACTGAGGGAGCCGGCGGTGGCCACGCTCCGGACATCATCAAGGTGGCCGGCCTGCCCAACGTGCTGCCTGCGTCGACCAACCCCACGCTGCCCTACACGGTCAACACGATCGACGAGCACCTGGACATGCTGATGGTCTGCCACCACCTGAGCCCGGACATCCCCGAGGATGTGGCCTTCGCCGACTCCCGCATTCGCAAGGAAACCATCGCCGCCGAGGACGTGCTCCATGACATGGGCATCTTCTCCATCACCTCATCTGACTCCCAGGCCATGGGCCGTGTTGGTGAGGTGGTACTACGCACCTGGCAGGTGGCCGACGCCATGAAGCGCCAACGTGGGAAGTACAGCAACGATCCCGAGATTGGTGACAACGCCCGCCTCAAGCGCTTCGTTGCGAAATACACGATCAACCCGGCCATTGCGCACGGTATCTCCGACTATGTTGGCAGCGTCGAAGAAGGCAAATTTGCCGACCTGGTGATCTGGGAACCGGCGTTCTTTGGTGTGAAGCCGGAGATGGTGATCAAGGGCGGGCAGATGGTCATGAGCATCATGGGCGACCCCAACGGCTCCATCCCGACTCCCCAACCTCGCACTTTCAGGCACAATTTCGCCTCGCTGGGCCGTGCCGTGCATTCCTCCTCCATCACTTTCATGTCCCAGGCTGCCGTGGATGCAGGCGTTCCTGCGCAGTTGGGTCTGCAGCATGAAGTGCGTGCCTGCCACGGCATCCGCAACCTGACCAAGGCGGACATGAAGCACAACGGAGAAACTCCCGACATTCAGGTGGATCCGGAAACGTACCAGGTCCGTGTAGACGGCGAAGTGGTCACGGCCGAACCATCCAGCGTGCTCCCCATGGCCCAACGCTACTTCCTCTTTTAAAAGGAGAACCCTTGATTATCGAAGCCATTCTTGGCAACAAGTTTGACCCTGCCACAGCAACGTTTGACCCCGCAACACTTGAAAATTTGCACGAAGAACGAGTGGTGCTGCCCTCGGCACTGCTGGTCAAGCGCATCCAGCGCGTCACCACCGATCACGGCAGGGAGCTGGGCATCCGTCTGGCCGGTGACACCGTGGCTGATCTGCGCGACGGCGACGTCCTGCACCTCGACGAAAAGGACGCCATCGTCATCTCCGTCGAGCACACTGATGTTCTGGTGATCGCCCCCACAACCATCCAGGAGATGGGTGTGGTGGCACACAACCTGGGCAACCGGCACATGCAGGCTCAGTTCTTTGGCGAGGACAGCGAGTACGGCGCGCAGGTGATGGTGTTGGCCTATGACCACACCGTGGAGGATTACCTCAAGCACGTGGCGGTGCCCTACTCGCGGCAGGAACGCGTCATGCCGGTGCCGTTCCGCCATGCCGAACACAGCCACTAAGCGGATTGCCGTGACTTTCGACGCCGGGGCCAGCGTTGCGCTGGCAACCCCAGTGCCGCCGGGGTACCTGCTGCCGCTGCTCCAACTGAGCGATTCGGCGCTGCCTACCGGCGCGTTCAGCCATTCCCTGGGCCTGGAGAGTTTCCTGCACCGCGGGCTGGTTCACGACGAGGCCACGTTCTCCGACTGGCTCACCCAGTTCATCCGCATTCAACTGGTCCATAGTGACGGGCTCGCCATCCGCTTTGTTTTTGAGGCGGAGACGGAGGCGGAAATCCATCGGGTGGACAGGGAGTTGCATGCCTCGGCCCTGCCGCGTGAAATTCGGGCGGCCGGGGTAAAAGTGGGCGCCCGCATGCTGGATATTGCCGGCTCTGTTTTTCCCTGCCAGGAGCTGGAAAACTACGCGGCGGCTGTGGCCCGCGGGGACTGCGCCGGGCACCCGGCCATGGCCTTCGCCATCGCAGGAAAGTCCCTGGGCGTGCCGCTGGCGGAACTGTTGGGGACGTATATGTTCTCGGCCGTGACGTCGTTGACCCAAAACGCCATCCGCGGCATCCCTCTTGGCCAAAGTGCTGGCCAGCGCGTGCTGCGCGCCGCGCACCAAGAGGTGAGTGACGGCGTCGTTCTGGCACAAACGCTCGGGCGTGAGGACTTTGGTGTAACGGCCCCGGGGCTGGAAATTGCGCAGATGCAGCACGAACGCCAGCGGGCCCGGATGTTCATGTCCTGAATCGCCGCTGAGCGGGACCCAACAGCTTACAGATTTTAGAAGGAGCAACAATGAAACCCATCAAGATTGGCATCGGCGGACCGGTTGGCGCCGGCAAGACCCAGCTCGTGGAGCGCCTCACGCGTGCCCTGGACGGCGAGGTGTCCAGCGCCGCCATTACGAATGACATCTACACCATCGAGGATGCCAAGATCCTGGCCGCCAACGGTGTGCTGCCGCTGAACCGGATCATCGGGATTGAAACCGGCGGCTGCCCCCACACGGCCATCCGCGAGGATACGTCCATGAACTCAGCTGCCGTGGCTGAATTAGAGGCGCTGCACCCGGACCTGCAGGTCATCTACATTGAATCCGGGGGAGACAACCTCTCCGCCACGTTCAGCCCGGAACTGGTGGATTTCTCCATCTACATCATTGATGTGGCGCAGGGTGAGAAGATCCCGCGCAAAGCTGGCCAGGGCATGATCAAGGCCGACCTCTTCATTATCAACAAGACCGATCTGGCCCCGTACGTTGGCGCCGACCTGTCCGTCATGGAGGCCGACACCCTCGAATTCCGCGGCCACAAGCCGTACTGCTTCACCAATCTGAAGACCGACGACGGCCTGGACTACGTCATCAACTGGCTCAAGCGCGACGTGCTCATGCTTGACCTGGAATCCCGGTGACCCAAACCGCCACCATCGGCCGCCTCGGCACACACAGTGAGTGGGCCGGGACGCTCTCCCTGACCATTGACCGCCGGGGGGATCGGTGCATCGCCGTCAAACAATTTCACGACGGCGCGCTGCGCATCCTGCGTCCGCACTATCTGGATGAATCCGGGCAGGTTTGCTACGTGATCATCAATCCCGGCGGCGCATATTTAGGTGGCGACAGCTACCTGATCGAGGTGGACGTTGCCCAGGGTGCTGATCTGCTGCTGACCACGCAATCGGCCACCAAGATCTACCGCACCCCGAATGACCGGGCCGAACAGCACATGCACGTGCGTCTGGCGGCCAACGCCCGGCTGGAACTGCTGTCTGATCCGCTGATCGCCTACCGGGAAGCCAGTTATGGGCAGGTGACAACCGTGGACATGGACCCCGCGGCGTCGCTGGTCATGGCCGAGGTGGTGACGCCCGGATGGTCCCCGGACGGGAGGCTGTTCCGCTACGACGAGGTGCGCATGCGCAATGAAATCTCCATAGGCGGGCGGTTGGTGGTGCTGGACAACCTGCTGATCCGGCCAGGCGTTGGGTCTCCTGTGGACAGCATGTGCTTCATGGGGGAGCACACGCATTTGGGTTCCCTGCTGGTGGTGGACGCCCGGGTTGACGCAGCGCTGGTCGAGGAACTGCAGGCATTGTTGGCCCCTCTCGACCCGGAGGGGCAGTTGGGCATCACTTTGTTGGAAGGGCCCGGCTTTGCCCTTCGCGCGCTGTCTCATTCAACAGAACCACTCAACAAAATTCTGGCTGCAGCCGTGGACTTACTGCGCGAACGGTGGACCGGCCAGAAACCACTGAACTTAAGGAAATACTGATGACCGTCACAGCCCGCCTGGGATATCTGGAACGCGAAAAGTTGCCGGTTGCCCGTCGCATCGGCGTGACTTTCGGGGCCGTGGTGCTCCTTCACCTGGTGGTGGCCGCGTTGTTGCTCCATTCGCTCTCCGTAGACACCAATCCGCTGGTGCTCGGTCTCATCGTGACGGCCTATCTGGCGGGCGTCAAACACAGCTACGACTGGGATCACATCGCGGCGATCGACAACTCGAGCCGCAAGTTCGCCGCCCAGGGCAGGGCCCCGGTCAGCGTCGGCTTTGCGTTCAGCATGGGGCACAGCTCGGTGGTCATGCTGGCGGGAATTCTTGTGGTGAGCGGCGCCGGCCTCATGGGTGCCCTGCTCGACGACGGATCGGCAGCAAACATGGCCCTGGCCGTGTTTGGCGCCGGGGTTTCGGCCCTGTTCCTGCTGACCATAGGCCTGTTCAACGGGGCTGCATTCCTGAAGGCAAGCGTGCTGTTCCGCCGGGTGCGCAACGGCGGCACGGTGGACGACGGCGAACTGGTTCCCACAGGAGTGGTGGCTCGTCTGCTGGACAAGCCGTTGTCCAGGGTGAAACGTCCGCGCGACATCTACGTGTTGGGTTTCTTGTTTGGTTTGGGCTTTGACACGGCCTCCACCATTGCTTTCCTGCTGCTAACGGCATCGGCCGCGATGGCGGGCGTTTCACCGGCTGCACTGTTGGCACTTCCGCTGGCATTCACCGCAGCCATGACGCTGTGCGATACGGCCAACGGCATGGCCATGATGAAAATGTACCGTTCCGCCGTGATGAACCCGGCGCGGCGCATCGGTTTCAACATGGTGGTGACGGGCCTTTCCGCAACCTCGGCACTGTTCATCTCAGCCCTGACAATCGTGACCATCTTGCACGATTCCCTGGGCTTGCGGGATCCGTTCACCACGTGGCTGGCTGAGCTGGACTTGGGCCACGCGGGGCTCTTGTTGGTGGGGCTATTTCTGTTGGTGTGGGGGAGTGCAGCCCTGGGCTGGCGCCGGAGCCGTACTGTGGGTGCCCAGGGAGGCTGATTCCAATTCCCGAATCTAGGCACTAGTAGTTAAGTGCATGATGGCTGCGGCGGCTCACCTGGGGTGGGTCGCCGGCGTGCGTTGCATGGGGTGCTAGAAGGGTGCCGGTTGGTTTTCTTCGTTTTGGNAAGGGTGCCGGTTGGTTTTCTTCGTTTTGGGTGTGGAGGTATATGCGGCCGGTGGGGGTGGTGGTTTTGGTGATGCCTAGACCATCAGGCTCTACGGTCCATCCGGTGGTGGGGTCGTCCTTGAGGCGGTGGCAGTACTTTGATCGGGGGCGCAGGTTCTCGATGCTGGTTTCGCCTTGGGGCAGAAGGGTGCCGTCGGGGCCGTAGCGGTTTTGGTGGAAGGGGATGGTGTGGTCGATCTCGCAGGATCGTGCGGGCGTGTCGCAGCCTATCCCGGTGCATACCGGGTCCTTGAGTCTGACGAGCCGGACCATGTCGGCCGGGGGCTTGTATGATTGGCGGCCGATGCTCAGTAGGGTGCCTTTCTCGGGGTCGGTGAGTATCCGCTGCCACGAGGTTGCCCCGGCTGCCAGTTCCCGGGCTTGTTCGGGCGGGATGGGTCCGTAGCCCTCGA
>NZ_PPXB01000003.1:0-381666 GCF_002909415.1 Arthrobacter glacialis | reverse complement strand
AGAGTAGGACACCGCCGGACAACACGTAAAAAAGGTAGAGGCCCCACACCACGGTGTGGGGCCTCCCTTGCTTTAACAACCACACACCCTCACGGCCACCCCACCACGGTGGCCACCGTCGTTTAACGCGTAATACAAAGAGCGCGGTGCAGGACTCTTCAGTTGGTCGATATATGGTGGGCGCATTGCTTGCTATTGGGAAGAGTGAATCATGACTGTTTTGACGCCGCATCACGACGGGTCCGCGATGTATGTACAAGGCGAAGGGCTCCTGGGCGAACGCTGCACGTTGCGCATGCGTATTCCGCAGTCGTGGGGCGCTGCAACCCGGGTTTGGGTGCGCAACGTCCAGGATGCCGAGCCCCGCTACGACGAGGCTCAGGTCCTCGGTATTACTGACGGTTGGGTGTGGTGGGAGGCCGCCATACTGGCCGTCAACCCCGTGGCGCTGTACCGATTCGTCATTGAAGTAGCCGGCGAGGCGGGCGAGGGTTCCAGCTATTGGCACTTGAACAACGCCGGCCCCCACGACAGGGACACCTCGGACTACAACGACTTCCGTGTCACCACCGCAAGGGATGCCCCCGAGTGGTCCCGCGACGCAGTCATGTACCAAGTGTTCCCTGACCGTTTTGCCAGATCCGCCAAGGCCGCGCAGCGGCCCACCCCGGAGTGGGCTGTTGCGTGTGATTGGCAGACGCCCGTCCACGGCAGCGGCCCGGACGTGGCGCGGCAGTTCTACGGCGGCGACCTTGACGGCGTGACGGAGAAGCTGGACGAGCTCGCAGCACTGGGCGTGGACATTGTCTATTTGACCCCTTTCTTCCCCGGCCGTTCCAATCACCGCTACGACGCCTCAACCTTCCACTCGGTGGATCCGCTTCTGGGCGGCGATGAGGCCCTCATCCGGCTGGTGACGGCCGCCCATGCCCGCGGCATGAAAGTCATGGGAGACCTGACAGCCAATCACACTGGTGACGCTCATGAGTGGTTCACGCGTGCCCAGGCAGATCCAGACTCTGTTGAAGCGAGCTACTTTTACTTCAACGAAGACCACAGCGAATACGAGTGCTGGTGGGGCGTAAAGTCACTGCCGAAGATCAACTGGGGCTCGGATGCGCTGCGCGAGGCGTTTGTCACCGGCGAAGATTCTGTGGTGGCGCACTGGCTCAAGGCCCCCTTCAATTTGGATGGCTGGCGCATTGACGTCGGCAACATGACGGGCCGGCTCGGGGCCGTGGACATGAACCGTGAGGTTGCCGCGCTGATCCAGGCCAGAATTCTCGAACTCAATCCCCACGCACTGTTGTTGGGTGAGGAGACCTCCGACGCCGGAGCTGACGTTGATGGATTCGGCTGGCAGGGCGCCATGACGTACTCCAACTTCACCCGGCCAATGTGGCAATGGCTGGCCGATCCCAGCGCGCGCGTGGACTTCTTTGGGACCCCGTTGCCCGGTCCCAACAAGGTAAATGCCGAGGTGGTCCTTGCCACGCACAGGGATCTGTCCAGCGCCTTCAGCTGGCCGGTGCGCAACGCCACCATGAATGCGCTGAATACTCATGACACGGCGCGTGCGGCCAGCGTCATGATCCCCGGCGGGCCCATCGTGGCGGCCGCCCTGTCCATGCTCCTGCCCGGCATCCCTGTCATTTTCTCCGGTGACGAGTTTGGTTTGGAGGGTGACAGGGGTGAGTCCTCACGCACGCCCATGCCGTGGAATGAGCCCGCACGGATTGTCACCGACTTGAGGGCCGCATACGCATCCTTGACCACCTTGCGCCATGAGAGTCCCGCTGTGGCAGAGGGTGGCATGCGTTGGCTAATGGCCGACGGCGATGTGCTGGCTTTTGTGCGTGAGTCACCTGAGGAGTCGCTCTTGGTTATTGCAACGCGTGCTGACATGGTGGGCCTGGACTTTGATGATCTGGGTCTTGACCTTGCCGGCAGTCAGGCACTCAACGCAGCCCCGGCCTTCGCTGCGGGCGAGTTCAAAGTGGCACAAGACCTGGCTCTGGCCGGTCCGGGAGCGTATGTCTGGCGCCTGCCCGGGGTGAGTATCCCGCCGTCGTCCTAGCAATGCAGCCAGCGTGTGTGCTTCTTCTAGACTGGAAGGAGCACACACAGGCATTGACGGAAGGTTCTGCGCAGCCATGGCGGTACAAGAATTACATCTCAACCAGCAATTCGCACATGAACTGCGGGAAACCTTGCGAGGGGACCAAATCAGTGTTGCCGAGAGTGATCTGCAGACCTACGCCATAGATCAGGGTCCCGTCACGGACTACCATGAGCCCGTTGCCGTGGTCTGGGCTGAGACGGTGGCCCAGGTGCAGGCAGTGGTCAGGGCGGCAGCCGCCCACAGTGTTCCGCTGGTCACCCGTGGCGCCGGCACGGGGGTCTCGGGTGGCGCGCACGCTACGGCCGGCGCCGTGGTGCTGAATCTGACCCGGATGAACAAGATTCTGGAAATCAACGCTGCCGATGAAATTGCGCGGGTTGAGCCCGGAGTCATTAACGGAGACCTCAATTCAGCGGTTGCCGAGTTTGGCCTGATGTTTGCCCCGGACCCGGCCAGTTTCAAGATCTCCACTGTGGGCGGCAACATCGCCACTAATGCCGGTGGCCTGCGCTGCGCCAAATATGGTGTCACCCGCGACGCCGTCCTGTCCCTCGAGGTGGTCATGGCTGACGGCTCACTCATTCACACGGGCCACAGGACGTTCAAGGGCGTGGCCGGCTACGATCTGACCAGCCTGTTTGTGGGTTCGGAAGGCACCCTGGGCATAGTTGTGGGGGCAATTGTGCGGTTGAAGTACCTGCCCACCATAGTGCGCACCTTGGCTGTCTTCTTCCCCGATGTGCAGCGGGCTGCTGCGGGCGTACTGGCGCTGGGTGCGGCGCGTGTGCAGCCCTGCATCCTGGAATTGCTGGACGGGCCGTCCCTGAAGGAACTGGACATCCGCAACGGGAGCAACCTCTCGCAGCGCGGAACCGCGCTGCTGCTGATCCAGTTTGACGGTTTGGCCGCCGAACAGGAGGAGACCTTGGCGGCTTCTGCTTTGGAGGCACTCGGTGGCACTGTCAGCCGCGAGGATCCGGCCGAAGCACAACGCCTGGTTGACCTGCGCCGCAACAACCGCGGCCTGGACGTGGACGCTGAGAACCGGGTGGGTGAGGACGTGGCTGTGCCGCGGTCACAGCTGGTTCACTACATCACCGCGCTGGAAGAGATGGCCGTACGCCATGATGTTGAGCTGCAGGTCATTGCCCATGCCGGCGACGGCAACCTGCACCCCACATTCTCTGTGCCCACTTTTGCGCCCGATCGTATCAAGGCACTCAATGCCGCCCTGGACGAGTCTATTGACAAGGCGCTGGAGTTGGGCGGCACTATTACCGGCGAACACGGCATAGGCCAGTACAAGCTGCGGTGGTTGGGGCTTGAGCAGGCCGAGCCTGTGCTGGAGATGCAACGCCAGATCAAGGCACTTTTTGATCCGCAAGGAATCCTCAACCCGGGCAAGGCAATCCCCGCCGCCTCCTAGACGCTCGCTCACATACGGGGCGATAATTCAGAACGCTCGCTCACTAACGGATTCGGTGGTGAGCGAGCGTTTCCAAAAAGTGCCCCGATGTGAAGGAGCGTCGGGAAAAAGTGCCCCGGATGTGAGCGAGCGTCGAAAGGGTGAGTGGGCTATTCGAACGCTGCGTCTGGGAGGACTCCGCCTTCTAGCATCTTGATGGTCGCCGTGTCGGTGCTGAGCATGATGGCGTCCTCGTCCCGGCGGAAGCGCAGGATGTTGTCCACGTAGGACTGCACGGCCTCGGCGAGGGGCACGTTGCGTTCCTCCTCCTGCGACTTGTACCAGCGGTGCTCCAGGACCTCGTGCACCACCTCGGCCGGTTCCAGCTTGCCGCCCAGTTCGCGCGGGATGGAGCGCACAATGGGCTCAAAGATGGAGCTGACCCACTGGTGGGCGCTGATCTCCTCATCCAGGGGAGGGGCAACGTCGTTCCGGAACGAGTCCATGTCATTGAGCAGGCGCCGGGCCTGGTTCTCCTGGGCGTCGATGCCCGTCAGGCGCAGCAGACGGCGCTGGTGGTGGCCGGCGTCGACCACCTTGGGCTGCAGCTGGATGGTGGAGCCGTCGGGGGTGGTCTTGATGGCGTATTCCTCAACATCGAAGCCCAGCTCGTTGAGGCGGCGGATGCGGGCGCCCACGCGCCACCTGTCCTCCAGCTCGAACGACTCCTTCTCGGTCAGCTCTGCCCACAGGCGGCGGTAGCTTTCCATGATGAGCTCGCTGGTGGCCACCGGATCCACTTTTTCCTCGATGAGCCCGCCCTCGAGCAGGTCCATGAGTTCACCGGCAATGTTGACCCTGGCAATTTCAAGATCGTACTCGCGCTGCCCCGTGGACAGGTCCGGGTACAGCTCACCGGTCTCGGCGTCCACCAGGTACGCGGCAAAGGCGCCGGCGTCACGGCGGAACAAGGTGTTGGAGAGGGAAACATCGCCCCAGTAGAAGCCCACCAGGTGCAAGCGCACCAGCAGCAGCGCCTGGGCGTCGATGAGGCGGGTCAGGGTGTCGCGGCGCAGCTTCTGTGAGAACAGGGCGCGGTACGGCAGGGAGAATTTCAGGTGCCGGGTGACCAGTACAGGGTCCAGGGGTGCGCCGCTGGGCGTGGTGCGGCCGCTGATGACGGCAACGGGTTCAACGCAGGGCACGTCCAGGCGGGCCAGTTTGCGCAGCATGTGATACTCATGCCGGGCCACATGCTCGGAGGTTTCCTTGATGGCGATGACGGAACCGTCCAGGTGGGCAAAGCGGACCACATGGCGGGAGATGCCGCGGGGGAGTGCCGCCAGGTTGGCGGCAGGCCATTCCTCGAGCTTGATGTGCCAGGGGAGGTCCAGCAGGCCGGGATCGGCGGAGGCAGCGATGATGTTCAAGGAACCCATCACGGCCGCGGGCGGCGCACTTTGCCTGGGCAACTTACCAATCTGCTCAAAGTCGGTTGGCTCGTGGTTCCATTTGGCGCCTGGTTGCTCAGTCATAATACAAATTCTCTCTTAAATGGTGAAGCGCGGCTGCCTGCTGGAAAAGTCCAACAAGCAACCGCGCCATACAACTCGTGGTGGGCCCACGCCTGCGAGGGGCCCCAACTAAAGACGCGCCAGCGGCTTCAGTTGGGGAGCAGGTGGGGACTAGTCGCGGGTTACAGCCTTGTCGCCCAAACGCAGGCCGGAGGTTGCATCGAAGAGGTGCACGTGGCCAACCTGGGGGCGGACGTGGATGGTGTCGCCCTTCAACGGTGGGCGGCGACCGTCGACACGGACAACCATGTCGCGCTCGTTGCCATCGATGATTGCGTGGCCGTAAACGTAAGCATCGGCACCGAGCTCTTCTACGACGTCGGCCTCAACAGCCAAGCCTTCGCCGGCACCAACCAGCTCGAGGTCTTCGGGACGGACACCAACGGTGACGGTGTTGCCTGCGGCTTCGCCGAGGACAGCGCTCTGTACGGGGTAAATTGATCCACCGAACTTCACACCGCCGTCAACAACGGGCAGTTCCAGCAGGTTCATGGCGGGGGAGCCGATGAAGCCTGCAACGAAAACGTTCTGCGGTGCATCGTAAAGGTTGCGCGGTGTGTCAACCTGCATCAGCAAGCCGTCCTTGAGGACTGCAACGCGGTCACCCATGGTCATGGCCTCAACCTGGTCGTGGGTCACGTAGACGGTGGTGACGCCCAGGCGGCGGGTCAAGGAAGCAATCTGCGTACGGGTCTGAACGCGGAGCTTGGCATCCAAGTTGGAAAGCGGCTCATCCATGAGGAAGACCTGCGGGTTACGCACAATGGCGCGACCCATGGCAACACGCTGACGCTGGCCACCGGAGAGTGCCTTCGGCTTGCGGTCAAGGTATGCCTCAAGGTCAAGAAGCTTTGCGGCTTCCTTGACGCGCTTGGCGCGCTCTTCCTTGGAGATGCCGGCAATCTTCAGGGCGAAGCCCATGTTGTCAGCAACGCTCATGTGCGGGTACAACGCGTAGTTCTGGAAAACCATCGCGATGTCGCGGTCCTTCGGCGGAACGTCTGTGACGTCGCGGTCGCCAATCAGGATGCGGCCGGCGTTGACATCTTCCAGGCCGGCGAGCATGCGCAAGGAGGTGGACTTGCCACAACCGGAGGGTCCAACGAGAACCAAGAATTCGCCATCGGCGATGTCGATGTTGAGCTTGTCAACAGCGGGCTTGGTGGTTCCCGGGTAAATGCGGGTTGCGTTATCAAAAGTTACTGTAGCCACAGCAATAAATCCCTTCATCGGCAGGTACGTGCCGAACGATCCTCAAGTGAATGGTTGGTAATTCCATCAGACCGCAGACTACCTAGGGCAGCGCGGGCTGACTTATGAAGTATGACACATTTTCCCTATGACCGAAGTCACTTCTGGTATTTGTGTCAATTTTCCATACTTATTACTTACTGCACCTTAATTACTACACGAGCTCGAGTTGATCCGCCACCACGCGGCCACGGTGCAGGACGGTGCGATCCTCAGGCTTGTCCATGACAGCCGCCGCCACGGAGTCCCCGGCTACCAGCACAAAGCTTGCGGCGTCGGAGACTTGCGTTCCGGGTCTATCGGCGACGGAGCTCAGCCTGGGTGTGGAACGGTCCAGGATGGACGCCCCGCCCATGGAGGCCACGGCCACGGCGTGTTCAATCAGCTCATCGGCTCGGAAGCCGTTGACGAACGCCAGCTGCCAGGTGCGGGCCAGCATGTCGGCGTTCCCGTAGGGGGACCAGTAGTCGCGCTGGCCGTCCTCGCCCAGTCCCACGCGCACGCCGGCCTCGACCAGTTGCGCTAGGGGAGGGTGGTGGCCTGTGCCGGGGGCAACCGTTGCCGTGGAGATGTCCAGCTCCGCCCAGGTCTCGATGAGCGCCCGGGTGCGGGCCTCGCTGACACCCCACAACGGGTAGCCGTGGGAGATGGTCACATTGCCCTGCATGCCAAGGGCCCGGGTTCGCTCGGCGATGAGGTCTGCACTGAAGTGCCCCAGCTCGCCGGGTTCGTGCAGGTGGATATCGATGGGCAGCTGGTACTTCTCGGCCAGTCCAAAGACAAGGTCCAGGTGCCGCACGGGGTCGCGGTCCAGGGAACAGGGATCGATTCCGCCCACCACGTCGGCCCCGGCCTTGAGTGCTTCCTGCAACAGCTCGGCGGAGCCCTTTTCCAGCAGCAGGCCTGCCTGCGGGAAGGCAATGATTTTCACCTCGGCACGGTCCTTGTGGGTTTCGCGGGCGGCGGCCACGGCCTCAAAGCGCTCCAGGCCGCAATCCACATCCACCTGGGCGTAGCTGCGGACACGGGTGGTGCCGCGTTCAATCATCATCCGCAGGGCGGTCTCGACGCGCTCGCCGATGGGGGTCTCTGCGTTGCGCCAGTTGTTGCGGTCGTTCATCATCATGCCCCAGACGCCGGGCGCGCCCGTGTGCTCCCGGAACGGCAGGCCCAGGCGGGTGGAGTCCAAGTGCACGTGGACGTCGGAGAAGGAGGGCAGCAGCAGCCGACCGCGACCCTCCACCACCGTTTCGCCGCCGTTCGCAGCGGCCGGGTTGTGTGGCGTCACTGCGCTGATGTGGCCATCGACCACCGTGACATCGCTGAGGTCCCCGCCCCAGGGGCGGACTTCACGAATGACGGCGGAGTTCAAGGTGGTGCCCTTCATGCGTTGTGCGTGCCGCCGTTGGTGCGGGCGGCGAGCAATAGTTCAAGAACTGCGGGCAGCTGGTGGGGAGACTCGATGCGGAAGTGGGCGCAGGTGTTGCCTTGGCCCACTTTGACGCCCACATCTCCTGGGAGGAGGGCGGCAAAGGCGTGCTCGTCCGTCACATCGTCACCGGCAAAGAACGTTGCCGTTGCTTGGGTGGACTCCCGCAGCGTGGCCAGGCCTTCGCCCTTGTTGGCCGAGACCACAGAAATCTCCAGCACCATTTTGCCCGTGGTGATGGTGAACGCCGGGTTCTGTGCCAGTTCCTGGTTAACAAGGTCGACGGCGGCTTGGCCGTCAGTTTCGCTGGCCTGCCGGTAGTGCAGCACCACCCCCGCGGGTTTTTGCTCCGCCATGGTGCCGGGGTACAGCGCCACTGCCTGGGCAACGGCGGCCCGGGCCTCGGCCAGGGCAGTTGCTTGGCGAAGGGAGGGTTTTAGCTCAGCTGAGCTAGGACCCAGATGTACTTCCGCCCCGTGGCTGCCCACCAAAAGTGTCGGCTCCGGTGGAGCGGCGACCACACGCAAACTGGCCAGGGCGCGCCCGGACACAAGTGCCGTCGTCGTACGTTCCAAGGCAGACAAGGCTGCCAGGGCTGCTGCGGAGCGGGGGAGGGGGCGGGCGTCCTCTGCGCGGTCAACGATGGGGGCCATGGTCCCGTCAAAGTCCAAGGCCACCAAAAGGTGCGGTGTTTGTGCCAGCGCGATGACTGCAGCGCGGAGGTCGCCCGGCAGGTCAGCTGTCATCGCGGATTGCCTTCTGGGCCAGGGTGTTCAGGAAGTCATCGCTCCAGCGCTGGACGTCGTGGGCGAGGATTTGCTTGCGCATGGCGCGCATGCGGCGGCCGGATTCGCGCCTGGGCAGGTCGATGGCCCGCACGATGGTGTTCTTGAGGCCGTCGATGTCGTGGGGGTTGATGAGCAGTGCTTGCTTGAGCTGATCGGCGGCGCCGGTGAATTCACTGAGCACCAGGGCGCCGGTGTTGTTGGTGCGGGCGGCGACATACTCCTTGGCCACCAGGTTCATGCCGTCGCGCAGGGCAGTCACCAGCATGACGTCGGCGGCCAGGTAGAGCGCCACCATCTCCTCGACGGGGTAGCTGTGGTGGAGGTAGCGGATGGCGGTGTTTTGGATGGTGTCGAACTGGCCGTTAATCCGGCCCACCATGCCTTCCACGTCCTCGCGCAGCTGCTTGTACGTTTCCACGCGCTCGCGGCTGGGGCTGGCCACCTGAATCAAGGAGGCGTCCTCCACCTTGACCTTGTCGTCGAGAAGCAGTTCGCCGTAGGCCTTGAGTCGGTGTGTGATGCCCTTGGTGTAATCCAGCCGGTCCACGCCCAGGAGGATTGTCTTGGGGTTGCCCAGGTCCTCCCTGATTTGCTGTGAGCGGGCAATGATGTCGGGGCGGGCTGCCAGCTCTTGAATTTGGCACACATCGATGGAGATGGGGAAAGGCTCTGCCCGGGCAATGTGGCTGTACCTGCCGGCGGCGTCCTTGACGTGGACCTGTTTGGCCTTGACGCCGGCGCCGAGGAAGCGCCTGGCCGAGCGCAGAAAGTTGGCGGTGTCATTGGGGCGTTGGAAGCCGATGAGATCCGCGCCGAGGAGCCCCTCCAGGATGGCCTTGCGCCAGGGCATCTGGGCGAAGATCTCGGGGGAGGGGAAGGGAATGTGGTTGAAGAAGCCGATGCGCAGGTCTGGGCGGAGTGCGCGCAGGTATTGCGGGACCAACTGCAGCTGGTAGTCCTGCACCCACACGGTGGCGTTGGGGGCTGCGGCCTGGGCGGCGGCCTCGGCGAACCGGGTGTTGACCAGTTGGTAAGAGTCCCACCAGGTTCGGTGGAACTCAGGGGGTGCGATGACGTCGTGATAGAGCGGCCAGAGCGTGGAGTTGGAGAAACCCTCGTAATACAGCTCCACCTCGTCGCTGGACAGCGGGACGGGGATGAGGTCCATGGACTCGTGATGGAAGGGTTCCAGCACCTCGTCGGGGGCACCGTGCCAGCCCACCCATGCGCCGTCGCGCGTTGCCATCACGGGTGCCAGGGCTGTGACCAGGCCGCCCGGCGCGCGTCTCCATCCGGCGTCGGAATCTTCAGTGGAAATCCTGTCCACCGGCAGGCGGTTGGAGACCACAACGAAGTCCGAACCGCCTTCGTGGATGGGCTGTTTTGGCGGAGTATCTTCAGGCATGTGCAACTCCCGTGGTTGAGACTAGGGTTTGTGTCAGCTTAGCCGCTTGGCCGCCTGCGCTGCCATGAAGTGGCATTTTGTGCGGTCCTGTTACCTTGAGAGCATTCTCCAAGGTTTCTCCCCTAAGATAATCAAGAACACGCCGTAGAACGGCCCTTTTTCATGCCCAAAGACTTGAGGAACTATGAGCTCTAAAAATGATCCGCGGTTGTCCAAAGCTGAGCGCACCGCTTTGGCGCGCGAGCAGGCCAAAACGATTCGTGATGCCCAGCTGAAGAAGGAAAAGCGCAAAGGCTGGCTGATACGTGGCGGCGTTTTGGCGGCTGTGGTGGCCATTGTGGTGATTGTTGCGCTCATAGTCATTCAGACGAACAAGGCCAACGAGCCGGTGGCGTCCACGGGCCCCGTGCCGACGAATATGAACGCTTATGGCGGCATTGCCCTCGGGGCCGATGGTGCTGTTATCAAGCCGACCACCACGGAGACCACCGTGGACATCGACAAGGTGGGCACGCCTCCCACCGCTGCTGCTGAGAAGGCTTTTGACCTGCAAAAGATTGGCATCCAGCCCTCCGCCACCGGCGAGCCGATCCAGACTGTTGTGTACTTCGACTTCATGTGCCCGTTCTGCGGCCAGTTTGAAAAGCAGTTTGGTCCGCAGCTGAAGTCTTTGGCCAGCGAGGGCAAGATTACCGTTGAATACCGCGCGCTGGGCTTCCTGGATCGCTTCTCCTCAGGCACCAACTACTCCTCACGCGCCGGCGCAGCTGCTGCCTGTGTTGCCGACAAGTCGCCGGAAAAGTACCAGGCATTCCTGGACCTCTTGTTCGTCAACCAACCCGCTGAAAACAGCAAGGGCCTGGACAACGCAACCCTGAAGAAGTACGCCTCCGACGTGGGAGCGGCGGACATCAGCTCCTGTGTTGATACCAAGACCTTCCGCCCGTACATGGCCAACACCACGGCGTTGGCAACTGTCCACGGTGTCACAGGCACCCCCACCGTGTTCATGGACGGTGCGCAGTGGCAGTCACCTGAAACGTTCGACGACTTCCTGGCCAAGGCACTGGCCGCCAAGAAGTAATCTTTTCTCTCTAGATGCTCCGTAGAAACCGGCTTTCCTGCGCTTATTTTGGCGGAGGGGAGCCGGTTTTTATTTTTGACGGCTCCTAGGGTAGCCTTGTCTAGCGCTTGATTGCGTTTGCCTCCTTAGCTCAGCTGGCCAGAGCACCGCTCTTGTAAAGCGGGGGTCATCAGTTCGAATCTGATAGGGGGCCCAAAAAGCCCGGATTTACAGGGATTTTGGAAGTGAGAATGGCCCCGAAAGGGGCCATTCGTCCTTAACTCTCCACAAACTCTCCAGATTAACTCTCCACTTTGGTTACTTTCCGCTAGTTTCCGCTGTTTTTGGAGGGTCTTCATAAGGCTCATGATCCTCCAAAAGTGGAGACTTGTCAGCCTCCGGCGATGGATCTTGGGTAGCCGATTCCAGAGCGGGTGCGTCGAAAAGTGATGCTTGTCCGTCAGCTGTTTGAGCCTGGTCAGGCGCTGGTCGCGCTTTGCGTTGCGGCTTGAAGGCGTCGACGACGGCCCTGGTGTCCAAAGCGCCGCGGCGTTCTTCAATGTAGTGCGCCTGGGTCATGGACACCTTCGAATGGCCGGCCTGATAGGCGGCGGCCTCAGCCCCCATAGTCCTCGCAATCATAGTCGCGTTGGTTTTCCTAAAGGTCTTCAGTGTCACCCAGTCGTACCCGATGGCGTCCGACGCTACGCGCCAGATTTTGCCCACGTTGTTCGCATCCATCACAGTACCGGTGGAGGACGGGTAGATCAGGTCCAGTGGGTTGGGTATCGCTGATCTTGATTGGCGTAGACGGCGCTTTCGAAGCTGCCTGACCAGGAAATCAGGGACCGTGAGCTGGCGGATGCCATGTCGGGTCTTTGGATGGTCTTGGATTCTGACACCGCCAACGGTGGTTCTGATAACTGTGGTGTGGATGAAGATAGTTGGAGGGTCGGCTTCCACATCGAGGTCTTCCCATAGCAGTGAGAAGAGCTCCCCCGGACGAACACCCAGGGCGACCAGACCGTCTGCTATTTCGTGGAGTTCCTGTGAACGCGGACGGCCGAGCGTCGAGGCTCGTTCCCACGCAATGAGTTTCCTCCGTAGGTCTTGATACTGCTCTGCATCCAGAGCCTGAGGTTTCTTCGAACGAAGCCGAGGAATTGATACTCCGAGGACGGGGTTGACGACGACGGCGTCGTGGCGGAGGGCGACCTTGAACATCCAAGAGAGCACGGCGCCGCAAGTTCTGGCCGTGGAGGGCCCCGATTCCTCAACTACTGAGCGAATGAAATGGTCAACAAGACCTGAGGTTGCCTCGCCAATTCTGACCGAGCCGATCCGGGGGGAGATGTGCTTCTTCACCATGTAGGCATATTTGTCTTTGGTGCGATCTGCCCTGTCGGAGGACTCCAGGTCAACAAGAAAGATCTCAATGAGGCGGTCGATCTTATCGGCGCTGGTGACCAAGCCGAATCGCGGGGTCTTGCGGTTGGCGAGCTTTTGTTGCAATTCTCGGCGTGCGGCAGCCGCGGACGGCCCCCGGGCCTCCACCCGGCGAACTTTTCCATCCATGTCACGGTAGCGGGTCTCCGCCAGCCAAGTCTTGGCTGATGAGCGTTTCGTATGGATGGATCCCCATGCACCGAGAGGGAGAGGTTGTCTACTCATCTATTGGGCTCCTTGTCATAGCCGTTAAGTCTCCGATTGGAGTGAAATCCAGGCATCAAGATCCGTTCGACTTACGCGCACGTGCCGCCCGATCTTGTAAGCGTGAGGACCAATTCCCCTCGAACGCCACTGGTAAAAGGTTGGGAGCGGAATCTGCAGCTCACGGCAGATCTCGGTCGGGGACAGCCACTCTTCAGGGAAGGCGTGGGCGGTTGTTGAGTCGGCTGGCTGATCGCTCATTGGGGGTCTCCTTGATTGTGCGGCATTCATCATTCCATGGCATATACCCATCAAAGCTGCATGACTTTGGGTGGGGAGTCAGGAGACGTTGAGCAGCATCCAGAATTAACAGATTTGCAGCACGACGCGTCCGACTGTTGCTGTAGGTCGATCCGGATTCGATCTTCAGATGCGAATCCTCGACGAACCTCAATAGATACAAGTTCTCCAGAGGCAGGCGGAACATCTGCGGCCATGGGATCGCCACTGACTGCCGGTGCAGCAGTTGTTCGCGGAAACGGCAAAGCCTCTGGCGTCTTGTCGCAGTCGACGCCCCAGACGATACTTGAGGAAACCACAAGAAATGGATCGGAGAGAGATGGCGGACCAGGAAACCCCAAGTGCATTGCCGGGGCCAGAACTCACGCCGCAAGGAGAACTTTCCAGACGGCTTAAACTTCTCCTCGACGCTGCCGTCGCCGAGCGGGGCCAGCCATTGACCTTTCGGGAGATCAGCGAGGCGCTGGCGACCCGCGGCGTGAACTTATCCAGGGCACGGTGGTCCTACTTGAAGGACGGCAACGGGCGCGTAATCCAAGACCGGCCATTGCTGACGGCCCTGGCGGGCTATTTCAACGTAAGCCCTGACTACCTAATGGCTGTCGGGGACATAGAAATTTCCGAAGAAGCTTGGGAGCGGCTTGAATCTGTCCACTCATTACGGGCCGAAAGAGTGAAGTCCTTCGCACAACAAACGCTGGGGGATGTTTCGCCGGAGACGTTGGAGGCCATCACCGAATACCTCAACGCAAGTGTTCCCCCGCGTCCGGGGAGAGGAGCTGCCGGCGATTCCGCAGATAGTCCTGGTGAGCCTCCAATAGAACCGTAATTCGGTCGTCATCGACGGAATAGCGAGGGGACCGGCCGTGCCGGCGGCCCTGGACGATGTCCACGATGATGACGCCGGTTTTTTCAAGCGCCAGAAGATGCTGGGCGACGCTCGCTTCCCCGGCGCTCACGGCGTCCACAATATCGCCACGGGGTACTGGACCGTGTTGCTCTAGGAACCGGATAATTTCGTTGCGCCCGCGATTGCCGAAAGCCTCAATTGAGGCTTCCACATCGGAGGTCCAAGCCAAATCTACAGGATGCGTGATCTTAGGCATGTCTCTATTGTGCCCCCTTTATCCACAGGTTTGTATAGACCCCGTTGACATTGGCAAATCGTGTGATGACACTAGTTAATATTCTCTTTCGGATTCTGGCACCCGTGCTGGAAGCCATCTAGGCCGCAACGCCGGCGCTCCATACAGACAGCGTAGGGGCTGGTCCCATAATGTGCAGTTTCTCTTGAACGAAGACGACGATGGCCACTTACGCATCAGCTCGAACGTCCCACCGCAAAGACCAGCTTCCGGCGGATTTCAATCCGGAGTTCACGCTCAACCACTGTGTCATCCGGGGCGAGGACGTCATGACGGCAGTGGACGATATTTCCCGGTTTGTTCGCTCACGTCTGGCCCGGGCCGGATGCCCTAACGAGATGGAAGACGTCCTTCAGGACATTCGCATCGCCGTCTGGTCTGGAGTGTCGCGGGGACAGTATCAACAACTGCCCGGCATCCGTTTCGGGGCATGGGTCCAAGGCATCGCCAAAAACGTTTGCACCGCTCACATCGCCAAGGTATCCGCCCACTATACGGTTCCCCTCTTCACAGAGGAATCCGACGACCACCCGGCCTTCGACCGCCCACAGGAGGCCGTGGCGGAGCCTGCCGGGGTTGCCGATCGGGAGTGGGCTGTGAATATTCTGAAGCTGACACGGATGTGCGTTGGTGAAGAAGCCTGGGGCTCAGCCATGTTCCTTCTCTTGGATGACTACGACGACAGCAACGGCACAGCAATCCCCGTTACAGGCCGTTCAGACACACCGGCCTACCGCCGAGCGCGCAGGGATCTAAAATTTGTGCGCCAAGTGGCGATCACAGTCAGGAACGCGCTGGCCGTGGTGGATTCAAACCATGAAAACGCGAAGGTGATGGCCGTGAGCGCCTCGAGTTGCCTACCCACCGAGTTGCACCGGACCATCGCGGCAACGATCGTTGCCCCTCGGCTGAGCGGACCGGAAAGGCTGGCCGCCCTCCCCGTCGTAGCGGCCAAGACCAACGTCACCCCTCGGTACGTCGCCGTGCAGACCGGACGCGCCAGGGCGCTATACATGGCGGCACTGAGAGTCATTCGGATGTCGCAACCTGCTCAGGCCATGCCCCAATAGTTCCCAAGCCAGGGATTCGGCCGCGCTCAGGCCTCTGCGTACCTGGCAATCTCGTGCGGATAGCGGCAAGTCGCGCCCGCGTAGTTCGGATGCGCACGACGGCGTGGCTTGACTTGGCTTGGGTTGTCGCCGCAGATCTGCCGAGGCTGGGTCATGCAACGTTGTCCCCTTTACTGCATGGATGGGTAAAGGAGGTCTCCAATGCGCGGAACATCAGCATGGAAAAGCTACCTGCCCCGTTCACGGCGACAGTGGTTCCTAATCGCACTACTGGGAACCCTGACAACCGTGGTCATCACCTTGTTATTGCCACTAGGCGCCAACACTTCCCAACGGGCCACCGATGTACCGACATCCCCACCTCCGGCGAGCCAAACGGCAGCAGGGCCGGGTCCTGCAGCCGGAGTGAACCCGGCGCCAGCTGATGTTGCTGTGTCGCCAGGGGAGCCCCAAACCCTCGATTTCAAGGCGTATGCCGAGGACACTGCCCGCGCCCTGTACACCTGGGACACCCGGACCTCAAGCTACACGCAGGTTTACTCGCATGTACGCAGCTGGTGGATCGTCCTGCCTGATGGTTCAAACCCACTCACCGTGTATACCCAGGAGTTCGAGGGAACCGGCATCAACTCGGCGGCATTCGCTCAACTCTCCGCCTACGGGGCCCACCGGACGGCCACAATCGTTCAAGCCAGCTGCGACAAGGCGTTGGTGCAATTTCGGGACCACCCGGCCCCATGGGTCGGGCTGCATGTCTGCACCATGACGGTCAGCGTCACCGACCGCTCCACAGCGGATCCGCACAAGACCGCCTACCACATTCCGGTCAGTGTCATGGTGAACTGCCCACCGGCGGCAACGGCTCCGGCGCATCGTTGCGCACTCGCCGGTTTCTACACTTCTGCCAGCAGAATCGTCTACTGATGCCCGCGGCAGCTCTGGCTGCGATCGCGAAAGCGCGACTGATCCAGCGAATACTTGCCGCACTGGTATTTGTGGTCCCGGTGGGGATGGCCGCCCTGCTCGGCGGAACCAGCATCCTCGTTGCCCAGATCGCAGGTACGAGCTCATCCTGCACGTCGGCACCACAAGAGTTGGCGTTCGTCGGACCGTCCTTGCAACCAGCCGTGCCGCTGAGCAACGGCATCGGGAACCTGGCTGTCCCGGGGCCCGACGGCGTTCCTCTGACACTTGACCCTCGGCAGCAAAGCGTCGCCGGAAGCTACCTGTCGGTGGGCCAGTCTTTGGGTGTTCCGGCGAGGGGGATCCAGATTGCCATCATGGTCACTCTCCAAGAGTCGGGGCTGAAGATGCTGGCCAATCCTGCTGTCCCCGAATCGCTAAGTATGCCGCATGATGGTCTGGGCTACGACCATGATTCCCTCGGATCAGCCCAACAACGCCCCAGCGCTGGGTGGGGGACCGTCCAGGAACTGATGACTCCCGCCTACAACGCTGAAGCGTTCTTTGGTGGTCCGCGCGGGCCCAACCACGGGTCACCTCCCGGGCTCCTGGACATTCCGGACTGGGCATCGATGGGTCTGGGACAGGCAGCCCAAGCTGTACAAGTGTCCGCGTTCCCGGAGCTCTACGAACGTTGGGCGCCCACGGCCCTAGCCGTCATGGCCTCCGTCAGCGGGAAGGGCACCCCGCAACCATGCCTACAAGGGGCCCCATCGGAGGACCCTGCTGCACCGCCGGTTCCGGCCAACCTGAGCGCCACCAGGCAAGCAATTCTCCACTATGCCCAAGAGGGTGTTGGCGGAAGCTATGTGTGGGGCGGAACGGCGTTCAAGGCGTGGGATTGCTCAGGCTACGTGCAATGGATCTACACCCAGGTAGGGATTGCGCTGCCTCGAACGGAACAGTGGCTGGCTGGGCACCCCACGCTGGCGCCGCAGCCAGGAGATCTGGTGGTCCAGAACCCGGATGGGCCGAACCACTGGGGTCATATCGGTATTTATGCGGGGGCGGGGATGATGTACAGCGCCTTGAGCCCCTCGGTGGGCACGCTGCTCCACCCTGTGAGCTGGAATCCCGGCACACAATACTTCACCCTTCTCGGACCGGAACCGGCTGACTAGTGTTCGACGGCGAGCACCGGTCATACGGTTTAGCGCCGGTCAGCCCATGGAAGTGGAGAAGCAAACGCAAGGTCTGCCTCTACCCTCCGGATGGAGTAGTGTCATGAATTTCGCGCCAGTGGACCCCGGAATCGTCCCCAACGGAGATTTCCCCTTCTTGGACTCCCTCAAGCAGATCGGTGGAGGAATCCTGGTCGGAGCCTTCATCGTCATCGCCATTGTCGCCATCATTGGTGCAGCCATGCTTTTGGCCGGCAAACTCAGCCAATCATCCCGACTGGCCTCGGGTGGTGGGATGATCCTTCTGTGGACCGGCCCCATAGCCGCGATCCTTGGCGGGATAAACGGCTACATCCTCTGGTCTCAGACTGCCTTCCACCTCGGGTTCTGAGCGTTCGTAATGCCAGCGCTGGAGTGTACCTTCGGGGGATGGTGGCCCCTAGGTTGCGGGATCGCGTCCGCGGCCAAGGACACAATCAATGACAGTATTAGCGGCTTCTTTGCTGGAATCTTGGAGAGCATTGCATCCTGGCTGTGGTCCTTCATCTCCGGGGCGTTCGGTGTCTCCAACGTCGATGATTCCCAGTGGATGGCGGTCCAAGGACTGACGAGCTGGTGGATCGTGGTCATGATGACCCCGTTGGTGGCCGTCATGATCCTGCAACTGGTCTCGGGCCTCATCTCACAACAACCACGCCGGATCTGGCGGGCACTGATCGGCGGTGCCGTTGCCGTGCCCGTTGTTGGTGGGGCCGTGTATCTGATGCAGGCCCTGACCCATGTCAGTGACAGTGCCTCAACAGCGCTGCTGGCCACGATGGGTCCAGATCCCTACGTGGTTTTCATGCGACTCTTTGGATTTGAAAGAGGGCCGGATGGTTCCGGTCAGGCCTGGATTGTCAGCCCGATCGGAGGGCAAGCCACGACAGGGGACCAAGTCACCGGCACCATCGTCATCACCGTCCTAGCAACACTGATTGTCTGGGTGTTGGCGTTCATCTTGATGTGTTCGATGATCTTCCGCTCATTCGCCCTGATCGTGCTGGCAGCGGTTGCCCCGGTCGCGCTGATGTTGATGCCGTGGGAAAAGACGAAGTCCTGGGCGGGGCGGTGGTGCGAGATTGTCGTTGCCCTGCTGCTGGCCAAACCGCTGGCAGCGACTGTTCTGGCCGTCGCCGTCAAACTGTATGCGGATTCCACCTCTTTTGCCGGGATGGCTGCCGGCGCCGTGGGCATGTTGCTTGCCTGTGCAGCACCGCTGATGGCTCTGAAGCTTGTTGGCTTTGCCGGTGGTGAATTGGCGGCAGCGGCCCAATCTGCGGGTGGAGGTCATCTGGCCCATACGGGGGCAAGCTTTGCTGGGCGGCAGTTGGGGCAACAGCTCCGCGGGCACCACGTGCTCACCTCCGGTAGCGGCGTAAAAAGCCCGAAAGTGGTGCAGTCAAGCGAGAAGCCTGAGACGGCCCATATCAAGGATTCTGCTGATTCTGGTGCGGCGTCCTCGCCTGAGAAGCCCAAGATTCAACAACGTCCGGCGGCGACACCTCAGCCTCCTACGCCGCAGGCTCCGACCGCACGGCCTCCTGCCGCGGAGGCGCCTACCGCACAGTCTCCCACTGCGTCGGGTCCAAGCCAGGCATCGGCTACCCCAGCACCGGGTCGAAGCCAGAAATCTGGACAGCCCCGTGCGCCCCAGTCGCCGCCGACGGGGAGCCCCGCCCCGGCGACAAAGAACAATCCGGCTCCACCGCAGCAGGCCAGCCCCGGTGTGCCGCGACCAGGAGTAAGCCCGTCGAGTCCTGCCAGCGCTCGTCCTAGCCCATCGTCTGGGCCCAAGCCGCGGCCACCGGTAACTCGGCCCAACAACCCACCCATCAGGCCACCCCACACTGGAGGACATCATGACTGAGGACAGCAACGCCTTGCAATCGGTGAGTTTTCCTCGGCACGAACGCCGAGGCGTCATCGTGGGATTGCAGTGGTACCAACTTGCCCTCGCTGGCGGCGGCGTTCTCATGGCAGGGGTGTCCTCGGCTATCGGCGGTCCAGCGGGATTTCTGCGCTCAAGCCCGGTCTGGATCTTCCTGTTGCTCTTTGGTGTGCTGCAATATGCGAGAACCCCGTATCCCCTCTGGGCGCTGACCGGGACCCGGTTTCTGCTACGAAGGCTGACCGGGCAAACCACCTATTTCCTACCCACCGAGGACCCGGTCTCGGTCGGCACACTGGTTCTCCCTGGCGGGCTCGCGTCCATGGTCATTCATCGAACTGTCTACGGTGAGTGCTTTGTGGTGGCTGCCCAAGCCCATGAGGCCTTCGCAGTGCTGCGCTGCCGTGCCCGAGCTTTTGCCCTGCTGGATGATGACGACAAGGCATACGCCGTCCAAGGCTGGTCCCGGGTGCAGGCCGCTTTGGCCAAAAGGCCCGTCGTGGCCAGAATTGCCATCCAGGACCACACGGTCCAGTTTCCGGCCACGGCCCTCCAAGACTATTACGACCAGCAAGTGACCTCCCGTGGCGATGGAACCCCTGCCACGAGTTGGGGAGACAGCTCATATAAGGACCTCATCGCTGCGGCCGGGACGGCATCGAGCCATGAAATTCTCCTGACATTGGTGTTGAACACCGCCAAGGCCAGACGCCGGATCCACGACGCTGGCGGCGGGGCCCTCGGGCTGGAGAACACCCTGCGCTCAGAAATTCATGCCCTGCGCACCGGACTCAAAACCCACGGGGTGATCGTTGAGGAATGGCTCGGAGACAGAAGCTTCGCCGCCATCCTGCGCGGAGCGTTCGACCCCGAATCGGTCATGCGCATCTCCCAACGGACCGGGGACTTCAAAGGCGTGGACCCGAGCCAAGGCGGCCCCATGGCGTTGGAGGAACACTGGTCCTACATCCGCACCGACAGCGGCTTCCACCAGACTTTCTGGATCGCGGAATGGCCCCGCCAAAAAGTCTTCCCCGGCTTCCTGCACCCGCTGGTCTATGTCGGCGGTTTCCGGCACACCGTCACCCAAGTCATCAAAGCCATCCCCACCGACCAGGCACTGAAGGACATCCGCTCGGCCCAGGAAGCGCATGAGACCAGGCGGCGGATCAACGCAAAGTTTGACCGGCCCAGCACGCGAGAACAACGAGCTGAGGAAGAAGAAGTCCAACAGCGCGAGGAAGAAATCGTCGCCGGCCATGGTGACGTCCGACCCGCCGCGTACGTCACCATCACCGGGGACTCTTTGGAGGAACTCTCCAGCCACCGCCAAGAACTCGAATCCGCGGCCGCCAGCGCCTTCGTCGACCTGCGGCTCCTCGTCGGCGAACAATGGCCGGCCTTCATCGCCGGAGGAGTACCTCTGGGAAGGGGATTGAAGTGAAAACCATGAAGCAGGCTGTCACCTTTATTCCAAGCCATGAGTGCCGCAGCGACCGGAGGAAACGCCGGGCGCTGCAGGAGAAAGCCGTCGCCGGCGGGCAGGAACCTTTCTGGAAAAAGATGGGACTGTTGGCCGGCGACGAGGAAGGACCCTCCACCACGCACCAACAGCCATTCGGCACGCATTCGCTCAAGGGCCCACACCGGCTGCACCCGGCCCCGCACCGTGCCTCCACCATGACCTTCGCCGCCGCGTATCCCTTCATCACCGAATCCGGGCTCGGCCACGAAGGCACCTATATCGGCAGCGACGTTTTCGGCTCCGGAGCCTTCTCCTACGATCCCTGGGTCCTCTACGACAAGGGCGTCATCAGCGGCCCTTCCATCGTGATCATTGGCACCGTGGGAACCGGCAAATCCATGTGCGCAAAGTCCCTCGTCGCCCGCTCCATCACGCTGGGCCGTAAAGCCGCCGTCGCCTCCGACCCCAAAGGGGAATGGGTTCCTGTGGCGAACGCTGTTGGCGGGAAGGTCATCTCCGTGGGCCCTGGTCGGCCCACCAGGGTCAACCCGCTCGATGCAGGTCCCCGCTCCCGGGACCTGTCCAACGCGCAATGGCAGGCCGTGGTCCGGCAACGACGCCGACAGCTGCTGGTGGCGCTGGTCTCCCTGATGAGACAGGGTGTGCCGATGCATCCGGTGGAGCATACCGCTCTGGACATGGCACTGACCGAGGCGGTTGCCGCCAACGAGACACCGACACTGCCGATGGTCCTGGGATACCTGCTCAACCCCTCGAAGGAGACCCGGGAACTCGTCGGACCTGATGGTGGCCGGGCCGTCGCCCATTCCCTGCGGCGCACCGTCTCAGGGGATCTGGAAGGCATGTTTGACGCACCCTCCACAGTCTCCTTCGATGCCGATGCGCCGATGATGGTCATGGATACCTCGGCCCTGATCGGGGCCTCGGAACAGGCGCTGTCTTTGGCCGCCGCCTGTGGGGCTACCTGGTTGGAAGCGGCCATCACCAACCCCGACGGCGGCAAGCGCATCGTGGTCTACGACGAGGGATGGCGCATGCTGGCCGACCCGTACATGTTGGTCAAAATGAGCGAACAGTGGCGGCTCGCCCGCACCTACGGCATCGCGAACCTGCTGATCATGCACAAGGTGGCGGACCTCAATGAGATCGGAGACAGCACCAGCGGCCACCGCCAAAAAGCCCTCGGCCTACTCACCGAGGCGGACACTCGGATCATTTACCGGCAAAAGCACGACTCCATGCGCCTGACCAAGGATGCGCTCGGACTCACCGAGGCCGAATGCGGCCAAGTTGAAGAACTGCCCAAGGGGGTCGGGTTGTGGAAGGTCGGCAACCGTTCCTTCATCGTGGCCAATCAGGTCACCAGCGATGAACTCGCAGTCTTCAGCACCGATCACAGGATGATGCCATGAGCATCGTGCACGCAGACTCCACACCGCTGGTCACCGTCGGACTGTTGTGTGCGGCTGGGTATGTCGGTTTCAGCGGCCTGACCGCGGCGGCCGCGAACGTTGCCTCCCAATGGAAGTGTGGGCAGGGGTTGAGCGGGCCACCCAGCCCAGTCGCGGCCGTCGGACTTTTCACAGGCGACTTTGCTGCCATCGGGCAGCCGCCGCCAGGATGTGAGATGGGAGTAGGCGCCGTCTGGGTCCTGCTCAGCCCGGTGCTGGTCCTGCTGCTGGTGGCCGTCCTATTCGCCTTTTTCCTGTGGCGGAGCTGGCGCCAATCCGGGGCGTGGCTGCGCCAAGACATCCTCGGCCGGGACGGCATGGCCCAGCGGGCCGAAGTGGTGCGCGAGTACGGCCGGCGGGCAGCCCTCAAACGGGGCAGGATCACCCGCCCCGGACTGAAACACCCCAGCTTGTCTGACGTTTCCTGGACCCTGGGCACCTCACGGGGCACCAAGGTTCACGTCTCCACCGAGGAATCCATGGTCATCCAAGGCGCCCCACGCTCCGGCAAGGGACTCTTCGTTGTCATCAATGCCATCTTGGATGCACCGGGAGCGGTCGTGACCACCTCCACCCGTGCCGACAATCTGGCCGTCACCATGAAAGCCCGCGCCACCGGTGGGCGCCCCGTGACGGTCTTTGACCCGCAGGGCATGTCCGGACTGGCATCCACACTGCGGTGGTCCCCGGTGCGCGGCTGTGGAGACCCCGATGTGGCCGTCCGCCGGGCCCTGGTCATTTCCGCGGATTCGAAAATGAGCGGGGAAAACGCGGCATGGCAGAAACGGGCACAAATCGTCCTGCAATGCCTACTCCACGCCGCAGCCCTCTCCGGGGAGGGCATCCAAGCCTTCCGCCGCTGGTCATCGAACTCCACATTGGCCACCGAGGCATTGGACATCCTGAACGGGCCACGGGCCGCCCTCGGTTGGCATTCAGACCTGATGAGCATCCTTGACGACGACCCCCGCAACACGTCCAACTCATGGATCGGCGTCTCCGCCGCTGTCGCGCCTCTGTCCTCACCTCGAGTCCTCGCCGCGCTGGACCCGGCGAACCGTGAGGACGAATTTGATCCCAAGGCCTTCATCCGCGACCGCGGAACCCTGTACCTGATCGGCACCAAGTCCGGGGCAGCAGCAGCGGGACCGTACCTCTCGGCATTGATTGATGACATTGACGCCGCTGCCAGGGACATGGCCTTCACCGCCCCGGGCGGCAGACTGGATCCGCCCCTGTCCCTGATCCTGGATGAAATCGCGAACCTCTCGCCCTGGCCCGGACTGCCCATCGTGCTCTCCGACGGCGGCGGCATCGGGATCTCCACCATGGTCGTGCTCCAATCGCTCTCCCAGGCGCGCTCGGGCTGGTCCATCGAGGAAGCCTCCACTATTTGGGAATCAGCCATCATCAAAGTCATCTTCGGCGGCGGTTCGGATGAGCGGGACCTGCGCGATCTGGCTTCGCTGCTTGGGGAGCGGCGCCACACGTACAGGACCCACTCATGGTCATCCCAAGGCAGGCAGGAGGGGGAACAGATCAGGGATCTGCCCGTCATTGCCCTGCATGAAATTCGGCGCTTGCCCGCCGGGACAGCCCTGATGCTGGGCCGGCGCACCCGCCCCATCCTGTTGGACCTACGCGGCTGGCATCAACGCCGCGACGCAGCCGCACTGGGCCGCTCAAAGCTCGAGGCCGAGGACGCCCTCGCCCAAGGTCACATCCATCAACAAGTCGTGGAGCAGGAGGCCCGTGATGAATCCATTTGATGACGACGAAGCAGCCGACCAGCTCTTCGGCGACCTCACCACGGACGAGCCTCCCGAAGGGCCTACAGGCGGACTGACGGATCCTACCTATAGGTGGCGAGACCTTGACAGCGTGAGCGCAACTAAAGCGTGGAAGGCGTTGGGTGGGTGGGTGTCTTGGTTCGTGGCCACCTATCGGATGACGACCTCTGTCGTCCCGGACTGCTGGTGGCGGCACCCGGAGCTCGTCGCCGAGCTGTACGCCCTGCAAAAGGCCGAACTGGCCTCCTACACGCCAACAGATCCCGGCTTCGGGCCACTCGGCTTCCACGAACGGCTGCCCCTGGCCATCGAACGCCTGAGGCAGGAAACCAGAACCATCGGCTGCGTCGGGCTCCAAGTCCACCGCGAGATCAGCCCCCGGCTGCTACGCACTGATGATCCGGACTTCCTGGCATGGGTAATCGAACCGCACCAAATAGCGTCTGAAAATTCAGGCGACGCCGGTCATGTCGTTAAGGGCAGTTCGCGCCATGGATAAGTATCACCGCAATCACGGGGATAACTCTTAGAAGTAAGGGAGGCGGCCGTCGTGGCCCCTACAACAAACGAACACCCGGACAGCAAGGAGGAAGTGGGCCAGCACCCAGCCGGCCCACGTCCGAGCAGCGAAGAACGACTGGCCGGTCTAACCCAGCAACTGCAGACCCTGCTGGAGAACGCCATTTCCACACCCGGACGCTGGCACATGCTCCTCGACACCTCTGCGACCCTGTGGCGGTACTCCGGCGGCAACATCGCCCTGCTCATGGCCCAAATGGAAGAACGCGGCCAACAGCAACCCCTGCTCGTGGCAGGATTTCGCGAGTGGGAACGCCACAGCCGCAACGTGCTCAAAGGAGAGCACGCCCTATGGGTGCTCGCACCACGGACAGGAGTCAAAAACACGGAAGCGAACCCTGAGACTGACGCCAAGCCAACACCCGCTGTTTCCAATCAGGCCAGCGGCAACTCCAAGGAAACAGACCACCGCAAGATTGTTGGGTGGCGGGCCCAAGCAGTTTTCGACGTGTCCCAAACGGAGGGACAACCCATCTACATTCCGCGCCCCATGGTAGGTACCGGATCTACACCCACCGGGTTGTGGTCATCGCTGGTGAAATTCGCCCAAACACGAGGATTCATCGTGGAGCAGTCAATGATCCAATACGGCCTCTCGAGCGGATACACAGACTTCGCCGGCCACAAGATCCAGATCGGCGGCTGGCAAGATCAGCAAGAACGAGTCGCCGTGCTGGCCCATGAACTCGGCCACGTCTGCCTCCACGGCCCTGACGACAAACTCGGGAAACTCTACGGGAGCGGTCTGGACCATCGCGGCCTGGCTGAAGTGGAAGCCGAATCTATAGCTTACACGGTGTTGCGCGCACACGGCATCGATCGCAGCGCACAATCAGGCAGTTACCTCGCAGGATGGGCCGATCAAGTAGTCGCCGTCGAGCAATCCAAGCTGACAGGCCCAGCTACCGCGAATGAACCAACGAGCAGGCTCGAGATCGCCCGCTCCACCCTCGCCCGCGTGACATCCGCTAGTCGCGCCATCCTGGAAGTCACACAGCCACACAACCTGGGCGGCAAACCCACCACGGCCGGTGTGGCAGTCACGTACGAATACGGTGACCTCACCGGGCCAGCAGCCAGCCACCAATCAGTCAATGCCGCGCTGAATCTGGACGTGTCATAGGCCAAGCAAATCTCCCGGCCGGGCACCCTGGCGGGGATCAAGAAAGGTAGGGAAAGAAAATGAGTACCAGAATCCCAGTCACGATCAACGGGAATCTCGTTGCCGACCCGGAACTCACCTTCGGGGAGTCCGGCATTGCCCACGCGAAGCTGCGCGTCGCCGTCAACCTGCGCTTCCAGGCAGCCGACGGCACCTGGCGCGACGGCGTCCCCGTCTTCCACAACGTCTCCGCGTTCAGGGCACTTGCAGAAAACATTGCACGTTCTATGAAGAAGGGCGACCCGGTCATCGTCTCGGGGGAATTGGAATTCAGGTCCTACGAAAAGGACGGCGCGCAGCACGAAGCCCGGCGCATCGTCGCAGAAGTTGTCGGCCCTGACCTCAGGTTCGGAACAACCTCGTACGAGCGGACACCCAAACCAATCCCTAGGATAAACATGGGAAACCCGGAACATGTCCTTCCAGAGGCGGTGGATACAAATGGTTCGGGGTGGGTGCCGACAATGCCGTCCACATCTCCATTGGCGGGAGGCGCCAGCTCAAACGGACTGCATGTGTGATTCCGTAATGGGCAGTGGCGATTCGACTGACAGCAGTCGGACAACTTGCGCGTCGTCAGGCTTAGCCGCCGCTATGGCGGTGGACTAGTGGCGCGTTGCAATTCGGGAGTAGCCGGCCGACTACTTCAAAGATTGCTATGAAGTGACTTGTAACTAACCGCGGATGCACTCATTCAGCCAGCGAGTTTTGAGACATAGTTATAAGAATCGCCGGTCGCGGACGAACCCGCACGACTCCGCGAAAATTTGAGAACTGCCGCCGTAGTGACCGCCGGTTGGTGAGACATCTCGTATCCCTAGAGTTGAAAGACGAGATGATTCGCCACCGGCTGAACCTTATGATCGCGGCTGCTCCGCAGCTAATTGTTCCCTAGGGTTGTTGCAGGAACGATCAGGCTATGGCAGGGTCACAGGTCTGAACAAGATGCTCGAGCGAGGTGGGTCGGTATGAGTTTCAAGGTGGTCATGACGTACTCGGATGGGGATCGAGAGGAGCCCGATGAGGTCTTCTCGACAGAGAGCGAAGCCGAGGCGTTCGGGTTAGAGCAAGTTAGCAACTTCGACGCCGGCGGTGAAGTTCTCCATTTGTCGAATCCAGGTGATTACCCGCGCCCAGTGAAGGAGTAGAGGCAGACTACGAGGTGTTCGAAGTCGAAGGCTAATTCTGTCGACGACGTACCCCGCACCTCACCGCAAGAGCCGAGCAGCGGACATGGTGGCGCTTCTGCGTGTCCTCCCATTTGATTGCAAGCTAATCGACGACCCTTGCTGCCGTAGGCTAATATGAAATTTCGCGGTGCGGTGCCGAGACGTACGACGCCCTTCGCGAAGCCAAGGGCTAGGGGAGGTTCATTTCGTGGAAAAGAACAAGCTGGATGGGGTCACATTCAACAAGCTGATGGATGAGTTTGGTGAGGATGCCGCAGCGGAGACGCTCAACGATGTCAACGAGGGGAAAATACGCGCTGAGACGGTCGAGAAGTACCTCTACACAGACGAGACGAAGGAAGATTACGCTGAGCGCCTACGCAGTGAATAGCGACTAATCGCACGATTAGGGGTGTGTCGATGTAGCCGAATATCGCATTGCCTGCCCGAGACGCGGGCGTAGCGATGAGAGTGTCGGTCTTGAGGGCAGTGACACATCGGCTTCACCGAATCCTTGTGGGCAATTTCATCGGGCGGGGTAAACGGGTATCCCGCCAACCGCGTGGGCGCGGCATCGCGACTGGAGGCGAGGCGCCCAGTGGCCGCCCCCCCTTCCCTTGGGAGTTGTTTTTGTCGGTGGCAGGGTAATGTTCGAAGGAGGGCACGCCTCCAATGAAGCCTGGGCTTGGCCCGATAGCGGGACTGCCGTCAGCTCGGCGGGTTTCTCCACTGCTGCTCATCAGACATGATTCGCTCCATCACGTGAGTGGCAGTGGGTTGCCGCGACAAACCACACTGTTATCAGCTATCAGTAGACGTCATATCTGTATGAGAGGTTGCGCAGCGGGATTGAAGTGTCGTACTCGCCGAAGCTTCCCCCACGGTTGCGCCCTCGCTCGGCAATCAAATGTAGGTTTTTGCGGGCTCGGGAGCCAACCACGTACAGCAACCGTTTGGCACCATCCAGCTGATCGGCGTCGCTGAAATGCGGGACCATTCCGTCCATCAGAGCAAATGCGATTACGGTGTCGAACTCCGCTCCTTTGACTCCATGAATGGTCGAGACCGTGATTCCTGACCTCGGGCGGAATACTTTTCGAAATACTTCGATGTCCGTCGCGAACGGCGTATCCTCTCGGAGGAGTCGATCGATACGTGTCTGCGACTCCCGGAAGAAGGCCTCGTGCTGCCCGACGAGCGTGGATACCGTCGAAAAGTCAATTCGGAGCCTCTCGAAAAACTGGTCGAAGTATTCGCGCAGGTAGTCGAGCCCATCCAGAGCAGACGGATGGATACCATTCGACAGTCGGAGCAAAGACCTTGGGTCTAGATCCTCGGTGCTGATTGATGCCGCGTTCAGTTCGCTTAGGATTTCACGCGCCCAGCGAAGCCTGGATACAAACATCCTTGGCGATGCTTCGGTCAGCCCAATCCTCGCGAGTTTGTACCAGAAATTGTCGTGATCTCGAGCGAAAGGCATCATCCCCGGACCATCAAACTCGAACTCAGGCAGGGCGGTTACGAGCGATCGCGTTAGTGAACCTAGGTGAGCCCACCAGGGAGCCAATACGCATATTTCACTCGGATCTATGCCTAGATCATCGACGTTGTGGCGTATGAGCCGAACGATCTCATTTTCGAGACTAGATCTCTGGAGCTCTTCATTGAATGTCACCTCGCTCAGATAGCTGACATGGGGTGAGGCAGGAATGATGGGGCTTCCGGTCACCTTGAAGTTGCTGAAGTATTCGATGATCCGAGCGGATGACCGATAGTTCTTTGACAGCTCCATTTTTCTAATCGTCATTCCGGTCTGCACAGAGTAGTCCCGGGGGTCCACGGCGTAACCGCCAAGCGAGGAAAAAATGGCCTGGTTGGGGTCGCCGACTATCAGCGTTCGCACTCTACCGCCGCCGGCCCGGAGTATGGATGCAATGATCTCGTACTGAATCTCACGGGTATCTTGATACTCGTCGACCGCGATAAAGGCGAAGACCTTTGCAAGGAGTTTGCTGATTGCGGGGCGGGATTTCACGAGATCCAGGGCATACAGAAGTATGTGCTCAAAGTCGAGCATCCGTCCGCTCTCGAGTTTGGCAAAGTACTGATCGAGCACGGCGTTCACGGCCCGATGCTTTCTGGTGTCCTGCACTTGGAGCACCCTGCTGGACGTCGTAAAGTGAAAACCACAGTCAAAGAACGAGATTCGTGGACTAGAACCAGAACACAGAGGAGTAATGATCTGCTCCGACTCGTGCGAGTTGATGATCTGAAATCCGTTTTGAAGTTTCGGGTGGTAGATCCCGTACGGACGAATTATCCACTCAAGACAGAACGAATGAATCGTCCCAATCCAAAGCTGTTCGGTGTCGACACCCAACTCCGTGATGCGCTCTTCAATCTCCTCGGCAGCTCGATGTGTGTAAGTGATCGCGACGACGTACCGGCGCGGAGAGGTGAGCTTCTCTAGTTCTGCCGCTACCTTGTGCGTCAAGGTTCGGGTCTTGCCGCTTCCAGGGCAGGCGATCAGAACAACGTTTCCGGTCTCCGTGATTGCGTCCTGCTGTTCCCGGTTGAGAAGGTCTTCGGTCCGGCTGTTCATTGCACGTAAACCTCGAGGAAGTCGTTGATCTCATCGTCTGGGAATATCTGTTTACTGAGAACAGCAAGACTTTTGAGAGTTTTCGTCCCTTGGCGGAAGTGCCCGAGTTCTTGAGCAAACTTCTTTGCATCGCCTTCATCGCAGGACCCTTCTTTGACCAGCGTGTTAAGGCGGTAGGTCAAGATATTGAACCAGACCTCATCCGACAGAACCGGATTCGCGAAGTGGATGGCTTCGATCACATACTGAGGTACCGAAATGTGGGGCGTGACTGTTGATGCCAACAGCACGGCGAACCACCCCTTGCCGTGAATCTTAGCCATCCGCAAAACAACATTCCCGAACCGGGCGACGTCTCCCGAGGCCAATGCCGTATTTGCAGAGTCCTGGTAGCGTTCGGTCTCCCAAGTCTCCCCAACAAGACCTTTGACCAGCTCTTCATTTCCACTCGCGACAAAGTCGACCTCGAATGTATGTGGCGCGTAGAAGACGTCAACCCATTGGTTTTCTATAGCAAATGCGTCGAGTCGTACTTTGCGCTCCATGCCACTTTTGGCGGATCCAGCCATCTTTTTGCGCCTTGTGGCGCGAATCTTATCCTTCTCGTCCGGATCAATCACCTCGATGGGTGCATCCAGGTCGGTGATGATTGCACAGCGCTTCCGTATTCGCTCGTCATGGAAAAGAGATGCGACGTTTTCAAAGCCGGTACTGCGAATGTTAACGAGACTCGTCCCAAATTCATCGAGGCCGATCCCCAAAAGCTTTTTGATCATGACGGGAATGAGGATCTCTTCTGCATCCCCCTCGACCAAGACAACGCTGCGTGCGAAGAGCAGGTTGCTACGAACCGCATCGAGGTATCTCTGGATGTTTCGGACGAGCTTCTCATCAAGCCCCTTCGCCGGCTGGAACGCTTCCACGACACCGGACTCGCGCCCGAGGATGTTCATGTTCTTGACATTGCTGACCTCGGAAATCTGGGTCGAATGCGTCGAATAGATAATCTGCGTCGCGTCGTAGTTCAGGCGGTCGAACAGGGTCTTCTGGATGTGGGTATGGATGTGCGCTTCGGGCTCCTCGATGAGAAGGAAGTTTGCAATCGGAATTGTGGCCTGAGAGTACTTGAACTCCAGCAACTTCAAGGTCAAATAGATAAGGTTCGCGCCGCCCAAGCTCAGTTGGTGGATGCCTCCCTCGAAACCCTCTCTGTCTTCCCCCACGAACAGTTTCAGGGACTGGAAGAGTTGATCCGCGTCTGACGGTAGGTCAGATCGAATATGCAACGATGATGGCGAGTAGGCGTCCCCGACAGTCTCTCTTATCGTCTGTCTGATGTCCTCAGTTATAACGCCAACATCGGGCCACTTTTCGATTGACTGATTGAGGTCGACGACCTTGTCGGCAATTACCTTAAAGGCGGTGAGATCGATCGCGCCGCTCTTACTCTTCAGAAGATTACGGAGGGGATTAGGACGGTTCTCCTGAAAGTCGCGGACAACGTCGCGCAGGGCCGGTACGAAAGAGAAGGAGATTTCTTTGGCGACGGACAACTGCTTCGGCAATGCGGCACCGATCTCGGGCGGATGGATTACGTCACCAAACTCGACTGTGTCAAAGTCTCCGACCACGGACTTGTAGAAATTCGGGTCGACGAAGTCTCCGGTACTGCGGCCGGTGAAAATTGTTTCGTAGTCAGCGATCGTAATGTTCTTGCGAATTGCCGCAAGACCAACGCGGTCTCCAGAGGTCAGCTGCGATAGTTCGTGTCTAATTTCGCGCCGCGGACGGAAGATCAGGTTGTAGGTAGCGCGCCGGACGGCGCTCTCATTAGCCACACCGGTTCCGTGCAGGAACAGCGCTTGGATCGATTCGTCGTCACTGACCTCGTCGAATTCGATGCTGATAACGATCCAGTGTCCCCGCCAATCTCCAAGTGAACGGTGAAAGTCTTCCTCGTTGAGCCGGTATGCGGAGGGAAGCATGTTGGCGTCGAGAAGCAGGCGGACTGCACGAAAGAGATTGGTTTTGCCTGCACCGTTCTCCCCAATCACGGTGTTCACGCCAGCCTTGAAGTCCAACGCAGCCGCAGCGAAGTTTCGGTAGTTGACCAAGCTTAGTTTCGAGATATGCAATTGGGCCTTCCCTTTTCAAAATCATAGTCAAATTCCCCGCTACTGCGTGCGCGGGTCATTTGGCTTCCTTTCGCATGCTCTAGCTTGAACACGCCGAATGGAGCGCTAACTAAGCCTAGAGGGCTAGGCCAGTATGACGGTGCGGCTTCAGCCCGCTAAGCGCGACATGCCGCTGTATTTCTACCGGTGGTGTCCGCTGACGGGCCGGTTCTTGCAGCACAATAGTTGGCGTCGAGTGAACCAGATCCGCCTCCGCCTTGTTTTCGAGCGTAATCTGCCGTCGTTGCAAGGACTATGTTAATCATCGCCAAAAGTAGCTGGATAGAGACAACCTGCCCCTATGTTGACGTCTCAAAGCCGGACTTGTCGGAGTTCTTCCACGTCAAAGGCGTCTTCCAGACGCCATGAGTGTCTTATAACCTAAGCGCCTCGAAAGCCATAGGTTACGAGAGCTCTCGCGGCTCCAGGGAAGCCTCACTGTATTCTGAGGATCACCTGCGGATTGCGATGAGGCAAACCCGGCTAGATCCCACCCAAATTATCTCGATGTTCACAAAATGAATCAGGGGTATTGCGAACATACCGATGGGCATGCAACTTGATGCGAGAATCCGACAAAGCCCCCTTCGCTCATATGAAGTCAAGAGAAGCTGAATTAGAAGGGTGGAGAGTTAGGGCGCAACGTTCGGAAGTTCCAGAAAGAGGGAGCGAGCTTCAGCTGGATGACGCCGGATTCGATGAGCATCCCATCAGCGAGATGGCGCGCATAAGCCTAATCTCAGCCGGTGAGCATCTTCGTTTAGCTTGGACAGCAATCTTGGCTGGGCAGCTTTACCCTATTGCGCACTTCACTACGTTGCGGAGCGCCCTTCTTGCTGCGTCGCAGGCTGTCTACATTCTTGGTCCTGACGAAGGCAGTGTGCGGCGTGGACGCGGGCTGGCTGCAGTGGCTGAGTCTTACAAGAGAGCACGACAGTTCCACAAAGAAACTCTCAAGCACCCGGATCTTACGGACGGCGAACGTCAGGAGATCGAAGCCCACGTTGAATGGTTAACAACTCGACTGGGTGAGACGAGGCAAGCCGGTGCCGAAATCTCTTTGAACATCTCGGACGATGTCATTCCTTACGCTTCTAAGTTGGTCTATGGGATGAGCAAAGATCGTGAGCTTGGGGTGAATCTGTTGTGGCGAAAATTGAGCGGGGACGCTCACGCATTGACGTGGGCTGTGGCGCAACGCACGACCTTCAAGTCGGCTAGAGCAGGACAGATCCTTGGCGAAGGCATCGTCTGGGGATCTTTGGAAGAAGTTTCACAGCCTTTCGAGGCCTCATTTCAGATCCTGAGGCGAGGCTGGTCCCTATATGACCAGAGGTGTGAGAAGTGACGATGAACTAGCCGGCGCTTAGGGTGAATAACGCACTTACGTCGGATATTCGACTTTTTCACAAGCCACCCCGAAGGATGCAGCTCGCCCTGACGCTTACGACCATATCAACGGGATAAGTGCGGCGACGGTGGTGGCTATGGCAGTCAAGAACGTCGCCAACTTTGACGCACGAGCCGCAAATTTCTCTGCATTGCCGATGCCGTCTTGGGTGTTCTTCGAGTACACGGACATGATGCGTGCTCTTTCCGCGTCGGAGAACCCCATAAGCTGCTCTGGCGTAGGAAGTGGTTCAGACCTCGCCATGTTCTCCTCCAACAGAGCATTCGCAATCTTCTTTATCTCTCCCCGACGAATCGTCCGAAGCGCGACGAAGTAAGCGATCAGTACGAAGGCGAACAGTACGATGCCGATGAGGATGGGGATCACTTGATTCAGGGTCAATAGTCCGAAGATGGTTGCGTAGATCAGACTTGGGACAGCAAGGATAACGATGGTTAGAACACCCGAGACTGTGCGGGTTCCGACCTCACGCCAAAATGTTCGCTCAACCGCCCACTCAGCGGGCCAATTTCAGGCACTCGACTGTTGGGGTGACTGCAGATTGGCATTTGTCATTGAATCAGCATAATGGGGTGACGGGCCCCGCCAGTAAGCCAGTCGAAGAGGGGTGTAATAGCGAGAAGAATCCTAAGTCCCAAGCGCCAGCGCGGGGCGGCAAATGCCAGTAAAGGGTAGTCCGGGCTAGTTGGTGGAGCGTGTGACCGTAGGATGACTCCGGCCCGTTGCCTTAAAGTACAGGGCACCTGGCCTGACCAATCTGGGGAAGTGTCCCACTTCCAAGGATGTGGGACACTCCCTGGTGGTTTCAGCTTTTGGTTAGAAGGCGCGTTTTGCTACATCGACTCTGGTTCCGTGAGTGAGTGCTGAGCGTAGTTTTTCTTCGGTGACCGGAGCCGCTGGCGCTTCCATGAGGTCTTGGTCTGGGGTGGAAGGGTCCGCAAGATAGATGCGTGTGTAAGCGGCGGAATCTGGCTCGAAGCGCCAGCTATCGGCGAAGGCGCCAGTGTCGAGAGCATCGAACCCAAGACGCGCGATGAGGCTGGCGGCTTCGGTGGCTGCTTGGGGGTAGTTGCTGGCAATAGGAAGCGTTGACCGATCGGGAGCATCAGCGGGGCGGGCCAGCTGGGGGATGTGGTGGGCCAAGATGTTATTGAAGGCCTTCACCAGGTGGACGCCTTGGAAGCGCTGTTGAATCAGTTCACTGGTGGTCAGGGAATGGTCGTCCAGCTCGGCAATCCGCCCATCCCTTGAGGGGTAGTAGTTGCTGGTGTCGAGAACCGTTTTCCCTTGCAGGAGCTCAACTGGAATGGACGGATGGGCTGCAAGGGGGATTGACAGCACTACGAGGTCTTGGTTGGCTGATTGCTCAATGGTTCCGGCAGTGGCAAAGGGGCCAAGCTCGGAGACTAGTTTGGCCAGGCTTTCCGGGCCGCGTGAGTTGGAGATAACTACGGGTATTTCGCCTGCTACGGCTAGGCGGGCGATAGCTGCCCCGATGTTTCCACTTCCGATGATTCCAAGGGTAGTCATAGTTCATCCTGTTCTCGATGTGGCGTCTGATGTAAGGCATGGGCATTGACAGGCAATACTTTTCCTTCTCATTTGTGACTGTTAGCTTCGTTTGGCGGTTTTTCGCAGCTTAAATTGGCGGTTTAGCTGATTCCGATGACGAGGGTGGATCGTGCTGCTTCGACTACGTCGTCGGTGATGGTGGTGAGTTCATTGATCTTCATGATTCGTTCCATTTGGATGAAGAGTCTGTCTATGAGACGGAAGTTGCCTCGGGTGGTTCTTGCGATGGCGGCGATGGCTTGGGCGTCGGTGAAGTCTTCGGGGTCTAGATTTTGGCCGAGTTTGAGCCATTTTCGTTGGAGGACGTAGTTGAGTTCAGCATCTATGAGTGGTTTGTATTCGTGGGCGAAACCAACGCGGCTGTAGAGCTGGGGGTAGCGGCTGAATTGTTTCTCGATGCCTGGCATGCCGATCATAATCATGGCGATGCTGCTGCGGTCGTATTTATCGCGGAGGACTTCTAGGGATGTGGCGGTGAGTCTTTCTGATTCGTCGATGATGATGAGTTCAACGTATTTGTCGTGATTTTTTGGTGGGCTCTTTTTGGTGTTGGTGGATCGTAGGTGTTCCTCGATGCATGCTGAGGCCCTGGTGATGGTGCGGGCTAGTTCTTCTTGGATCTGATTTGGTCGTGTGAGCACACCGGGGGTGAAGAACACGGTTCGTGTTTTCGCCAGGGCGGCGTATATTTTTGGGTCGCTTTCTTGCCGTGGGCCCCATTGTTCTAGGAGCGTTTCGGCTTGTTGCCAGCTTGCGTAGTGGCGGGCGGAGAGGGTTTTACCGATGCCTGCTTGGCCGTAGCAGATCCCTATGGTTCGTTGCCGACGTACTGCGTTGGCGAATTCCACGAATCGGCGGTGTTCCTTCGTCGCTATGAAGCCTGAGGGGGTCATGACCGATCCTCCTGATATGTGTCTAATCGATGTTTTACGGGTGGTCGCTTGTTTTGTTCTGGTTCGGTCGTGAAGTCCCGGTTCTTAGCAGGCAGATGTTGGGTAACGGTGGCTATTCGCTCGTTGATCTGACCGCGTAACTCACGTTTCCTTGATGCGCGGGCTTCTTGGATTTCTTTGAGGCTGACGGTGGATCGTTCATGGGTGGGGTCAACGGCTTTGCAGAGGTAGGCGCCTCGGTGGAAGATCCTGATTTCGGCAATGTCCGCCGGGTCGTAGCGGACAATCACTTGTTCGCCTACATAGGCGGCAAGGAGCGGTGAGATATAGCGCAGTCCTTGGAAGTGCACACCGTCCCGGTGGACAATGCGGGATTTGGCGACAGTCAGCAGAAGCAAATTGAGTTCTTCTATGGTTGCCGGTAGCCGGGGAAGCCAGCCGTTGCCACTCCATGCATGCTGTGGGGTTTGCTTTATTTCGTGGTGTTCACGCTGGTTATAGACGTGTGTCAGGAAGTCAGCGATAGTGCCGTTCAGTTCAGGGAGGGTGAGCTGGGGGTGAGGATGACGGGAGCCTTGGGTTAGATATCCGGGTAGGCCGGACAAAAGCTCGGTATTGATTGTGCCAAAGAGGCGTTCAATCTTTCCCCTGCCTTGGGGCCTTGCGACTGCGGAGAAAACAATCTCAAAGTGAAGGTCCTTGGCGGTCTGTGCAAGGTGGTCGCTGGTGAAGTCGGTTCCGTGGTCAACATAGAGGACATCAGGGATTCCACACATCGGCCACGTGCTGTCTGATTTTGGCCAGATCGCTTGGCGTAGTGCCAGGGCTGTGTTCATGGATGAGGGCGCGCCGGTGAAAACCATGTATCCACAGATCGCGCGGGAGTGGTCATCAAGAATGGTTGTCAGCCAAGGACGGATTGTTTTGCCGTCGGCGCCTAGGATCAAGAGATCCAGCTGCGTATGGTCGGCCTGCCATACAGCGTTAGGACGTTCGGCCCTGCGCCGCCAGACAAGTTCGTACTGATCGCGGTACGCGACTGGGCCTTGATGCGCCAGGGTCAGCATTCCTGGATCCATGGTGGAGATGATCGAGCGGACGGTGGAATAGGAAACGGGCGGCCATCCCTGTCGCGTGGCTACTTTGTTGGCCTGTTGATGGATCGCTGCGGTGGTTTTGCGTGGCTTTACTAACGCCAAGCCCTCGATCAAAGTAATGAGTTCGGTCGGTGATTTTCGTCCGCGCTTGGGCCTGGGAGTAGGTTCTAGCCCGGCCTTGCCATGGAGCTTATAGGCCTGGTGCCATCGCTGCAGGGTTCGCAGCGGGATGCCATGTTCACACGCCAGTGCCGTGAGGGGTTTACCGTTATCGATATGTTCTCGCAACACCATCCACCGGGCAACGGCGATATTGTCAGGTTCTGAGAACTGATGGTGGCTTCTTGAGCCCGCCCCGGCGTTCATGACTACATGGGTTTTCTATTCAGAGGACATTGGTCGAGGCGAAGAGTTCATCTGTTGATCATGCTGCAACGCCCGATACACGGTGCTGCGGCTAACCCCAATGACTTCACCAATTTTGCGGACCGTCATGTCTTGCTGAGCATACAACCGCCGTGCCGTATCAATCTTCTCCTTGGTCAACAGCGACGGCCTTCCGCCTCGTCGGCCGCGGGCTCTGGCAGCTGCCAAACCAGCAGTAGTTCGCTCCCTAATAAGGTCACGTTCAAATTCCGCTAAAGACGCGAACAGATGAAACACCAGCCGACCACCAGAGGAAGTCGTGTCAATGGATTCCTGCAATGACCTGAAACCGATCCCGCGTTCTTCCAGAACAGCCAGCTGATCGATCAAATGCCTGATGGAGCGCCCTAAACGGTCCAGCCTCCACACCACCAAAACGTCACCGGGCCTTAGCTGATCCAATACCTTAGTCAGTTCCGGCCTGGTTTGCACGGCACCCGATGCGGTATCAGTAAATACCCGATAACAGCCAGCAGCTTCCAACGCATCTTGCTGCAGGGCAGCGTCTTGGTCAGCCGTTGACACGCGGGCGTAACCCAATAGATGTCCCATACCCCCAATGTACCAATACCCATCAGCAAGGGGTAGAAGTGGAGCATAGAAAATGAGACTGGCTTTTGCTACATGAAACATGTTGTCAGGGACGCCAAATGAAGATGGAAACCGCGTGTTCCATTAACGACCGTTTTTCGGACGCTCTCAAAACTGCTTTGATTCTCTTGGATGTGTTGCTTACCGCTTGGGCTAATGGTTCATTTGTTGCTGAGGTCTTGAATGAAGGCGTCGGCGCGTTTGAGGTTGAGAGCAAGTTTGTCGCGCTTTTCGTTGGCGCGTTGGGTGTAGTGAGCTAGTAGTTCACGTGCTGCATTGTTGGCAGGATCGGTGGTCAGGATGTCCACGGTGTCGAGGAGTTCGCCCATTTCTTCGAGCGTGAACCCGAGTGGTTTCATGGACCGGATAACGAGCATGCGTTGCAGGTCCGATTCGGTGTAGATCCGAAATCCGCCGTCGCTGCGAGTAGTGGCTGGTAGAAGCCCTACTTCGTCGTAGTGGCGGATCGTGCGTTGGGAGAGTCCTGTAGCTTCGGCTAGGTCCCCGATATGCATGGTCTGCTCGGTGTCAGCTGCCGGTGTGTCAGTCATAAAATTCTCCTTCATCCCTCAAATTCCAACTCTACCCTTACGTTAGGTTAGAGTTGAAGTTGTTCGGTATATTGCTCGGCCATTCCTAGCCGAGGTAGTTCAATGCTTAGCGCAGGGACGCGCCGACCCCCACGATTCTACGTAACTGAGCGCGTGCGCGCTCTCCTTATCTTTGTGAACGGAGCCATTAATGGCCACGAAAACAACGGCAGAACACGAAGTTCTGACCCCGGAGGAACGGCAATCCGTTCTTCACACCCTGAAATCTCCTCGCCCGCTCAAGACCGAGGTTCTGGCTGGGCTGGTGGTGGCCCTGGCTTTGATTCCGGAAGCCATCGCTTTCTCCATCATCGCCGGCGTCGATCCGCGCATCGGGCTATTTGCCTCGTTCACGATGGCGGTATCCATTGCCTTCCTAGGCGGTCGTCCCGCCATGATTTCCGCGGCCACTGGTGCCATTGCCCTGGTGATCGCTCCCTTGGTCAAGAGCCACGGGGTGGACTACTTCATCGCCGCCGTCATCCTGGCCGGAGTCTTCCAGATCCTTCTGGCAGTGCTGGGTGTGGCCAAACTGATGCGGTTCATCCCCCGCCAAGTCATGGTTGGCTTCGTCAACGCCCTGGCCATCCTGATCTTCATGTCCCAGGTTCCCGAACTACTAGGCGTCTCATGGCTGGTCTATCCGCTGACCGCCCTTGGCCTGTTGATTGTCTTTGGCCTGCCCAAAATTACTACAGCCATCCCAGCGCCCCTGGTGGCCATTGTCGTCCTTACCCTGATCGCTGTCCTTGCATCATTGGCTGTGCCCACGGTGGGGGATAAAGGCGATCTGCCCGATAGCCTCCCGTCACTGTTCGTTCCCAACGTTCCGCTGAACTTTGAAACCCTGCAGGTTCTCTTCCCCTACGCGCTGGCCATGGCTTTCGTCGGGTTGCTTGAATCGTTGATGACAGCCAAACTCGTCGATGACGTCACCGACACCCATTCCCACAAAACCCGCGAGTCCTGGGGCCAAGGTGTCGCCAACATCATCACGGGCTTCTTTGGCGGTATGGGCGGCTGCGCCATGATTGGCCAAACCATGATCAACGTCAAGGCCTCCGGCGCCCGCACCCGCATCTCCACGTTCCTAGCAGGAGTCTTCCTGCTGATCCTGGTCGTAGCACTGGGCGATATTGTTGCACTAATCCCCATGGCAGCCTTAGTAGCTGTGATGATCTTCGTCTCCGTCGCCACCTTCGACTGGCATAGCATCAAACCCGCAACCTTGCGCATGATGCCCAAGAGCGAAACAACGGTCATGCTGGCTACCGTCATCTTCACCGTCTGGACCCACAACCTCGCCATTGGTGTTGGAGTCGGAGTACTGACAGCCATGGTCCTCTTCGCCAACCGCGTCGCTCACCTAGTAACCGTGGAACGCCGCATTGAGGAACACTTCGGCGAGACAATTGCCAAGTACGAGGTCAACGGAGAGCTTTTCTTCGCCTCATCCAATGACCTTTACACCCAATTCGAGTACGCCGAAGACCCCGAAAGGATCGTCATCGACCTCTACAACTCCCACCTGTGGGATGCCTCGACTATCGCCGCGGTGGATGCGATCACCGCCAAATACGCCAAATATGGCAAGACCGTCGAGATAGAAGGCTTGAATGCTGCCAGCCTCAAAATGCGGGAACGCATGGGCGGAAAGCTAGGAGCCGGGCACTAACCCGGACCCGCACGGCGGCACTGCTCGCAGAACTCAAAACCGCCATATCAAGCTGCAAAAAACCGCCTTATCAAGCTAACAGTCACACTTCTCATTGGCCACAACAGAGTCCTTTGTGGATGTGTTCCATCCGAGTGTTCCAGTTCCTTAGAACTGGGACTCCTCAGGAACGGGGAGGGCTTCAAAAGACATACGTTGTATGCGCGTCTTACATGTAGTAGCATGTGTCTTACGTGAATACAATTACTTGGAGGTGACGTGGCTACGATCACAGTTCGCATTGACGATGATGTGCGGGACGCTTTGCAGTCGAAAGCGGAAGATGTTCACCAGACACTCAGTGAATTCGTTCGTGACCGCCTCCAGGATGCCGTCTTTGATTTTAGGGATGACAAAGACAGGAGGAAGGGACGAGGGGGCGATCTAGAGCCAGATAGCTTATCTGCTCTCGATCGGCATACGCTCGCCCTGCTGCATAGAATTCTCGGGCGTGTGTTACCAGAGGATGAGAACGACGTTGACGGTGACAAAGAGTATCAACTTGAGCGGGCAAAGGTTCTTGAGCGGGGATTTACAAAGGAGTACTCCGTGGAGTTCATTGGCATTGAGCCAGAACTCAGCCCTCGGCACTGCGATTTCGTCTTGGATGTTCTTCAAATGTTTCGCATTACTCTTCACAGCATCAAAGAATTACAAAAACAGGGCGCAATGGTTGATGAAAACCAGCGGAAGGCACTGACTTTTGACGGGTTTGATCACAATGACCTACTAGAGAGTCAAATGTCCGATTACGTCCGGTTCCTTGTTGAGGGCGGCAAGTGGTCAGAGCAGAAGGACTTCGTCCTCGGTGCGGATTACGGAAATTCTTACCATCAAGTGATCCCACGATACTCACGGATGCTGACTGAATATCGTGAAGTCAAACAACGGCGAACCCGCAGTGTAGGTCTCAGGAGTTACATTTTGAATGAGGCGGAACTGCATAAGATCGCGGCAGCCCGAGTCCACCCCTCCGGACGCTAGCTCTCATGCCCAAGAAAATGCAGTGAGCATGGGGTGGTGATTTAAAACGAAGAGGGTGGAACCTAAAAGATTCCACCTTCTTCCAACAGCGGCTTTTGCGAGAATATTACATTAGGACAACTTCTCGCTTATTGCGTTCTTGACTATCCATGGTTTGGATCTTTCGACCCTGACTTTTCTCTTCGTCGATGAACTTCAAGACGGCAACTGCGCGGCGAACCGCTTCAGTCAGGGAGATCTGCTGCTTGGCGGCTATTTCCTTCAGTGCGGCAGCGGTCTCTTTGTTGAGGTTGACATTCAATCTAACGAGGGCGGTGTCAGTTGCGATTTTCGAGGACATAAGTGGCTCCTACTTCGCCTATCAAGCAAGTTCAAGAGTGTCATACTCTCTGAGCTGTGCTTGGGTAGCGGCGATGTTGTCCATGAAGAAATATCTTCGTGGGGTCCTGTGGCGTGGTGGCGTTTTTTAGGTGGTTATTCAATGTACTGCGTACTGCGTCGTTGCTTCTAGTTCTTATCTGTCTATATGACTACAACCCCATTATGTATCGGGGATCCATGATTGTCAACGTGACAAGCATGCATCATCTGCATGAGATGTGTACCAAAAGTGCATTCAATGCGCACGAGTGGTAGTCTGAAAGTAAGCATCAATCGTTCTGGGGCGTGATCCTCACTTGAAACACCGGCAGGGGCCGGGATCGGAGAAGGACCAATGCCCAGTGACGACCCTTGGTTGTTCTGTTCTAAGAAAATCGAAGGCAGAATTTCCACAACTCAGCTTGTGGAACTTCTCTTTCTAGCCTTAAAGATTGCCAGCCACCAGGGATCGAACAGGTTGGTTGCGGTACTGCCTGCTTCTGCCGGTTTGGTCCCCGAGGTGCCACTATTGTGTAGACCTGAGGTACACCAATCCCCTATCGCCGAAGAGTTGGTTTGTGATGATGTCCCGCACCATGACGGCTTGACCGGGGTATTTGTCTTGTTCGACGTCGAAGGGGGTGGTGCTGAATGACTAACACGCGCCTTGGGAGCGCCGAGGCTTCTGCAGCATCTCCGGCCCAAGCTAATGACGCAGTGGTTGAAGAGCTTTCGGAAAACGAATCTCCACTGCCAGGAAGCTTTTCCGTTCCGACGGCGATAGTGCCACCTACCCACAGGGAACGAACGCAAAAGTTACTCGCCATGATTATCGTCTGCGTTTTACTGGCCCTTTACGTTGCGGTTGTCGCACGCTTCCTATGTACGGAAATGGATACGGATCGTTTGATTGCGGTGGTGGCGGCACTTTCTGGACTTCAAGCCCTCGCTGCCGCTGCGGTTGGTTTCTACTACGGATCACAGGCTGGAGACAATAAGTAGCCCGCGCTGAGCGTGGGTTGGCGACGTGTGCCGGCTCTTCCGGGAGATGGCTTATTGGCGTCGGATTTAATGCAAGAAGTTGTGCATGAGTGGCTTACCAGTGGTGGGCCACTTCGCCATTTAAGCGCCATGACCAGCAACCGGCTATCGGACAAGGCGCCCATGGTGCAAACCGGTGGGTCCTACTTCCTTGGAAGTGGGATGTGCTGAAATCAAAACATCTTCACCTAGCAATCGTGGTTGAGGTCCCCGCCTTACAGTCAACGAGGGGCCGCACCAACTTAATGGTGCGGCCCCTCGAAGATGGCGAATTCAGGCGGTCGTCGCACCAGGGGGGGTCTTAGGTTCCGATAGTAGCCGTTCCCCTTGCGGGCACGTACCGATAGCGATTAAGACTGCCGGAATTCCTCTTGTCGGGTTCCGCACAGCGATCTTTCGTCCCTTATTCTGCTGTCGCCTGAGAAGGAGTAGAAATCGCCATCGAGTGTCTCGTAACTTAAGCGTCTTGAATCCCATGGCTAAGAGTCAGTTCAAGGCCAAGGATTACGTTGCCGAGCGATCACGGTTGCCGCCACCAAACTTTTCCATCTCATCAGGGCAGCTGGTTTGGTGTGCGTTGACCGGAACATACCGACTCATTTGGTGCCTGCCGTTTGGCGGGCGGCAACAATTGGTCGAATTCTCACTTGGTTTTGGACTGGTTGGCGCGGGCGAGCGAGTGATGCTTAGGATCTCTGAAGTATGGGAGCGCTTGTGCCGATGCGAAAGCGTGGTAGTCCCTTGCCAGCAGATAATAGATCTCGGGCCAGGGGCCATGGACTTGAATCTGGGCCGGATCAGGCGAGACGAGCAGGACTGAACCTCGCCAGATCTCGTCGGAGATGGCCTCCATCCATGCGCGTTGAACATACCCAAATTTGTCCCATCTGATAGTGACCCAAGTGCCAGTGGGGTCCAGCGCATGGATGTCTAGGACTGTGACTTCGGTGGTAACGCCGAGCTGAGTTTTGACGGTGGAGAAGTACTCCCATTGTTGGACCGCATGGGTGACCCAGGCCTTCGAACGGCGGATCTTTACGAACCAAATGGCAGCCGAGACTACCGCTAGGACGACGGCGATTGCCACCAACGTCCAGCCGATCACCGTGGCGGTCGGCTGGAGCAACAACATCCGGGTGGCTATGGAGAGGCAGGCGCAGCTGATCACGGTGAGTGTGACTGCCCAGCCGGAGGAGGTCTGGGGTTTGACCATCGGATTCGTTCGCATGACTCAACCTCTGCCTATCTACTGATTTTACAGCGAGGGTCCGACAACGTGGACTGGCGAATGGACGCCAGCCACTGGTTCGGGCGCCTGCATTGCAGCAAAGTTGCTAGTCCTGGTGGCGGTGATGCGGGCTTCGAGTCGGGCTCGCTGGTCAGAGTGATCCCACTCCGTTGCGCTGGGAGGTGCGCCGATGGGCAGCGCAGGGTTGTCGATGTCCCAGCGGTCCCGGAAGCCGGCGACGTCCCGCACAAGGGATTTCCACGCCTGGTCGTTGGCCTGCAGGCCAGTTTGTGCACGGAGTTGCTCTATCCATGGTTCTTCGTTGGCGAAGGCGTGGACGGCCACCGCGGCCAGCCGCTTGGTGATCCGCTGCTGAACGTCGTTGAGCAGAGCACTGAGGTCTTCCCGGTCCGTTGGGACTGAGGATGGCGCCATCGTCAGTGAGGACGTGGCGGGGAGGTGCTGTTGGAGGGCTTGCAGATGGGAGTACACGACGGCGGCAACGTCGCGGGCGCCAGCTGTTGGCTCCAGCCCGCCGGCCAAGGCTTGCTCTGCGAGGGGCCGGTCGGTGGTTGCGGTGCGTCGCCATGCGGCGACCAGTGCACCCCAGGAGGGGGACGCTTGCATCTCTGCCACAAGGTTGGGGGAATGGGTGTTGATGAGGTGGGTGACGTCGTCGGCTGCGGCGATCTGGGCTAGGTAGTCATGCTCGGCGAGTAGTCGGGACAGGGAGTTGGCCTGGTTGCGTTGTTCCTCGTGGACCTCGTGGGCGGTGTGTTCTGCGCCTTCGATGGAGAGTATGCCGGCGAGGATTTGCCGCCATTCCGGCAGGGCTGAGGGGTCCACGCCGTGGTAGTCGCGGGGGTCAGGTTCACTGATGTAAGCGTAGTTGCCGGCCTTCCCGCGTGTCATAGAGACGTAAAAGAGCTCCCGGGTCAGCCTCCCCTCGTTGACGAGTGTGTGGCCGGTGTCCACGGTGATTCCTTGGGAGCGGTGGGCTGTGGTGGCGTAGCCGAGCTCCACGGACTCGACGAGATAACCGGCGCCCAGGACGATTCGTGCGCCGTTGTCCTGGCGTATCCCTGCAATGGAGCCGTCCGGATCGGTCACTTCACAGACGGCGATGAGGGTGCCGTTGCGGATGAAGTCTCCGGTGTCGTCGAGGAGCTGGCGGTCGTTGCGCCGGGCAAGGAGGGTGTCGCCTCGTCCGGCGTGGAGCCCGTCGCTGAGGTTTACGGTGGATTCTGCGTCGACCGCACCGGAGCTGACTCGGTCTGCCTGGGCGCGTTCGTTGAGCATGGCGACGGTGTCATTGTCGGGGGCGATCAGGATCGAGGTCTTGCCAGTGCGAATGTCGGCATCCCAGCGGTTGTAGGCGTCATCGACCATTGCGTCATAGGTGCCGCTGCTGATGCGCTCGTGGACTGTGTACTCGGTGATGACGTCGAAGTCGCCTGTACGCAGTTTCAGGGACGCGGTGCGTTCCCATTCGTTCGTGAAGCGCCAGACCGTGCTGAGCCGTTGGGCGCAGCCGGTACGGTCCAGCCAGCCCAAGACGCCGCCGGCGTCGATGGAATCGAGTTGTGCCGGGTCGCCGACTAGCAGGATCTTGGCCCCGGCACCTGTGGCTTGGTCGACGAGGGCGGCGAGCTGGTAGGTGGAGACCATGGAGGCTTCATCGATGATTACCAGCTGGTTGGATCGGAACTGCCACTGTGCTTGGGTCGCTGTGAGGGAGCTCATGCGCTGCGCAAGACGCTCCAAGACCTTCCGGGCCTGTTCATCCAGACGTGGGGATTGACTGGCTGCTTGGTACCTTCCCGCTGCTTCTGCGTAGTGTCCTGCACGCATGGCAGCGCCTGGTCCGGTGGATTCGTAGAGCCATTTGCTCACGTTGTCCGTGGCGAGTCCGAGTTCGTGGCCGAGGACGTCGGCCGAGGCCGCAGCTGGGGCCAACCCCACGACGGAACCTGTTCCGAAGCGCTCTTCCCAGAGGGTCCTGACGGCGCTCATCGTGGTGGTTTTGCCGGTCCCGGCAGGGCCGACGACGGCGTCCAGCCGCCTCCCGCTGGCCAGAACAGCCTCGGCGGTCCTGCGTTGCTCACCCTCCAACGGCTCGCCACGGGCGTTGAGGAACTGTTGGAGAGCATCCTTGACGGTCGCGTGCTCTAGGTGAGGTCCGGTATCGTGCGTGTGGGCGTTCATGATGGCCGCTTCGTTCGCCAGCGTGGAGACATCGGTGAACAGGTGGGCGCTAGCCAGGTCAAAGACACTGCGGCCGTTGAACACCAGTTCGGGAGCTGTGGTTGTGGGGATGGAGTAGCGGAACTCGTTGAGCGCCACGGACTGCTCCTCGGCGGAGGTGGCAATGGCCTCCATCAGGTTCAGGCGGTCGGCGGATGTTGCGCAGCGGATCTCCAGGCACACCCGTTCTGCTTCGGCGATCAGGTTCCACCGGTTCCAGGTCACCCGGCGCCTGGCGACCAGGTCCTTCACCAGACCGGCAGTGCTGTCGATCCAGACAGCATCGGTGTCGGCGAATGTCAGCGGATGGGCGTGCGAGCGGTTGATGGTTGCCGCCAGCACGTCCTCGGGGTCGAAACCCGTGGCCACGGCTCGTTCGCGCCACTGGCGAGTGCGGGTGTTGAGGGGGACGACGTCCTGGTTCTTGGCCGTCCGGGTGGACAGTGTTGCTTGCTGGCGCAGCTTGAGTTTGACGGCGTTGCTCGGTTCCCGCCCGTGGGATTCGGACCAGTCGTGGATGAGCCGGGCCGCCTCAATGTCGATCAGCCGGGACCGGCTAGAAAACTCGCGGATGAGTTCATCGTCCACACCTGAGAGTTCGAAACTGTAATTGTGGATGGCACTGGTAGGTGTGCGGAATTCGGCCTCTGTTCCCAGATCCCGGCCGAGTTGGTCATAGAGGAGCCCGTTGTAGTGTTGGCTGGCGGCAACGGTGGCCTTGTAGAGCGTACGCGAGTCAAGGGTGGTCCAGGCACCGTCGCTTACGCGTTGGGCCCTGTTGGCAATGACGACGTGGGTGTGCAGCTGGGGGTCTCCGGAGCGGGATTCCCAGTGGTCGAAGGCTGCCGCGATGGCACCGTGGATACCGACGTGGGCCACGCCGCCGTGTCCGGCACGGGTATGGATGGCGGAGGACTCCAGCCAGGCCAACGTGGCCTCCAGCGCCGCGTGATGGGCTGCCATGACCTTGTCCTTGTACTCGTCGCTGCCCAGGGCCCAGAGCACGGAGACGGATTTAGGCACACTGAAGGTGAGGTCAAAGCCTGCCACCGCAGCCCGGCGCACGGTGTGGCCGTTGGCGCCGGTGACAGTGGATGCCTGGTTGGGTGTGCGGCCCAGGGGTGCTCCCGTGGAGGGGTGTTCGCCTCGTTCAAAGAGGGCCTTCGCGGCGGCATCGGTGACGGTGGCATGGGGAGCCATGCCGATGCCGGAAAGTCCTGCGCCGAGCCATTGCCCGGACGGGTTGCTTCCAGCCGTGTAGTAGCCGGTCAGGTCACGGGTTTCGACGTCGGCATGGCTGGTGGTCTTCAGTAGGTAGGAGACACCGGCATCGGTAGAGAGGCGGGCTATGGAAACGGTCATGACCTGCCCATTTCTGTGTTCCAGCCACGGCGTGCAAAGATCGCCGCCGTCGACGGGTCCAGGCGCGTATTCGCGTCAGAATGCAATGTCAGGACCCGGGCGGCAAGTTGTTGCATGTCCCTGACGGCCAGCCGTTCACTGAGCTCACGCTGCTTGCTTTCATGCCGCAAGTCCCGCACCGAGCGTTCCAGATCATCGGCTTTCGACTGCGCCCTCGATTCTGCCTGGGCGCTTTCGTTGAGCTGTTCGTAGGCCGCGGCCAACTTGACTTCAAATGACCGTGTGACGTTCATGAGCTTGCGCCGCTCCGAGAATCGCAGGTTCCGGATCGTCGCCTCATAGAGTGCGGTGAGTGCCTCCATCGCCTCCTGGGTGTATGTCTTGGGCCGGTCAACGTGGTCGGTCATTCGCGGCTCTTCATCCTGGAGGCTCTGCCGATACTTTCGTTGCCGCTGGCGGTGGGCACACGCCGGTCGGCAGAAGAGCTGCCGGGGGCTGGAAGGTGTGAATGTGGTGGTGCATTCGGAGCAGGTTCGTGTAGTCATACCTGTCCATGGTGATTCGGCCGGTTTACATCATGACCAAACCTCACATTTACCGTCACGCGTGCCGTGACGGCAACCCGCTTCGGTGCCAGAAGTGTGAGGGGATTTTTGGTAGCGGAAACTGCGCGGTATTTCGGGGTGCTGTTGCCAGAGGAATTGATCGAAGTGGGACCTGGCTGCGGAGTTGGGTTAGGGGAAATATCGGTGGGATGGTGGTGGCGCAGGTGAGTGCCGCATGAGGTTTTCATGCGGCACTGGATCTCCAGCTGGACGGTGATTATTGGATCGCGAGCTTGAGTCGCTCGATTTCTATGGGGTTGAATCCTGACCAGTGGTGGTCGTTGACGACGACGACGGGCGCTTGGGAGTAGCCGAGGTCTTGGACGTACTCGAGGGCGGCGGCGTTGGCGGTCAGGTCGACGACGTCGTATGTGATCCCGGCATGATCCAGGCTGCGGAAGGTGAACTTGCATTGTTGGCAGCCGGGCTTGCTGTAGACAGTGACGTTAATTTCCCCCACCTCACTCTCTTTTTTCTGGTGCTGGGTCGCGTGGAACTACTGGTGGTGGTGGTTCCGGTATGCGGTGGTCTTATGTTGTGCCCAGCCGGACACGACGCCGGCACCGAGCAGCTGGTCCAGCAGCCTGGCCAGGTGGTAGTCGGGATCGAACGTCAGGGCGACGTGCATGTAGTTCGCGGCCGCCGTTCCCCTGCCCTTCCACCAGCATATGTGCCCGAGCATCGTCAACGGCGCGGCTGCGTGGGTTGGGGCGGCGATGGTAAGCAGTTGGCGCAGCAGCTTCTCGGAGCTGTCGATTCGGTCCCACTGCGGGGCTTCGTCCGTGGCGCCGAAGAGGGTTGCTGCCATGGGTTCGTTGATGCCGGGCATGTCGGCGAGGATCTGGTCGCGGAGTCCGACATGCTGTAGCCCTGCCAGGACCTCGGCCAACTGCTCATGGGTGGGTTCGCCTGCATGGTCGATGAGGTTCATCCAGAGCCGGTAGACCGCGTTCAGGCCCTTGGACGGGTTGGTGGTCATGTTCTGAAGGGCTGCTTCGACGGCGTCCTGGTCGACGGAGACGAACAACTCGGGGATGGCAGGTGAGTCACTCGATTCGACGCTGCTGCCCTGGTAGACCAGCTCGGCGTTGATGAGGCAGGATTCGAGGGCGGCCAGCGGGGTTTCCTTGCCGCAGTCAGTGGGGTTGGCACCGTCGTAGGTGGCGAAGGATTCGGGGCCGACGACCCACACGTCATGGACGATCAGCCCGGCAGCCAGGAGCCGCCGCTTGAGCCCTTGGACCATCGATGCGAACGGCTTTTGGTGTCCCTTGCCCCATGGCTGATGGGTGAACAGGGCGATGAGGACTGCGGTGGCGTCGTGGTCCATGCCGACGGCGTGGGCGACGCGCTCAGCGAAGCTCTGGCCGAGGTCTTCGGTGCCGGGCAGGTTCACTCGGAGGGTGGGGCCCAGTGTTTTGCCCTCGAGGGCGAGGCAGACGAGGCTTTCCTTGGGCCAGTAGCCGAGGCTGTGGCCCATGTAGCTGATGGCGTCTGCCGGGCTGCTGATTCTGATCGGTTCCATTGTCCTGCTCCTCCTGTGTGAACGGTGGCTGGGTATTCGCGGCCGCCTGCTCTGTTGGTGCCTTCTGGTAAGAGGAATCACCGCTGGGTTTTAGGGGCCGGAGGGCAACTTGGGGTACCGGGCACGGGGCAAGAATTGTTTCGAGGAAATAAGCGACGCAGGAGCGCCGAGGAAGAATTTTTGGAGGAGTGGCCGGCGCGGAGCGCCCTGGTTGCGTGGAGGACCCGCCCTGCGATGATGGGGTACCAGAAGGCACAACGTGGCTTGGCATGTGTTCATAAAGGTCCATCGACATATACCCCATATTGGGCTGACTGCTGAGGATGCTGGGCCGTTAGGGCAGCGGTTTCTAGTCTCTAACCTCTGGGCTCATGTCTGTTCATGGTGCCAATGAAGTTAGACGACCTAATCGAACGTCCCGCAGCAAACGGAAGCAAGGACTGACGAAAATGGTGTGCCGAGAATGAACGCAATTGTTTATTGGCGTAGTGACACTAAATTTGTAATCCATGCGGCCCGTTTGTGGTAGGCGTCACTCCCAAGGGGAAACGCTTCGATACCCGAAATGTTAGGTGGTCGAATTCATAAAGTGAGTTCAAATCCCACCATCACCGCCAATTGATAAGGTCCCTGCTTCCCTTTGTTTATAAGAAAAGTGGGGGTTTTGTTTTGTTCAAAATTCGTCCAGCAGTAACACAGCGGTAAAGTACCTTCTTGCGCCTCCCACGACGCGGGTCCGTTGAAGATCAACCTCGCACCGAAATCTTGGTCGCCTGTCGCCAAGAGCCTGATAAAAGTAGGCACTCGGGTACAGTGTCCGACGCCCACGGTAGGGTTGCCGCATGTCCCTCACGAGCCACCTTGCTAACAAGCAGTCACCTGTTCGGCAGTTCATCTATGCAGGCGCCCCGGAGCTCGCTCGTGCCGGAACGGCTGGACGCGATGGTAAAGCGATGGCCGAGTTCTTTGGCTTCGATGAACTTACTGCACTAGAAACGCAGATCCCTGTTCCCGAAGAGGTAACGAATCGAAAGGGCCACGCAATTGTCGCCGGCATGGCTCTGGACTACCGTCTCCGGATGGATCGACCTGATTTCGATTTCGCGAACACGACGGCTCTGCTCGCCCTCGATCATTTCGCCGCGGATCCGTCCTTGGTCCCCAGGGGAAAACACATACATAAAGTCCTCGAGGAAGCGCTTGGCTTCGCCTATCTCACCTTCAAGGAGAAGAACAGTCATCCTCTCAGTCTGTCCCGCGCTTCCGTGCTTCTCGCTTGGTGTGAAAGTATCTTGAGGAGCGGCCCTACGGCTGTGCTTTCCGGGGAACTCGGCCGGCATATCAAGCGTTCCAAGAACGCCACTGATCTCATGATGAGTATCGATAGCTCACTCATCATCGACATCGCAGTCATGCGTAACGCCGTTGAGCCCCTCTTGGCACAATGGAATCAGGACATCACCGCGGGTGATAAATATGCTCCAAACCCAAGCTTCCTAGGAAGTTCAGCGGTGGGCGGGGCCGACGCGGATTGGGCTGTCGGAGATCTCTTAGTGGATCTCAAAACGACAGAAAAAATCACGAACCCCTGGCTCAGAGAAACCCTCTTCCAGCTCATTGGTTATGCACTGCTGGACGTTGACGATTCACTGGGCATCCGCAGGGTTAGTATCTTGCTTCCCCGGCAGCCCTTCTTTGCAGTCTGGAGCTTGGACGAGCTCCTCGTCGAGATGGTGACGCAGCAGTTCAGGAGTTCGGACCCGACGGTAGAACCACTCGAAGCAATTACAGAGAACGGATAGACAAGTGGACCTCGTGAAGACTAGCGGATCCGGCACTGTCTGCCCGGAAAGCGGCAAAAACGTCGGGCGGATGATCGAAGGCTCCGGGTCAGACGATTGGAAGATTGAATGTCCTACTTGCGTTTGCACATGGTACGGCCGCAGCACTGTGTTCAGTCAACACGACCTAAAGCGTTTGTCTTGAGCAGGCACGGACTTTCGATTATTTTTGCCGTTGTGAATGCGACTTCGAGGCACCAGCCGCTCGGGCCACCGCCCAGGGCAGCAGTAATCAGGGCATCCCCTATCTCCAACACCGGAAGTCAGAACGAGAATGGTTGAGCAAAGGCACGTGTTGTTAGGAGTGTCTGGTCAAGAACCGACTATTCCAGCAGACTTGGATTTACAAGATGATCGCTACGTTCTACTCCCGGAAAAGTGGGTCGAAGAGCCACAGCAAGTGAAAATCGAGAGGAGAGACGACACTGTCGTATCCATGGCCTTTGGGAATCGGCTCGGTGTAGTTGCTGATTTCCAGCCGCGCGTGCTCTGGGGAGTCGAGGACGGCCGACCATTCACAGTTCTTGACGCCCGTATGACCATTGAGTTAGGTTCCAGTTTCGGTCATCCTCCGCAGATTTACGAGGCAAAGCACGTCTTGTGGGATGCACATATTGTGGGATTTGATAGTCCCGCAGAAGCGGTCCGGATTGCCCTTCCCATACGTGGACTCGGGTGGTCTAACCAGGAAACCCTTTTCACGGACGACGGACAGCTCAGCGCTTGGTCCAACCCGAATCGACCCGGACTGGTCTGGGAGCCAGCGCAATCGAATTCGGTGCACAACCTGACACAACAATTCCCAACAGTCGTGACCACGCTCCTCCAACTTTGGACGGAAAAGGAGACGTCTGCTTGCTTGATAGAGGTCCGAATCGAGAATGTGGGATGGTGCACGCTCAAATCAACTACTGATCCTTCGACAATTCTGACGCAACCACTTCTTGCCTTAAACAAACTCACGCTCGGAATTGTGAGTCAGTGGCTGACACTAGCGCCGACCCTTGGCCCGGTGCCGTTCATGGCAGTTTACGATGGAGCTCCGTTACAGTCAGACGCACAGATGCTTGCCACGGCCTTGGAGGGAATACACCGCCGGTTGTATCCAGATTCCCAACGGTTCCAGATGTCGGTGTCAAATGGACTGCTGAGACGAGCTCGAAGGGCGGCCACTCGAGCTGCTGTTGAGGTGCTTGCTGGCGTCATTGATGAAGCCGATGCAGAGGCCGCCTACAACGAAGCACTCGGCCACATGGGTGAGCTTTCATACGCTGCTCGACTCGTCGAGGTCCTACCACGTATCGAGGGTGTAGCCCCAGGGCTGTTGGGCCCCTCGCAGTCCGCGTGGATCAAGGATATGAAAGACCTGAGAAACGTCCAGAGCCATGGACTGCAGAACCACGACGAATTCGGAGATTCAGAAATAAGCCGGTACTACGTGATGGCTTCGTCGGGACGCTGGGTCTTGAAAATCCTATTGCTCCTCGAACTTGTGGGTGAAGAACAATTGAAGTTGGCGCTACGCGACTCAGATCGGTTCATGTTCTCGCTCGCAAACATGGATCGTGAGATGTACTGGAAAGATTTTTCTGCCTACGACACGTTTCTAGATGCTTCTAGAACAGGAAAGCATTGAGGCGTTCTGGCCCTATCCTTCTCCCGCACCATAACGGACATCATGGTGTGGATCTTTGCCGTGTCCGCAGAGATGATTCGCAGCTAGGCATCGCGGTAGTGAAAGCGCCAAAGTAAGGAAGACGGGTCAACTGGCTTTGGGATCGTCGTCCCGAATCATCAGCACTGCTGCTCCACCGCTGGGATACGATCTCGACCTCGATGTGGTCAAGGTTGACGCGCTCTATGAGACCCACGAGATCTCGTCGTGCTTCGATAACTGTGACCGCCACGAACATCTCCTGCCTGCATTCAATGGTAAGGCTCAGACGCGCAGAAGTCTTAGTTGCCATAGTGCGGACACCCTGCGACCGCGTCCAAGTGATCCGTGGTCGTGAACGACGACTCTGACTCTTCCGCTCCAAAATATTGCCTAAGATGGTGCTGGCGATCAGTCGAATGTGGCAGACGCGCCCAGCCTTCTCGGGGCGGGCTTCCTGCTCAATCTGTGCGTGATTGAATTGAATGATCTGCCGGTTCGCCGGCACAGTTTCCAGATGAAAACTAAGAACGGACTAAATTGACGCTCGCACCACTCGACCCGGGACATCTGACCCAGCAGCAGCTGGAATCCACACTGTGGGCTGCGGCCAACGCGCTACGTGGCCCGGTCGATCCCGGAGATTTCAAGGCCTACGTCTTCCCCGTCATGTTCTTCAAATGGATCAGCGACAACTGGGACTACGAACACAACTTGGCGGTCCTAGATTACGGGGACCAGTTGACCTCCGAAGTTGAAGCGGACCGGCACGCTTTCGTCGTCCCCGATGGCTGCCACTGGAACGATGTCTTTGAAACGACCCAGCACACCGGCGCCAAGCTCGACCAAGTCCTGCAACAGCTGCAGCTGGCCAACCCGGAGTCGCTCGCCAACGTTTTTGGCGATGTGAACTGGGCCAACCAGGATCGGCTCCCACAAACTGCGCTCACCGCGCTGCTCAACTCCTTCCACGGTGTGCGCCTCGACCCCGACTCGGTCGGAGGCGACATGCTCGGCTCCGCGTACGAATACCTGCTGCGCGAATTTGCTGAGGCCTCCGGCAAGAAGGCGGGTGAGTTCTTCACCCCGCGCCATGTGGTGCACCTGTTAGTGAAATTGCTTGCCCCCAAACCAGGTGACAGCATCGGCGACCCTGCCTGTGGCTCCGGTGGAATGCTCGTGGAGACCGTCAATGCCATCAAGGAATCCGGCGGAAACCCGCTCACCTTGAAGTTGCACGGCCAGGAGATCAACCTAACCACCAGTGCCATCGCCAAGATGAACCTCTACCTCCACGGTCTCGAGGACTTCACCATTGCCCGCGGTGATACCTTCCGCACCCCGAAGCTTCTGGACGGTGGCGGGTTGAAGAAATTCGACATCGTCATCGCCAACCCGCCCTTCAGTCTCCAGAACTGGGGTGCCGACACCTGGGCTACAGACCCGTACGGGCGTGGTTCATATGGTGTGCCGCCAGGCAAGAATGGCGACTGGGCATGGATTGAGCACATGATCGTCTCCATGAAGGACGACACGGGCCGTGTCGGTGTCGTCATGCCCCACGGAACCTTGTTCCGTGGGGGCAAGGAAGGAGCAATCCGCGAGGCGGTCCTTCGTGACAACGTCCTCGAAGCGGTAATCAGCTTGCCGAACAATCTGTTCTACTCGACGTCGATTCCGGTTGCCATCTTGGTGTTCCGTCGGAACAAGCCCGCGGAACGCAATGGCAAGGTCCTGTTCATCGACGCCACCAAGCGATTCGTTCCGGGCAAGAACCAGAACACCATGTCTGAAAAAGATGTCGAGATGGTTGATGCTGCCTACAAGCGCGGCATAGACATTGACGGTGACGACGGTCTTAGCTTGCGCTTGGTCGATCTGGCCGAGATCGAAGAGAACGGGTTCGACCTCAACATCGGGCGTTACCTCAAGGGTGAAACCGCGGCTGAAGCCAATGTCGAAGAAGCATTGATCGCATACAAGGAATCGCGCAATCGACTGTTTGCGATGGAAGAAGTTTTAGCTCAAAAGATGAAAGCGGCTGGATATGACTTCTAACTGGGACATAGGAACCCTCAGCGACGTCGCAGTCTGGCGATCGGGAGGAACCCCGCGCTCCGGCGCTGAAGAATTCTACGCTGGTGGTTCAGTTCCGTGGGCCGTTATCAAGGATGTGAATAACTCAGAGTTGTGGGATACCGCCAAAAAGATCACGCCTGCTGGTGTCAAAGCGGCCGGCGGAATCGCTCCCCCAGGAGCTGTCTTGCTGACTATGTATGGATCGATCGGCAGATCTGCAATCGCGCGGATACCCGTGGCGACAAACCAAGCGATCATCTGGGGTGTGGCAAAAGAGGGTTTCCTCCCTGAATTTATTTTCAGCTGGATTCGCTCCAACGAGATCATTCTTGATTCAATGGGCCGTGGAGCTACTCAGCGGAACATTAATGGGACTATGGTGCGTAACTTTCCAATACCGTTGGTCCCTATCACCGAGCAGCGGCGCATTGTTGATCTGATCGGCGCACTGGATGATGTCATCGAGGCTGCTCAGCAGGCGACCGATGAGTGTGCGCAGTCTTGGTCGTCGGCAATTCTGTCAGAACTCGCACTTGTCGATGCTGATCCCATTAAAGCTGAATCGATGTTTTGCCATATCATCGGGGGTGCCTGGGGGTCACCTCCTGGGGAAGAAGATACCAAGGTTCGGGCGATCGGTCCGTCATCCTACGCTGATTCCCGCATCTATGTCGACTTGTCATTATCAACCGAAAGGTCCCTCTCGGCGAAGAGGGCAAAGATCCGCTCGCTAGAACTCGGTGACATAGTCCTGGAGCGCTCGGGTGGATCCCCGACGCAGCCTGTCGGACGCGTCATCCGCATGAACGCGACCGAGGCGAACGTCGTGCCTTCAGATTTTATGCGCTTGCTGCGCCCAGACCCTGCAGTCGTTGATTCCGCTCTCGCCTTCTGGATTATGTGGGCCTTGTATCGGGCCGATGCATCACTTCCCTATCAAAAGTTCACTACGGGGATCCGAAATCTCAATATCTCCGACTATTTATCCGGCGTTTCTGTGAGGATTCCATCGACGCGCGATGAACAATTTCGTATTGTAGAAATAGCCGAATCTTTTCTCGATGCTTACGAAGCGGCCCAAGATCATGTGGTTTCTGCGCGCGCCCTGCGATCGGAAATTTTTACCTCGCTGTTGTCCGGGGCGCACACCATTCCAGAGTCCTATGACGAGCTCCTGGAAGCTGCCGACGCATAGAGTCTCGGTAACCTCCGTGGTGTTCACTCGGCCGTTGAGTAGGCTAAGCACGGAAATCCATTCGTAGGGGGAAATTGCGTGGCAGGGTTCAACGAAGCAAATACTGTTCAGCAGCCAATTCTGGAGTTGTTGGTGCAAGCAGGCTGGAAGCATGTGCCCGGCAACCAGCTGCCCCGGCACACCGAGGACACGTTGCTGACTAGCGAGCTGGCGGACTCATTAGCCATGTTGAACCCTATGATCAGCGAAAATCCATCCCGGGCCGATGAGATCCTGACGATCCTGCAGCGCAGGATCCTCTCGGCCCGCGAAGATGGCACCGTCCAAACCAACCATGCGTTCGTGCAGTGGATCCGCGGCCTAAAAACCCACCAATACCGGGGCACCAAACCGTTCCATCCCGTCACCCTCATCGACTTCAAGGACCTCTCCCGCAACTCGTTCATCGTCTCGGACGAGGTCACCTTCGGGACCCCGAAGTCCGCCGCGCGCTTCGATCTGGTTCTGTGGGTCAACGGCCTACCGCTGGTGGTTATCGAGACGAAGACCCGGATGAACGCGCGCATCACCTGGCTGAACGCCGCCAAGGACATCCACGCAGCATATGAACCAGGATGGCCGGGATTCTTCGTACCCAATGCTCTCTCTGTCGCCACCGACGGCCGGGAGCTCCATTACGGTTCTATTGGGCAGCCCATCGACTCGTGGGGCGTCTGGGGATCCACCGAGGACGATGCCCAACTCTCCGGATGGGAACGCGTAAAACGCAGCGTCGAACTGCTGCTAGCTCCAGCCATGCTCCTGTCCGTCGTGAACGAATTCACCATCTTTGAAACCGTCAAACAGCCAGGCCGTGCCCCCAAGTTGATCAAGATCGTCCCGCGTTACCCGCAGGTGGAGGCCGTCACCGCCATCCACGAACGTGCATTACACGGCACCAAACGCCAAGGGCTCATTCACCACACTCAAGGCTCTGGAAAGACCCTAGCGATGTTATTTGCCGCCGCGAAACTCGTCAATGAGCCAGCGCTGCGTAACCCGTCTGTCATCGTGATCGCGGACCGGATCCAACTCGTCTCCCAAATGTACGGCCAATTCGAGCGCGCCGGCATGGAGTCGATTGAGGCGCCCGAAGATTCGCCCGCACTGAGGCAGTTGCTCGCACAAGACCGACGCGGCATCATCTTCTCTACCGTGCACAAGTTCAAAAATTTCGGCCTGCTCAGTGCCAGGGATAACATCATGGTGCTGGTCGATGAGGCGCACCGCACCCAGGAAGGACAGCTCGGACAGCACTTGCGTGCCGCGTTTCCCAACGCCAAGTTCTTCGGGTTCACCGGTACTCCCATCGCTGATGATGACCGGAACACCTTCGCCTTGTTCGGGGATCCGGAAGATCCCGGCCATGCCATGAACACCTATAACTCGGACAGGTCCATTGCTGATGGGACCACCGTGCCCATCCACGTCTCTCCGCGCCTGGTCGACTTCCATGTCCGCAAGGAAGAACTGGACCAGGCCTTCGATGACCTCGCTGACGAGGAGAGCCTGGATGAAGCAGCCAAGAACTTCCTCGCCACACGGGCCACCCGCACTCGGACGTTCTTCGCCAACCCGGAACGGGTCCAGAAGGTCTGTGCAGACATCCTTGACCACTTCTACTCCGCGATCGATCCGCTCGGCATGAAGGCCCAGATCGTCGTCTTCGACCGCGGACTGTGCGTCGACTACTACGAGGAACTCAACAGGCAGTTGGCCGTGCGATCCGACGCTGGAGCGCCTGACGAAATCGCTGTCGTCATGTCCCTCCCCGGCAAGGAAAACCCGGACTGGAACAAGTTCAAGCTTACCGACCAGGAAGAAGAAGTACTTCTTGACCGGTTCCGGGCGCACGGGGACAACCTGAAATTCCTGGTTGTCACTTCCAAGCTCGGCACTGGGTTCGACGCGCCCATCGAAGGCGTCATGTACCTGGACAAACCACTGAAGCTGCACACCCTGTTCCAGACGATCACGCGCACCAACCGCACTTGGCGTAACCCCGTCACGAAACAGGAAAAACTGCACGGTTTGATCGTTGACTACGTTGGTTTGGGCGAGGGCTTTTCCCGCGCTATGAGCCCGGCCGACCCCGAGCACGCACGGGAGCTCATGGATGCGGAGTCACTGGTGGACCAGTTCGAGGCCGAGCTGAAAACCACCCTGGTGCGGTTTGTCGGGATCGACCGAACCGACTTCTCCAATGCTGCACTGACCGAGGCTGACAAGCGGCTTCCGAACCTGGATGAGATTTCCGAGTTCACCGTGCAGTTCGGGATGTTGCAGGGCCTGTGGGAGGCCGCCTGGCCGAACCTGCGTCTCGAAAAGTATCAAGCTGACTACAAGTGGCTTGCCAAGATTTACGCGACACTGGCGCCCTCGAATGCGATAGACGAATTGTTGTGGATGCGTCTTGGCGCCAAAACCCTCGAACTCGTGCATGGTCACATAGGTGATGTGACCATCGAAAATGCTGCCGTGGACCTAGTCATCGTCGACCAAGACACCATCGAGCAGCTTTTCGAGCAGGGTGCTCTAGATCCGGAAAAAGACCCCAAAGGGACAACGACGGTCTCGACCACGGAAGTCATCGACACCATCGCCAACCGACTCAAGAAGCGTCTTGCCGGACATAACGGAAACCACGAGGTGTACCGATCCATCGCAGAGCGTTTGGATCGCTTGCGCGAACGGAGGGTTACCCAGGCTCGGGACAATCTGGAGATACTGAAGTCAGCACTCGAGATCGCTACTGACGTCACTGCCGCCGAGAAAGCCGAGGACACGGGCGGAACGGCCGGTCTGGACTTGCTTCCCAGCCCGAAGATCGGTGCACTCACCCAGATCTTCCTCGAGTTCAAACCGGAGGACACCCCTGCCATGTTGGACAAGGTCGTGGCCGAGATCGATGAAGTGGTCCGTGAGGTCAGTACAGGGTGGGATGGCTGGGCCAAAACTCGTGGCGGGGACCGCCGGGTGCGCAATTCCATCCGCATAGTCCTGACCCACTACGGATTCCCGATTCAGGGGGACCTGTTCGACCGCGCCTATTCCTACGTCGCCGAAAATTACTAATCCCAGCCCTCTCCGTCGGAGCCAGACACTGCTCTTGATCACACCTAGCTGAGAGCTGAACCATCTGTAAGTGGTGGTGGTGGTGGTGGTGGTGGTGGTGGTGGTGGTGGTGGTGGTGGTGGTGGTGGCCTGGGGCTGGCTGACACAGTGGTACTGGTTCCTCCGACCAATGTGTGAATCATGAATCGCCCGACCCTTGGGAGCTCTCCGCGGTTCGTGGTGAATTCTGGTTTCGTGTCCTTGAACAAAGGTGGCTCGTAGCCCTGTTGTGACGGATGTTCTGACGCATTCATCGATGACAGGACTACGAGCCTTGAACGAGCTTACTTTGCTGCACCCTGACGCTGCCACCACCGTCTTCAATCTTCACGATTACCGCGTCCTGGGAACCCAGACGTTGAGTTTCGGCCAGAGAAGAATTCACATTGAAAGCACCATTGAATCAGGGTGCCCTGGCTGCGGGGTCATCGGCACCCGTCGTCACTCTGGCCGGCAGCAACGAGTCAAAGACATACCCGTGGCCGGACCGGTGGAAGTCGTGTGGGCCAAGCGGCGATTGTTCTGCGACGAATCATCGCGCCCCCGCAAGACGGTTGAACACCTGGTGCATCAGGGCAATGGCTCCATAGGTAACCCGTCGTATTCAGTACTAAACTCCCAGGCGATCGCCAAATTGGTTTTGCAAGCGTAAATGCAGCTACGGTGAATTTTCATTCGCGCCACTTGGTAAGTCGGACACGCAAAAAGAAGCAAATGCACTTCAGAAGAATACTGCATGTCAAATAGTAAGGTAAGATAGGCGCAAAAATATCGCAAGACGTGCAACTAGTCTTTTAGGCACTAATTAACACAAGGAAGCAACATGGAAAATCTGAAACTCGGTGGCAGTAAACTTGAAAAACTTGCATCAGAGGCGCTGAATCGGCAGTCACTTGGGGCGTATAACATGTATAGTGCTCGCCAGACTCTCACTGAAATGCTTGGTGCCGTTGGGAGAACAGCCGAATTTTCGACCTACACTAAACACGATATCTCACATATCGACGCACTATTGGCTGCCGCAGACTGGATAATTCCGACTGAAACACTTGAGCAACTAACCGTGGCGGACGCCTTGCTAATTACACTATCAATATATGTTCACGACCTAGGGATGCTGGTCACCAAAAGTGAATATGAAAATCGCAGTCAAACGGGGTTCTTGGATTTTAAGGCTCAGATCCTAAAAGACGACACTGATAAGGGAATTGACTTTAGAGATCGTCTGGATGCATTGAAGGAAGACGATCGAGAACACTTTCTGTATGAAGAATTTGTAAGAGAGCATCACGCCGAGCGCATCGAGGCCTGGATTTCAAATAAACCATATTTGACGTATGGAGATTCATCGGACGCTGTAGCGATCATCGAAAAACTCTTTAGCCCTCTGGACAAGGTCTTGCGAACCGACATAGCCATGATAGCGCGCAGTCATCATTTGGATGATCTGGACGACCTTTCAAAATATAAAATCGAACGCAAATATGGGACGGACGAGCAAGATTGCGCCAATCTACAATACGCGGCAATCATTTTGCGCACTGCCGATTTGCTTCACATGACGAGGGATCGAACCCCGGTCATTCAGTATCGCTTGGCAAGCCCCTCTGACCCCATGGGTCAAAAAGAATGGCGTAAGCAGCAGGCAGTCCGTGTTGTCGCACCTCGTACAATGAAAGAAGGACACTCAAATGTAATAGAAATACATGCAAGGTTTGAGAATGCAGAGGGGTTCTTTGCTCTAATGGAGTATTTGGACTACTGTGAGCTGCAGTTAAAGCTCAGCCATGCGTGGGCCATGCAAGGCTCAGAGGCAGCTTCAAATGGAAGAAAGTACGTCTTTGGCTGGAATGCAATTGATCGTGAACAGGTGGAAGCCGATGGTTTTGACCGTAGGCAATTTACATTCCAATTTGATCAGCAGAGGGTTCTTGATCTTCTAACCGGTCATACGCTCTACAATGATGCGAGTGTAGCCATTAGAGAACTTGTTCAGAACTCGATTGATGCCGTTAGGCTTCGGAAAAATGAAAATTCATTGGCAATTTTGCCTGGAGATGAAGATATTCGAATTACTTTTGACTCTAAACTACGTACGCTAAGAATTTTAGACAATGGTGTCGGAATGACTCAAGAAACAATAGAAGAACATTTCCTAAGGGTTGGCTCTTCAAGTTATCAAACAAAAGAATTCAAAGAAACGCATCCGAGTTTCACCTCTATATCAAGATTTGGTATTGGTGTCTTATCGGCTTTTATGATTGCTGACGAAGTTCGTGTGGCAACCATTCCTGTGGGTGAGTCTATTGGGCGCGAGTTGGTACTTAAATCAGTTCACGGTCGATATTTAATTAAGGATTTTGACCAAAATTCTGATTATGCACGACGCATAGGTAAACAAGGCACAGAAATTGAACTTAAGTTGAGGAAAAGTTCAGATATAAATGGTGATATTCGAGACATTCTGAAAAAGTGGATAATTATCCCAAATTGTAGGGTAACTTGCTATATGGATGGTGATGATGGCCATGCGATTGGATCGGATTCTATAGAATTGGCGCTGGAGCGAATCCTGGAACAATTGCCATCTACTCATTCACGACGAACACGTGTTTCTAAAATTGAGAAAGACGGGGTTGAGATTGCCATAGCACAATCTTGGAATGCCCTGTATCAAGAGTGGGAAATATTGCGTAGAGGTAGGAGCCACCTTGAATTTGACACCCCAAGGCGCTTGCCTGGGCAGCAGTCTTTGGCGGTTTCTGGGGTAAGCGTGCAAGGTATCCGAGTAACAGAATCTGTCCCGGGGTTTCGCGACGACTGCGCAGTTATGCTCATAAATGTGAATGGGCCAAATTCACCTGCTACCAACGTGGCAAGGACGGATCTGGAAGGTGGATTGCTTCTGGATGGGTTGATTAAGAACATCTATTCGTCGGTCATGACTGTTATCCAAGATGAAATGCGAGTGATTGAAAAACGTGTGTCCAAGAGATTGGCGCTTAAGGAGGCGGCGCATCTCTATCGGGCAGCCATGTCTGGCGAAAGAGGGCGGTTGTATACGAAGCCCAACTTCCTGAGGGAGGTACTTCGAAGCGCTCCGCTTCATCCAGTTGAAGCTAACGGAGCCCTAGAGGCCATGTCCAGTATTGAGCTTGAAAGTTCTGGTGTTGCCGTGTTGATCGGTCCTGCAGCAGATGATGCTGCACGATTCTTGGACTGGTTGCCCAAGCCCAAGGGTCTATTGAGCTTGCTCCAGGACGGAGGATTGCTGACCGATGTGGGCGATGATTCCGTGCCACTTCTTGGCGGACAGGATGCTCTTTTTGCCTACGACGAGCTACTCTGGGAGACACTTGAGCCTTCCTCTATTCGATCATTGGAGAGTGGAACGAGTTTATTTCTTACACTCGAGAAGACAGCCGGCCGGTGGTCCAGTGATCGGAAATATGTCGCTGAATTTGCAACAGAATATAGACGACTTCAGGAGATGGCTTCACATATTCGTGAATTCCGCAATCGGAGTAGTCTTAATAATGTTTTTTCAACTAGCGGCGATGTTTTGCTTCCTGGTCTAGAAGATACGGACGTTGTTTTTGTGAATGGAAATAGGCTTTTCCTTCCTGGTTCTGGTTTATGTGCAATTTTCAATCGACTCGAAAAGCGCGTTATAGATGGTGAGATTGACTCGGTTTTTGGGGAAATGGCTACTTTATCTTTTATCGCTGACTGGATGAGCCCTTGGGGGAAGACGCTAGTTCCCGGGATTGGTAAGTTGCAGGAGCTACTGGAGAATTGGTTGGCGGATGAAAAGAGGAAGTGCTGGATTGAGCGTGATGCGTTAATCGAAATTGCTTCGTTAACGCCGACGATGAAGATATGGTCCTCTGGCTCCGCTTGGCAAAGAAGAGGAGATGTTGATGAATCATGATCAGTTGGAGTTGCTCTTCTTGGCAGCGAAATGTCGTGAATTAATTTCAAGATGTCAAAGAAGTTTTGCATAAAGTGAGTGATCGAAACAATAGACCCTCTCAATTTTGAGAGGGTCTATGGCTCTCCGCGTTTCGTGGTGAATTCCACTATTGCGCTAGATGGTTGGCTGCTGTTGGGCAGGCGCTTCTGAGCATAATTCGAGTTTTATGGTTCGCGCTGTGATGAACTCTGGGTAAGTCCTCTTGATGTGTTTGCTGTTGGTGTTGTTGGCTTCAACCTTGCTGGTGGTGGCCCTGGCGACGGTGAGGGTCTCAAGTTCTTTCGTCCACGGTAAATAGTCCGCCAGAGTCTGTTCGATTCGGGCTGATTGGTTTCCTTCGCGAGGTGGCCGAGGTCAGTTTTGGAAGGCTGGCGTCTTCGAATGAACCGGTGCGCAGCAGTGTCCTGACCTGTTCCTTCACCATCTAGGCGGCCTCGAGCTTCCCGGTCGAGTCGGCGGTGGCGAGCAACCTCTCCATTAGTGCCCGGCTTTTAGGTATTTTGCAGGTGAGAATGGGAGCGAGGGATTACGACCGACTCGCCACAAACTCTCCAGAATCAACGCAAACTGGAGAGTGTTTAATACCTTCCATTGTCACAACTAATTCTCTGGAACATGGGTTAATGCGGGGTAATGGCAAGTGATGGCTACCCGATACTTGTAAAGCGGGGTGACAAACGGTGAACACTCTTGATAACAGTCAGGCTTCGAATATGGTTCTGACCTGCGGTGATAGTTTTTGCGTGAATCGGACCGGAGAATTTAGACCGCTTATCCCACGAAGCAATATCGGTTCGAAAGTCACAGGGTTCCTGGTCGGCGGAATCTTCTTTGACCAGGTTCGTTGTTGCCATGCGGGGCGTCGACAGAAACCAGCTCTGTTTGCTAGGGCAGTCGCGGTCATCGACATTTTGAAAGCACCTTCGGTGGGCTGTTCAATGGGCGCGATCCTGCGCGGTGGTTGATAGCAGGGGTGAGCCACTTAGCTGGTGAAAGCAGGAACAGCGATGATTGCTGCGCCGACAAGTAGGGTTGACCACCCGGATGCTTCCCAACTCATGGCCTGGACTGCAAAGCGTAATTTTTGGGGGGCCTTGGTTTCAGCCCGAGTACTTGGGGTCAGGATGATTAGCGGCGGCGGGGGTCGAAGTCCCTCGCGAAGATAATCGACGCCTGCCTGAGGATCTCGTTGGTCTCTTGTCTGTCCCGCACCTCGGCCGCAGCCGCTTGATCTCCTCCAGCTCGTAACTGCTCGGGCTCTGTTCTACACCAGCATCAACCTAGGTTTGGGTGACCCAGCGGCGCGGCGACTCGGTGCCAACGCCGAGCTTCGGAGTCACCACTTTGCAAGCAGCATTCACCGATGGATAGTCCGGCAATCGATCCAGCACCATGCGCACTGCACGGTCACGGACTTCAGGGGGAAAATTCTTGGGCATACTCACTATCTTTCTCAACAAAGACAGCGGCATGATTCCATGGATGCTTCACAATCTGCCTCGAGGGTCTCGGCTCGGGTAGTCGCCAATCGCCCGGAAACGTTCCTCAAGTGTCGCAACCATCGTAAGAGCACAAGCACGCCCGTTGGCAGGGATGAACCCAAAAGAGTTCAGGACCTTCATAATTGGCAGGCAGAAACGACGGATTATTGGTCTAGCGAAGGATACCTGCGATGAAAGGTGCAAGAGGGCGCCGAGGCCAAGGGGTTGAGGCAACCGCTGCGCCCCATTGGGCATCAGAAAGTGCATTGAGGAACGCTCGACTTTGAGGTTCTCCTTCTACGATGTCTGTGTCCACGAGACGGTCCATGACTTCGGGAGTGGTTGGACCTGAAACGATGCATTCGACGGCCCACTCTGCACCCTTTGGTATGAGAGCCGGTTTGAAGCCGACGATTCCATTTCCAGATCCGAACTTTTCCGAGTAGATAGATGGAGGGAAATTATCCCTGCTTCCCCACCTGACGATTTCATATAGGGTCTGGTTCAAATTGACGGCAAAATGGTCATCAACGAACTTGTCCTCCGTTATGTCGTGGGGTCCAATGTTCTTCAGTACAAGGCTGACTAGGTGAGGATTCCTAACAGGAACGTTTTTGCAGGTCACCTCAAGGTCGGCGGAGAGGGCTTCGGTGGCTGCAGAGGCAGTTAGAAGTACGGTTGACACATAGGTAACCATTAATTTTCCTCGGCGCGTACCCCATTTGCGCATTTGCCCATACCCCTACGAATGCCAAGAGCACGGCTACTATCAGGGCAGAAAATGTAAGCCACTCCGATGCATGCCAGTTGTCCATTCGTCAATCTTGCGACACCGTTTGCTTTGACGCAATCAATCGGTATGGCTCATTCCGCATAAGCTGAACACATGACAGTTACATGGACTCCACGACTCGACATTACCAACAACAAAAAAGTTATGGGTTGGCTCACGCTCAATCCCGTAAAGACTGAGGTGCTTCCCAGAATCGGGGAAGCAGTCTCCTTTTCTGATGACCTCTTGCCCCCTGAAATGCATCTCAATTCGTCCCTGTCATACAGCCCAACAGTTAGTCGGGTTGAGCATGCAGTCGGTGGTACTGACGGATGGATCACAGTTGTCGTTGTGGTCGAAATTGGTGGAAGTGTTGACCGCATCGGGGATTTGGCGAAATCAAGTGGGTTGGGTTGGCTCTCTGCTGAACGGTAACAACAAGCACGGTGCTTCGCGGATCTCGCGCCCCTCTTGTCGATAGTCAATTTGCGTCATGATCACGTTTCTACCCAACGGTTCTGCCCCGGCTTTGCTTGACTCCTTGACTCCTTGACTCCTTGACTCCTTGACCTGTCGAGCTGGTGCTCGTGGAAGTAGGGACTGCTCCGGCATTCGGTGACTCTCTCAAGCAAAGCCCGGGCAGTCCCGTCATGGGGATCATCTTCGGCAATTATGTGGCCAGATCTATCCTAGAATTCCGTGGCTTCAGACCGAATCTACACCGTCCGCAGAGTCAATATCCTCACCCACATTAAACAGCATTGACCACCGAATCAGCCGTCCATGACGAAGCCCTACTGTAGCGAATCTAGCTACCTATACTCCCGCTGGCCACGCTCGTCTCGGAAATTCCGCGACAGCAACCGCCGGTTACCGTGTGCGAGTAGTTGCGCTCGACGCCAATAACACGACCCTGTTCTCATGCCCTGGCGGCAGACATAAGAACAGGGTCGTCACGGTGTCCTGAGGCAAGGAGATACCCTCGCTCATGCCAAATTATTGGCCGGCGGACGGCTTCCTCGACGAGAATCGTATTGTCTTGTAAATTGCCCAGGCCAGCACCAGAAGAGTCACGGCGAGAAATATCCACACAGAGGCAATCAGCAACGGATTCAGCTCAGCAGAACCTTGGGGTGAACCGGCAACTTCGTCTGCCGCATATCCGGCGACGAGACCAAGCGTGAAGGTCGCGATTGCCAGAATTACTACGAGTATCCAAGGAATAACTACTTTTCTCACTTCAGTTTTCATAACAGGCTCTCATCTCAGTTGCACATGTTGCCGACGAAACCGAAGTAGCCTTTGTCGGCGGTGTAAGCTTCGAGGTTCCAACTCGACTTGAATGTCGTGACAGGGCGTGCGTCGTAGTGACAAAGGAATTGATTCTCCAAGGTCGCGGTCCGAGGCACACCTTTCTCTGCAGCCTCGCCCCAGGCGGCCCACCGGGCTGCGATGCCGGCTCCGCCGCGTCCCCAAACGGTTGGATAAACTAGGTATCGAGCACCCTTGCCCGCATCAGTGGTTTTCACGACTTTGTCAATTAGTCCGATTCCCAGCCAAGGGTCTGCCACGACCGGAAAAACTTCATTGCCGCTTAGGGTGACCACTTGAACGAGCTTGTTTTCAGACACTTCATAGTTTGTAGCTACGCTTTCACCGTTGGCGTCCTTTGCCCATGCCGGCAAGACACCCCCCACGAATACGCCTTCATTGTTGAGAATGGAAACACTCCCTGAAGAATCAAGGTTAAGACGAGTACCTTCGGGGAGGCCCAATGCATATTCGTACCTCAGAGGTGCAGAGGCGTCAGCAAGCACGGTCGTGATCTGAACCGAACCGTCGGACTTCGTAACTGGCACCGTCGTCGAGCCGTCGCGGTTATCGTACGCGACCTGGTTTCGGACCTTCTTAGCTACAGGTTTTTTGTCTGTGCTCGGCAACCCGATTGAAATCGAGGTTCCATCACTGGATTTGAGCGTTACCCCGGCGGATGCTTGCGCAGATAGCTCAACGCTGGCCCCAGTCGAGACACTTGTACGGCTTACTACGTCTCGGTTGAGATCGACTGAAGCAGATGTGATGGAATCTTTGAGTACTTCGGGAGCTGCGTTGAGGATCGATTCAATCGGATCGAAACTATTGCTTGCGTTAGCTGGAGCTATACCAACGGTGCCCAGCAATACCGCCGCGGCCACTCCCACGTAGCTAATCTTAAGCGTGTGCTTTCTCATTTTACCCCATTTTTTATTGAGCTTGCTTTGTCTATGTCTAGCTAGCGCTGTAAATGCATAAGCGTTTTCAGCGCATGTTTCAGGAGCCTAGCGCACGAGCCGCCTCAAGGTCCAGTACATCTCAACTATTCGAATCGTGTTGTCATTACGTGATTTAGAATTGGTATAGCGGTCTCCTATTGGGGTCCGAATCTGCTCATACATTTATTTCGTACTCGATTTGTGAGTTTTGTCTCACAAATTTGGGGAGGCTTTAATGAACATGGTTAATTTCTTGACCACTTCCGCCGTGATGAAAGGCCATATGACCCTTTATCAATAGAGCGACGACAAGGACAGCTAGGGAAGAGTTGCCGATCGCAGGGGGTAAATTTTCTCGGCGCCTGATCTGCGCACACGGGAATTGGCACCCCCAGAAGGCACGTATCCGCCTAGATCGGGCCAGTCTTGCGGACAAGTTCCGCCTAGGCTGGGCCTTGACCACATCTCTGCCGACAGGGGATTTGCGCATTCGCCAGGACTTGGCGCCTTACGCCCTGGCGGCGTCCGTTCGCTCAGAACGTCCTCCGTGCAGGATCCCATTTGCTTCGATAATCGGATTTATAGAACGGTAGCTGGGTTCATAGTACGCCAAGTGACAGCTGGAAAATCGTCTTCTTGGAAATGGTCTTTAAATAATTGGTACGAAAGGACAGTTGTAATCAGTAATAGCGCATATATTTAGGCGTTAATCATGTCCAATCGGATAGTCGCTCCTGGTGCCTGCCTCATCAAAATGGATAGTATTCGGGATTCTTGACTCAATTATCTAGTGTTCTTACCAACATATGATGAAAGATGCAACCGCATCACTTCGTCTAGCGCCATCTCATTTAGATAAACGTCTTTGTAGGTGCCCTTCGGTATGACCAAGCGCGATTTATGTCTTACGATTTCACAATGGGGATTGAAGTACTTACATTAGGTCAGTCGGATCTAGTCCGCGGCACTTATGGGCCAGATTATTCGAACAAATATGTCATAGCGATGGCAATTACGGCACCAGGACGCCTTGACCGTAGGCGGTTTGAAGTCGCCGCTCAGAACATGGAAAGCAGCCATCCGGCTCTTCGAACTTCACTGACATCGTTGACATCCGTGTCTCTTTCAAGGCAAGTGGTGTCCGATCACATCAGCGGGCAAAGCCGGGCTATCCATCTCTCCGTATTTCCAGATGGTGACGACATTCAATACGCGATGGATCGTCACGTCCGAGCAATGGCTGAGCAGTTCGACGTCGTGGATGGCAAGACGTGGGGAACTGTTCATGTTGTAGGTGAAAGTCGTGACTATGTTGTTTTTGTCTTCAATCATGTCTTGGCAGACCTCGTCTCAGCAGCACAGTTTGTGCGAACCTTCACGCGCTCGTATGCAAGGGAGCGATGCGCTCCAAGCATGAAAGATACTTATGTTGAATTTCTTCGTGAGCTAGAGTCCCACTGGTTGCGAACCCCTGGAGCGGATGAGAACTGGTGGATGCAGCGTCCTTGGGACAGCATTTCGGAAATTCCACAACTCCAGTCGGAAGATGCCAATCAGGGTTCTGCTGCGATGCAACGTTTCGACAGAATCAACGGAGCCGACATCGCCTCAAACTTCGACGAGGGGCTTGCAATTTCAGCGTTGGCACAGGCAGTACAGGAGTCCACTTCGTTAGACCATATTCGTATTGATGCTGCTGTGCACGGCCGTTGTGATTCGCTGCGGCGAGGCGCCGGGGGCTGGGTGGCTCATGCGTTGCCGTTCATCCTCAACAACTCAAATCATGCAGCAGACGTCGAAGCTACGAAGTCTGCCGCGGACTCGTGGCCGGCAAGCTTTCAAAGGGTAAGGAGCCAATCAAACCTGCCACTTCAGCAACAAATTAGCGGACACGCGTTCGTAAACTTCTTTGGTTCATTCAATCCTGCGAAATGGAAGTCTGACGGATTTACCGCCTCACCTGTTCAACCGATGTATAAACCATCAGGGGGCACGTCGTCGACTCCCATTCGGCTGAAGATCCAGAAACAGGCTTCGGACTGGGTCTTTGCTTGGTCGTTTTCACCTCGGTTCGGTACCCAATCACTGCCCAATGAAATCGCCACGCAGACCATAGCGGCGCTGAGCTTCGAGTCCGCTAAAGCGAAACGGAATCGAGTTTTGGTGACGGCAGCAAAATAAGTGAGGGTCGAATTTGTGCTCGTATGGAACGAAGTGAAGGCCCCAGACGCGCTTGCAGTCACTAAAACTAAAAGAAACCGAAGAACGAGTCAACTTAGTAGGATGGGCGAGGTCACGTATCACTAGGGACCAAGATATTGAAGTGAGGAAGCGATCACGGCGAGCCAACATCGTGCTCTGGTTGGCCGGCTATGGAAGCGGCGTCCTTGGTGATCAGATGTACTTCGTGGCTCTAGCCTGGACTGCGACTCGATTCGCAACGCCAGCTCAGGTGGGTTTTCTCCTTGCTGCTGGAGCGGTGCCGCGTGCACTCCTGCTCCTCTTCGGCGGTGCCATCGCCGATCGATACGGTCCGAAAAGGACGGCAATCGCCAGTTCCGTGGGACGTGCGGTTGTAATTGCAGCCATGTCAATTTGCCTTTCGTCTGGCGCTTCTGATATATGGCTGCTGGTTCTGCTTACAATCGCTTTCGGAATCGCTGACGCACTCTTTCTGCCTGCTGTCGCAGCACTCCCTGCCTACATTGCTGATAGGTCGTCTTTAAGCCGCCTACAAGGCGCGCGGTCACTTCTTCAGCGGCTAGCCATGGTGACGGGCCCTCCTTTGGTTGGTTATCTACTGGCGCATATTAACGCGGGAGCTACGTTCGCCATACTTACAGCGATCCTCGCGATTTCGACGTGTCTACTCTTCTACACGCGCGTTTCTTCGCCTGCAGTTAAGTTGGAAGCTGATGTAGATCCCGGGGACAGACCGGGCGGATCAGCCCGTTCCCAAAGCAATAAAAACACGCTAAGAATGCTGCGCATCAGCCTCCTCCTCGACGCCAGGACGGGCCTGGAATATGTGTATGACCATCCCGTACTAAGGCCAATGCTTCTGATCATCGCCCTTTCGGAGCTTGCCATTGCAGGCCCTATCACGGCCGGAATACCAGTGCTTGTGGATGACCGTGGTTGGGGGGCGCAAGGAGTAGGCACTGTCCTGGCCTGCGTTGGCCTTGGGGCGATGACAACTGCACTTTACATAACATTCGGACCAAAGTTACCCCATCCAGGGCTCTACGCACTAGGTTCTGTAGTGCTCATGGGCCCGGCACTTATCGTTGTTGGAGCTGCGGCGGAAATTTGGCTAGCAGCTGGAGCAGGATTAGTTTTGGGCTTTTGCGGTGGAATCTGTGGGACTTTGATCCAAACTTTCGTCATCACGATGTCGGACCCTGCCCAACTCGGCAGGGTCTTGAGCGTTGTAACACTTGCAAGCATCGGAGGTGCGCCAGTTGCGTACGCCGCAACGGGCCTTATTGCGCATTTCGCAGGGGCAAGCTTTGCTTTTCTGTGCAGTGGGGTTCTAGTATCGCTGACCGGTTGCTACGCGCTCACCCTCAAACCACTCCGACAAGCGACCCTCGGATAGCGGTCTGACAACGTCTAGTCCACTGGGACGCCTAGAGCAGGGCGCGTCTCGCGCCCGATACAACGCAAAGGAGACATTTCAATGGAAATTGTCGTACATCAAAATCCCTGGTTCAGGGTGACCGAACAATCAAAGGGGGATCGATCGTGGTTCCGAATTCACGCCGCTGATACTGCAGTCGTATTGGCCACGACGAACAGCGAGAAGATCCTCTTCATACGAGGGCATCGTGGCCGTGGGTCTCGGGCTTCCTATGAATTGCCAGGCGGAATAGTGGAACCGGGAGAGATCCCCGAGGATGCCGCAATTCGTGAATGCCGGGAGGAGACCGGATACAGCGTGGCGGAAACACACTCGTTAGGGCACGTATTACAAGTACCTGCCATAAGTTCTACCCGGTGCCACATCTTCCAGGCAAAAATCACTTCTCATGGATCGTCTGCCCTTGAAACTGGTGAGAACTGGCAAAGCGAGTTACTTTCTGTTGCCGAAGTGCACCGGCTGATAGCCGCTGGCGCGATCGAGGACGCAGCCACTCTGTCGGCCTTGTGCAGATTTTTCTCTGTCGGTCGGTAGTGACACCCTCATACCGGCAGTATTGGAGGGAGGTCTGACAAATCCCTCCGTCTACTAGTCGGATTGACTTAGCGTTTTTCTGGTGGGTCTCGTGTTGGTGACGAGGTCGATTAGCCAGGGGCAAACAGCTTCTACAAGAATCTGAAGGCGCCTTGAACGGGGAATCACTATGCGGCGAGCCGTGCGTTGCATTCCCCGCTCAATAGCCTGGGCAACGACTTCCGCACCAACTAGTCCGCGGCCTCGCCCTGAACTCATGGATGTTAGGACCCTGTTCGGAACTACGAGTGAGACGTTGATGTTGTCCCCGGCAACTTCCCTCCGGACGGAGTCTGTAATTCCTCTTAGGCCAAATTTGGAAGCCGAGTATGTTCCTCGGATTCCAATTTCGCCTGCCATCGATCCGACGTTTACAATCGTTCCGTGACCCTGAATTTTGAACGCGGTGATAGCGTCACGCATGAGGACAATCGGTGCAATCAAATTCAGGTTTATTAGATACTGAACCTCTTGCGTGCTTGATTCGATCGAGTGCGCTCCAGTCGCCCCTGCGCAGTTGACCAAGGCGTCTATGCCGCCCATGAGGCTCATAGCCTCAGGTACTAGTCGCTCGCAGCCCTCTGGAGTCGATAGATCGCAGGCAAGTGAATGGGCAATCCCTCCGACAGTACGTAGACTCTCAACAAGGGCATCAAGTCTGGCTGTCGAACGTGATGCGAGGACAATCTCGTACCCTTTTTTAGCGAAAAGAAGTGCGGTAGCTTCACCGATTCCACTTGAAGCTCCAGTGATTAGGACTCGTTTCATGACAGGACTCTACATGGAACTTGCAGCTTGCTGAGTGCCTGAAGGGCGTCGGAAAAGTCACTTTCGTTGGCGCGAAGCTGGATCATCAAACTTCCTAGGAAATGGGCTGCTGTGGTGATTGCTCATGCAGCTTTCCGGGTGCAACTTACAACTAACTCGAGTTGCCGCTCTGAGCAGGCTGTTGTCGTCGGCGCCCAACACCGGCGCAGCGGCGCGACCTTGGCTCTGGTGCCAGCCTTGGTCGGCGCGGAATCAAGGCTATAGTCGCCGGGCCCAATCGACAATCAAATCTAGACTATCTGCAAAGCTAGGGTCGTGTGGTCGGTTAAGGAAGGAATGGAATGCCCCTTGCAGCACGTGGTAGTCCACTTCGATCCTGGCTGCGGAAAGTTCCTGAGCAAACTTACCGCCAGATGCGCGCATTGAGTCGTGATCGGCATCAATCATGAGCGTTGGCGGGAATCCTCGCAACGGGTGTCCGCCGGGAAATGCATCGGGTTCCGAGAGCGCGGATGGCCGGCCTGCGTAGTGGAGATTCATCAGGTTGAGTACCGCCGGTGCGTGGGCAAATCGGCGCAGGCCACGGAGGCGGCGCCTCAATTCGCGCGACCGAGTTGGCAGCGCAGCGTGGAAAAGTCCATACGCAAAAAAGACGCCTGCTAGAGCGTCAGCGCCATCGTGCACCAAACGAAGCACGGTTGCGGCCGATAAACAAGCACCGGCGCTTGCGCCGCCCAGAATCACCCCGTTGGGCGCCCCACGTTGCACTTCCCGGACTACGGCAACGACTTCATCCACCGGCACCGGATAGTGGACGGGAGGGCTCCACCGCGACCCACTGGTCGACCGGCGAAATCTCGAGACGCTTGCGAGTTGATACGCAACGGTGATGACTCGGAATCCCGCTGCGGCCATGGCTTGGCCGACGTCGTGAGACTCCGATTGGTCCAGGTTACCTTTGAAAAATCCTCCCCCGTGGATCCAAACGATCGGCGTGGTACTGACTGGATTAGTGTCGGTTTGCGGTGAATACCATCGGACAGGTATAGGCCCGTGTGGTCCCTGGACCGTGCTGTCGATCCAGTCGACAGCTTGCAAAGTCTGTTCAAGCGGTTTCACGTTCTAACCTTACGTAGGGTTTCTTGTGGTTGATGCTCAGCTATTCTGGCGAGTCTAGTCGGGGCTGCCCCGGCTTTACTTGACTCCTGACTTGGGAGAATCCCCAAAGGCTGCCAGGTGCTCGCTATTGGCCTCACGAGGCCTTGTTCGTAGGCTCTTTCATGACATATTGGCTCGGGCTGTCAAGCCGGTATGAGCCAAGAGTAAAATGTTACCCATGGTATGGGTGACTCAATAGCTCTACTCGAGGTCGTGCAGCGGCCGAGGCAGGAGTTCCCACCACGTCATACAAAACTCATCCTAATCAGTGCAAAGTGGAGAGTATTTAGTATCACTCGTTGTTGCAATCCCACTATGCAGAAAAAGGTCAAAACGGCCTATTGACAGCCCGAAATGGACCTATGGCAGGACAGCGGGGCTAATAAGCGTTGAAAACTGTTGATGAGCGTCAGGCTTCGAATATGCTTCTGACCTGCGGCGATAGTCTTCAGCCCAACCTGGATCGCATAATTTCACACGTCTATCCCATGAAGCAATATCGGTTCGAAGGTCTCTGGGTTGCTGCCGGTGGAATGTTGCTCCGACGTGGGCTTATGTAGTGCCCCGCGGGCACCAGAAGAAGCATGTTCTGGTGGGGGCAGTCAATTGGCATCTCTCGGCAGGGGTCGCCGTTGGCGGCCGATTGTGCCTGGGGACGCCCGCACTCGCAGGTGGTCAATACGAATGGTTTTTCCATTGCCGTGTCTCGATATCTGATGAGTCTCTGTGATGTTGAGAATATAGAAGAGCGCCATCGGCTAGAGAGGGCTCAATCCGGTTGGCGGTTCTTGATTGGGCCTTTTATACGTCCGCTAAGATTGGTTGCTTTGGTAGCCGTCCCATAGCTTGCTCAAAGCCTCCTGGTTTTGAGTGAACAAGGTCATTATTCGAGTTTGCTGTGACTTTATTTTTTTCGGAACATCTTCCATGAACTCACCGGTAGATAAGTCAATTCGCAGTTTTCCGTGGCTCTCTCCTTTGACATCAACGTGGCAGTGCGGAGGGTTGTGGTCGTTGGTGTAGACGGTCAATTTGATCTTGTCCTGCTTGATACTTGCCGCCACCAAGGCGACGACGAAACCTTCTTCATCAAAGCGGGCGTTCGGATTTTCGTTTCCCAATGCAAATTCGAGCATTCTATGCAAGCGGTCTAATACATGGGCCGCGGTGATCAGGCCGTTAGCATCGGCGTCGTCCCAGTCTGCTTGAGTGTATAAGGTCACTGGAAGGTCTTGTTCTTGATGCCGGAAGATATCGCCTGGGTCTTTACTCATTCGGCAAGAATACGCGCTTCCTAGAACAGCTTTAGCTGACCGGTGGCAGCCGGGCCCCATTGCGCTGGACGGTCCCGCGCAATCCACGCACACTCAATGCAGCAGAACTTTCTCTCTCTATTCCCTTTTTGGTCCGGCAATTGAAACTGCTTAGCGCACTGTGTATTTTGGCATGTCTTGACTAGCAGTCGAGCGCGTCGGGCCTCGATGCTGCAGGCTTTCGAGCAGTGTTTGATGGTTGCTATCAGGTGAGCTCTGATGCGTGAAGTGGACCTGCACTGCGGGCAGGTCCATTCGACTCGGGGCCGACGAACGATTTTCTTGTCCTGGCCGGCCCGCGGGTTTAGGCGGACGAAATTGGCGACTAGCTCTGTCTGTGTGAGTGGCCAGCGGCCGCCCTTAGACGCGTTGCATGAGTGGCAGATAGGCCTCAAATTGGCCAGGCAATGGGACCCGCCTTTCGAGATGGGCTTCACATGGTCTTCTTGGGTTGCGCCCTCGATACCGCAGATCCAGCAGCGTCCGCCCCAAAGGGCGAATCGGGCCAATTTTTCGGCTGGAGCGAATTGGACAACAACGCCACCCGGTGCAGCCTGATAGCTGTAGCGTCGGAGCCGGTAACTATCCTTGTTTTGTTCGTAGTATCCACGAGCGCAATCCTTGCAAGTTCCGGATAGCCCATTTCGGGTACCCTGCTCTTTGGTGAAGTGGTCAGCCGGATGCAGCATGTTGCATCCACTGCACACAGCGAGGAGCTTTCCGGTTCGAGTGGCGAGTTCCTCGAGCATCGCCGTCATGGTACATCCGTCCGAGCAGTACTTATCTCCTTCGGTTTGCCGAGCCGAGGGGCGAATCTTGGAGCATACTGTGCACCCCAAGGCCGCAAACATACAGGCCCGGTTGCAGAATCGTCGTGTTCTTGCCCGGTTGGCTTTGAAGCGCGACGTTTTTCCGCAATGCTCGCATACGACGTCGCTCCAGCCGGAAGCGCTGCGGCATGCGACGGAACAGAATCGTTGATTACTATGTGAGGCTGTCACACTGAAGCTCTTGCTACATTGTTCACAGGTTGAATCATGCCGGGTTGATGCGGCGCGGCGACAGGTCATTGAGCAGAATCGCGCTTTGCGCTGCTGCGCGACTCTGGTTCCGTTGGCGGGGATCGTTTGCTCGCAAATCTCGCAGCTATTGCCTGCGAAAACCCTAGTCCGTGGCATCTCGTCGTCCTGTCCGCGTGCTTGCATGTCGTGGTGCACGTTGCTCGTGTCTGAGTCCTAGGGTAGTTGGAGGCCCTGACAACAAGTCAGTTGGTCAACTGGTCCTGTCGAGGAGCCCTGTGACGGTCATCAGATTCTGGACCTTTAGTCCTCCGCACTACTACTCCGCAACCAGCCCATTGGCTACAGGGCAACCTGAGAGGTGTACTACTGATGCGAGCAACCATTTCTGAAATCTCTCACACTACGAGTGCACCTAACCCGTCGGGCAGCCTGGATGAATCAGGAGTAAAATTAGGAGCAGAGCATTCGTGGCTGACTTGCCAAACTCGAGGCCGCGCAGCAGTCCTGCGGGAGTTCCCACCGCGTCATACAGAACTCATCCTTATCAGTGCAAAGTGGAGAGTATTTAGTATCACTCATTGTTGCAATCACCCCATGCAGGAACAGGCCAAAAGGGCCTATAGGCAACTCAAAATGGCCGCTTGTTGGTGAAGCGGGGAGTAAAACGTTGAAAACTATTGATAAGTGTCAGGCGCCGAATGTGCCCCTGACCTGCGACGACGTTTTTCTGCATGCATTGGACCGGAGAATTTAGACTGCCTATCCCGACAAGTAATATCGGTTCGAATGTCCAGTGGCCCGGTTTGCCGAGAGTGCGCTGACCTTGTCTCATGTTGCTCCGTAGGTATCGTGCGGGATCCGGTCTGTTCTACTCATTCATTTGCTGAATGGGCCGGGTCTGGAGCAGTCCAGCACAGGATGGTTGGGCGAAGGTATTTACTCGGGCGTGGCCAAGACGGTCCATTCTTTACCTTCTGGTTTCACAGCAAATTATTGCGTTGCCAGGCAGGAGGCCGAGGGCATCGGTGAGGTGCTCGTCGTCGAACATGGCGGCGAACATCGTTCTGGTGAACGGCCGGGTGGGGGCAGGCAGCCTGGATCTCCGGACTTGGAGAGTGCTTGCCATCAGCTGTGCGCCGGCGGGGGAGTCCACGATGTTGTCGTGCTCGTAGCTGTCGAAGAATTGTTCTGCGTGTTGGAATTTTGTGGGGATGCCGGCGATGTTCGTGCGAGTGCCAAGCTCCTGGCAGAAGCGGGTTGCTGCGGTTTCCTCTGCCGGTATTGGTGCCCACCAGGCATGTGCGCGTGCCCAGCGGATGGGGACGACGAGCAGGGTGAGGAGAACGTAGAGGAAGAAGTCCTGGTTGCCGGGGACGTGGCGGTGGGCGTGGTTGAGGAGGCGGATCATGTGGCGGCCACGGTCGCTGTTCAAGCCGCAGGTGATGAGCTAGTAGGTGACGATGGCGGTGTCGTGGGAGCGCTTCATGGGGCGTTCGATGATTTCGCCGTTGTGCTGCAGGGTGATGGCGATGCTGGGGATGGCGAAGTTGCGGTAGTAGGCGAGGAAGAAGCCGAGCTCGGTGTCCGCGGCGAGGTCATAGAGGACCATCGGGCGGTACATGGATTCCCAATTTGCAGCGGCGGCCGCCGACTGGTGGCGGGCGGACGCGGTGAGGCTGGGGTTCATGGGCACTGAAAACCTCCCGTCTCTGTTGTCACCTACGTCTCCCTGTACTGGCGGCCGCCGGCAGAAGAAGTGGGTTGTTTCCTAGAACTCCAAGTGGACGGCTGACTAGACAACGACGCGAATCCTATATAGCGCTCGTGAAATCTCCGGCGCGTGTTCCTCAGCCCTATTCGTCAAAACTCATTGGGAGACGGGAGGCTTGTAGGTGTGTCTAATACGATGCGCACAACAATACTGAACTCTTGTCCGTGAGCGGCATGAGACCTGGAACGGTTCAGTACATCTTGCCTGACCCAGACAAAAACCGAGGGCCGTGGTCTACGCGACCTACTTCAACAGGTTCATTCTTTGGAAACCAATTGGCGAGTACGCAAGATTGGTGCGATGAATACGTCGACGTGTTGCTGCTCGAGCTGGGCGACCTGCCGAGATAGATTCACCTGCGTGAATGTGAAGAGCGAGTCCGCATCTAGAAGTTTTCCTTCACGTGCCATTACGATCACAACTCGTGAAGGCTTGAGCTGGAACTCTTCGGGGGCGCCTCCCTGTTCTGAGATCCGCGCAGCGAGGTTGCTTTGTGCGGTTTTGTCGTAGGTGAGAACCTCCGTCGATACAAGCGCTTGAGCCAGCAGGTGACTGGCTGGGGAAGAAGCATCTACATGCTTGACGTGGATGAACGTTCCATCATTGAGGAGCACGTCGCAAGCTTCGATTCCGTGCTTGTGGATTTCACTTCTGACGAGCTTCTGATCAAGACACAGGCCGCCGAGCGACTGCGCTAGCTTCTGGTTATAACTGAGCTCCGCATTTCGTTTCTTCTGTTCCTTTTCGTCGCCGGGAACCTCTACCAACTCCCAATCGGGCAGCTCACTTAGGTAGGGACCGCGGTCGAAAATTGCGCGGGTTCGACGTTTTACAACTTCGGCATATGCCCGGTCCATTAGAAACCAACGACCGTTGTGGAGGAAGAATCTTCTTTCCTCCAGTTCAGTCTGGAACGCGAGCCACTTCTTGGCCGGGATTTTCGGACTACTCGGAGCGTCATCATCGGCGTTCTCGAAAAGAAGAACTGCCAGGCGATCGAGTTTCTGTAGCCGCTCGACTCCAACAACTTCTCTAACAGGTTCGAGTATGTCTTGAAGGGTCGGTAGGTAGTCGCGCGCCTTACGTTCGCGAGTGCCCAAAAGTTTGTATGCTCCGACGGATCCATACTCGTCAATCAGCTCGTGAGGGAAGGACAATGTCAGTAGCGGGCTATCGTCTGCACCAATGGCTTCCATAAGTTTTGCATCGAGTTCTGCAATTTTGTCTTTGTCTTTCACTTGCGCAAGTTGTTCGAGCGCAGCCAGTTCTTCAGTAGCAGGCTTCTTGGCCAAGGCAGCCTTGACCTGGTCGAGGTCGCGTATGAGGCGGTCAGCTTCCTTAGACAGGGGCAGGCTCAATGCATCTGCACCGCGAATTTTAACAGCTCTGGTTGTAGTTCCGATCCCATCGACTCGTCCGTCGACGACGAGACGCGTGGCAAGGTCGCCCAGGTCTTGGAAACCGAAGCTTCGCAGCGGCGCACCCGAAGGAATGGTTGATCGCTCGATACGAGGACGCTCATCGAGCGTCGTTTTGCTGATGGAGTTCAGCCCTAAGGGATCAGCGCAACGGACAGCTATTCGCTGACCGAAACCGTTGTCAACGTGACGCTGATCAAGCAGTTGAAACCCCATGCCAAAGGTTAGCGCCCACGCTGTGAGTTCTAGGTTCTCATCGGAACCGACATGGGCGTGGGGATCAGTAGTGGATGGCTCAGGGCCCCTGCTGTCTTCGATAATGAGGGCGGCAGCGGCCACGGAGTTTTTTAGGACTACGGGCTTGCCGCTGATTCCGGCGAGTACCTTGCTCCACCCGGGGTCTTTTTCATCTGTCTTTCCGGTGATGAGGAGTGCGGCTCGATCACCCACGGTAACGCTCTGTTCGGTAAAGCCTTCGGATTCAAGATATTTCTCGCGGATTGCGTCCTTGAGATTTCTTAGCCCAGTCAGCCGATACAGCGTCATGCGAGACTCGTGACTTGTCTTGCGAGAAACCTTGTGATCGTCCATTGTCGATTCAATACCCCCTTCGCGCTATCGTAGCCCACGTGTTCGTAGGTCGGCGCAGATTGAATCGCCCCGGGAATCATGCCGCCGTTTTGTGGGCGGCGTCGTCGGGTAAAGAGCCGATTTGTAAATCATAGTAGGGCTGCTCGTATTCCTCTGGCGTTTGATGCTCCAGGGCGGAATGAAGGCGGTCGTTGGGGACTGACCCGGTTTTGGGTGATAGTCAAGCAAATCCGGGACAGACCACCCCACGGGCTCCAGCGCACAATCTACGAATAGAATTGTGCCCATCGTGAATTGGGCGGTCCTGGAGTGAACGGGATCTTGTCGAGAACATGCGGAGAGTAGACGTCTTTGACATCCCAGATTCGTCGGAATCCAGTGGTCGGGCCCCCGGACTGGTTGTAGAGGAAGCCATCAGCCAATGCTGAAAGCTCTGGATCAGTCTGTGCCAGCCTGCGATAAAGAGCCGCCAGGAATCTTGCAATGGGCGGAGTGGGAGGGCGTCCATCGTATGGACTAGGGCCTGCGGAAACTGAAGTTTCAACGAATCCATTTGTGTAGTTTGCCCATTGCGCTTCATGGCGAAATTGCCGCATGTTCGGGCCATGATAGGGAACTATATGTTTGGTCCACGTGCCTAGGTCAGCGATGCAGGTGAAGTCGAGGGTCTCTCTCGGATGTTGGGAGTACTGTCGGTCAAAGCTACTTAGATTGCTAAGAACGTTGTACGCAGGCCTAGAATTTCGACCCCGCCAACTATGTGTGTGAGCTAAGATCCCAAACGCAACTGGGCTTTGGAGCTCAGACCGAGGATCACCATCGCGAGAATATATTGCGCGCCTCAATTGCGATGCTTCGAATGCCGCCTCGCGGATTCCAGAGGAATCCAGTGATAACTTGACCGAGAATGCTGCAGCAACGCCTGACGCAAGTATATCAGTTCGGCTGCGCAGACTTTTGGGATATCCCGGGCGGAGGATGACGATGTCGGTTTCTTTGGGGTTGTAATCCCCTACCTCGGGGACGATGTACTTGCGTTTGGCCACCTCGTAGTGGGGCGGGAGCCAGTCTTGAAGGAGCCTGATCCACGAGTCCTCCCCGCTGTGCCCTGCCATCTGAATGTTCTGTGGTCCCGCCGACAGACGTTGGTACAAGGCGAGGTACTCCGCCTGAATGTCTTCGCTGACCTTTGCGAGCCATTCAAGGTGTGCCGATGCCCGGTTTTGCTCTCCCTGCTGGGGTGGCTCTGGCTCGTTAGTCATGCGTCGATCCTAATCCCGGGCCGTTCCCATTGCACAAGAATCGAACGTCGTAACCAGAGCAGTGAATGCGGGGGATGGAAGCTTCTGACCCGGAGGATCGCTAAGTTATGGGTGCAGGGGGTCGCAAGGTGAGCCACATGTTCTGAACGTTTGTGTCCGGACCGTACATAGCAGGCACAACCAACGACCCTGTTTTCAAATAGCGCTATCGGCCCTATTTTCGGTTGGCGTTAACAGTGCTGACTGCCGAGCCTCTTAGGCAGCTAGATCACGCTGCTCCTGGACGAGCTCGTTGAACTCGCTGTGGGCATCCTCTTTGGCAGCCTGACGCCACACTCGGGCTCAGTTTTGCTGGGCTACCTGCGGATCTCGATGTTTTTTAAAGGCAGTTTAGACAGGGCACAATAACACCCCCGTTGATCACCGCCACGTGTGTGGACGGGACCGACAGGGGTGCCAGGTACAAGGCGCCAGCTAGGCCTTGAAGCTGTTCTGAAGTGAGGTATAGAACAAAATTTTCCCCTGGGTTTCCAGCTCAGCGAACGCGGCCATTTCTTCAGAGCCCGGTACAGCGCGCTGCAGGTAGTAATACTTTTGCCCGTTGTCACGGATGGTCGTCGAAAATCCACTGTTGACGTACTTGGCCAGCTCATCATGCTGCTCGACCGTCAGGGCGACCATGCCGATGGCATTATTGGCAACAATCCAGGTAAATAGCAGTGCTGCCCCGTTGGCATCCGGGGAGGCCCCAATTGCCTTTTCCACGGCAGCTTGCGTGATGGGTATCTGCCGTGAGTCAGTAGCCGAGGTTCGACTAGTGATTGACAAGGCATACACATCATCACCCTGCGTGAGGGTCAAAGGTGAGGGTTCAATGCTGATCCCCGGAGGCGTTGTCATTCGGGCAAGATTAATGAAGGTTTCACGGGCCTCGCCGCGATTTGGATAGCTCATTGTTGATCCTTTTCATTTCCGGGCCTCTTCGCAGCTCTTGTGGTTGCGATCGACTTCTTGCCCTACAGAGAGGCAACTCTTGCAAGTTTCCTCTCAACAATTTCAAATATACACATGCAACCCGAAAGAGGCAACTAAGCCATGTTGCCTCTGTTGGCGTGGAGGTGATTTTTGTCAGAAAAAACACCCCCTGGGCTGTAGCGCAGGGGGTGTGCGTTGATTCAACTGCGGAGATTGAACCGCCCCGGGTCTGGCGCAGCTGTTTCACTAGCGTTGACGCGCGTGGTCAACCAGGACGACCCAAGGACGCAAACCGTTCAGAATCAACTTGCGAGAAACCATGGGCGTGTACCCTAGCTGGATTTTGAGCTTGACGACGTCAGAGCGGATAGCGGCGATTCAAGAGTAAAATGAAAAGTGGAGTATTGAGGTTTGATTGATTTGGCTGAGGGCGTACATCAGCCGGGCGGGAGTTCCCACCACGTCACACAAAACTCATCCTTATTAGTGCAAAGTGGAGAGTGTTTAGTATCACTCGTTGTTGCAATCGTCCCATGCAGGAACAGGTCAAAACGGACCACCGGCAACCCAAAATGGCCCTTTGTAGATCAAGCGGGGCTAAGGAACGTTGATAACTATTGATAAGTGTCAGGCGCCAAATATGCCTCTGACCTGCGGCGATAGTTTTCAGCCTGAACTGGATCGCACAATTTCGCCCGTATATTCCAGCTGGCAATAACGGTTCGAATGACAGGGTTCCCGGCCCTCTTACTGTTTCGGTTCGAATGGAGTACCTGGTCACAGTGCCCGCGTACTTTGAGTGAGTCTGATCGGGTAGATGGCCTTGTCGTGGTGCCGTGGGGATCAATGCTCCGATCCATGCCTCTTGTTGTTAGGGGCGGCATGATTCCCGGGACTGTTCATGTTCCGCTATTTGCCGACTGCCTTCCATGGCAACTGTCTCATGACCTGAGTGCCTCGAAACCCAAGGGATACAAGACGGCGCGGCGAGGTTGAGGTCACGAATACGACTCCCGCGCAGCGGGACCAAAGTCGGGATGCCCATAAGTGCACCACACTCCATCCGTGGCCGTCGAGTCCCTTGATTCCATGGGAACTAGACTGCTTCGCCAGTTGTCCGCAGGTCGCTCGAACACGTTGTCGATTCTCTTGCTCTCCGCCTCGAGGGAGTGTCCAAGGGCGGGTAGGGGCTAGATGAGTCCCGCGCGGGATCTCTGCTCGAAAGCAACGCGCTCGGGATGGTCGACGAGCCGAAGGCGGCTGACACGCGTGCGAATCCCTCCGCTTTCACAAGACGTGACGCTCGCGTACGATCCCCAAAGCATAGGCATCCAGAGCGCTGCAGACGTCATCGAGTGCGTCATCGTTGTATGCGCAAACCGTCCAAGGCACATCCTTGAAACTCCGCACCAATTGCTCGAAGTACGGCCTGTCGACGCTTCCGAAGGAGTGTCCGTATACGAAGATTCGATTCGGGGGCTGCGCAATCTGATTGATGAACTGAATCACGGCCTCGTGCTGGTATTCCTTTTCGAAGCCAGCCAGGAGTTGTGCAAACGCCCCGTAAGCCTTCGAATGATAGTACTCGTAATTCTCCTCGTCATCGTACTGGCGCAAGATCTCAGTCCCCGTAAGCGAGCCAGGTGCGTAGCCAAGGATGAGTCGGCTCACCCCAACCTCTCCGTGCAGGTGCAGGATCCGCGAAGGATCTACGTCGTATAGATGTTGAAGAGTGTGGGTGTAGTTGAACGTCAGAAAATAGTCATCTGGGCCGAACAAGTCGCTGAACATCGCCTTCGGCAGAACATCCTCGAGCTTGTCGTCTGCGTTTTGTGCGAATTCTTCTAAGGGAAAAGTGAGGAGCTGTTCCGCTTCGTGAATGATCCCGTCCCGGTCGCTCTCCCGATCCGACAAGAGATCCGGGCTGAACGCGCCCAAGTGCTCCAAGACCAGGTCGACATCGGGGTATGCAAGTTGCTCTTCCACGTCTGACCAGAGATCGCCTCCAACACTATAGCTCTCCCATTCCCCGGAGAATCGCTCCGCTGCGATGGCAAGTATTTTCAGGTCAGGGTCGTACCTGGTCGGCAGATCATGCTGCAGGTCGAAACCATTGCCGAACACAAACAAGGTCGACACTCAACACCCCTTTGCACGCCCGGCCACCAGAGGTGAAGCATACACGCTATGCGCGACGGTGAATTCATGGACCCGCTTACACGAGCCGACCCTTGTGGGCTCGTCGAGTTCGGGCCAGCTATTCGGCCCACTCGCGTGCGCTGCACATTCGGCGATCCGTTCCGGGCTCATGAAGCAACTCGTACCGAGGTGTGCCGAAAGAGAGCCAAGGAAACCCGGGGCAGTCCCCAAGCCAACACCATCCCTCATTGTCGACCAGCGATCCTGGCTGTTGGTCTGCCCCTATGCGGACTCGCGGATGGCGGGCGTCAATGGCGATACTTGTGAGGGCGTCGCTATTTGAAACGGATGTGCCATGAATATGTGTGTGGCGTACAGATGAACGCTCACTGAGTCATTGACACATGTGCACATTGTTGTATATGGTTACAATAACAACACTGAAAGCAGGAAGAAATGACCATCCCGGAATTCACCTTCACTCCCGCTGCACCGTTCATCGATGAGGTGCTCACGCCGAACGCTGCGGCGTCACACCTCGGAACTGCCCGCCGTAACATCGCCAAGCTCCTAGACGCCGGTTATCTGCAAGACCTGTCGATGTCTTCCTTGGAGCCGATCCGCAGGGCTGACTTCGTCTCCGCGGGCAAGCAGATCCCTCTGGTCCAGACGGCACCGGCCGAAGCAGCGGTCGAAGATCCCAACTGGCGCAAGTGGTGGGGAGATGCTCCGGCGCTCAGCGATGAAGACTGGCTGAACGCCCAGTGCGGCGACTGGACCGGCGCCGGCCCGGAACGCATCGTCAAGGTTGGCTACCTGCTTGTCGGGCTCGGCGGGGTTATCACCGGCGTCACTAAGGTGATCAAGGCCGTCCCGTCTGGGGATTCCCGAAAAGCCCGCTTCGAGCTCGAGCTGCTGGGCCGACTCACAAGCGATCTGCGGTCCTTCCAGAAATCATTCCAGGAGAGCTCATCTGATGAGGACCTGCTCTTCGCTCAAAGCTTGGTTGGGAAACGGTACGAACCACGTGCCGGCGGCTCAGTCATGTGGCTCTAGCAAACGAGAAACCAACACGCCTCAACTTAATCAAAGGAAGAAAAAATGGACAGCACAGAAATCACCATCGAGTATCTGGTCGAGAAGGAACTTCTCCATTCTGACACCGTCAAGAAGCATCGTCGAAAGCTGGAGCGGTTCGACCAGCTCCTGCTGGGCGGCGAAAGAAATCATGCCATCGAATCGCAAGTAACGACGTTCATGACGATGTTTACCGGACGGCTAGAGCAGGTAGTTATCGAATACCTCTGCGCTGTGGCCGGGGCAGATTTCGACAAGGACTACCGATCCCAGTTGCAATTGATTTCCGGAGGGGAGTTCCGGGACGATTCCGTCACTAAGGCCCGAAGGAGCATTGATCTTGTGGTCGTTGACCGTAACGATGACCAGGTACCGTCCCCTGGAAGTCAGCATTGGCTACCGGTTGTCGCGGTTGAGGCCAAGTACGGTGCATGGGTAAATGCCGGCAACGGCTACTGCGGCTTCACCAAGGAGAAGGACCGCCATGAGGACGGCCATTTGCCATATTCAAGCCAAGCAATCTGCTACCCCCACGGGTGCATAGACAAACGCCTGGACTCCGCGAAGGGCGTTCGTTTCGTGTGGCTCGGGGAGGGTAACCCTGACGTCGACAATGTGGGGCCCTGGGGTCGCAGAGGTCTCTACTCAGCAGATAAAAATAGGATCCCGGGCTACGATGTCGCTTTCAAGCTTCAGGAAAAAGCCAAGTTTATCTGGAAGCCAGCAACGTGGGCCGAATTGGGCGCTGCAATTAGCAAGGAGATCGGCGGTGCCGAGGCTGAAGCCATTGTGCGCTTCCTTCGCGCCGGCGGTCCGACCGCGAACTGAGTCCAGCAACGGCCGGGGCCATGTGCTCCGGCCGTTCTTAGCGCATCATGCAGCCACGGTGGGGCATGAACCGTCCCGGGAATCATGCCGCCGATTTTCTGGTCGTGCTTTCGCCTGTGGAGCCAACGGTCCTATCGATGGCCGCAACGTGTCCATGATCAGCGTGAGGCGTGCAAACCAACGAGCACGCCCGTGTCAGGACCCTGAAGATCTGTTTCGTGAATAGAGCGGCTCGCATGCTGATACGTGTCGATTCAAGAGTAAAATGACAAGAACGATGCGATGGTTTACTGGCCATGCGCGAGCCGTCCAGCGGTCGGGCGGGAATTCCCACCACGTCATACAAAACTCATCCATATCACTGCAAAGTGGAGAGTATTTAGTACCACTCGTTGTTCCAGTCGGGCCATATAGAAAAAGGCCAAAACTGCCTATGGGCAACTCAAAATAGCCCTTTGTCGGTCAAGCGGGGGTCGTCGGTTCGAATCCGACAGAGGCCCAGAGGCCCGGAACGGGAGAGTCAGGAGCCGTGCCGGGATGGTCATCGTTCTAATTCCTTGTGATTGGGACCAGGCATTCAAACGAACAACGTCTGCTACATGGAAACGCTACGCCGTCAGTTGGCGCGAGTGCTGGCCCGGACAACGAGCTCGGGGGCGAGGACCAGCGGATCAGGGATTTCACTGAACGCCGCGCCCTGGCCCAGAAGATGCAGCAGCTGCTCAACCGCTGATGTGGCCATCTCGACCACGGGGTTGCGCACAGTGGTCAGCGGGGGACTGGCATTCGCGGCAGCGCCCAGATCATCAAAGCCAACAACGGCAACATCATGAGGCACGGATTTTCCATGCTCCCGCAGCGCAGTCAGTGCGCCAACCGCCATGAGATCCGATGCCACGAACAAGGCATCGATGTCGGGATCTTGGCGTAGCAGATCGGTCATGGCCTGGTAGGCGACCGCGGTTGTGAAGTCACCCTGGACAATCAGATCCGACGACAGATTTGCACCCTGCAGGGCCTCGCGCCAGCCTTTTGCGCGGTCCAATCCTGCGGTCATGTCCTGCGGCCCTGCGATGTGGGCAATACGACGGCGGCCAAGGTCAATGAGGTGCTGGGTCGCCAGTCGGCCAGCAGCGACGCTGTCGACGTCAACGTAATGCAGCAGATCTGCATCGTGGAAGGGGCGGCCCACAAAAACAGCAGGAATACGCGAGCCAAGGACAGCATCTTCCAGTCCGTCTTGACGGTGGTGCGAGACGATAACGGCACCATCGACGTGCCCGCTGCGCAGGTACTTCGCGATCCGTCCCCCGTCCTCATCCGGGCGGGCAAGCAAAAGAACCAGCTGCATATCTGTCGGGGCGAGCGCAGCACTGATGCCACGCAAAGTGGCGCCGATGAACGGATCCGAAAGTACCCGCTCGTCGGGCTCCGGAATAACCAAAGCGATTGAATCAGTGCGGCGAGTGACCAAGGAGCGCGCCGCACGGTTGGGGATATATCCCAGTAGCTTCGCTGCAGCGTCAACAGATGCCTGGGCCTCGGGGGAGACCCGGAGCCCCCCGTTGATCGCGCGAGACGCGGTCGAACGGGAGACTCCGGCGGCTGCCGCTACCTCATCGAGAGTTGGCGGCGGGGTCTCTGCGAGCAAATTTCGGTTCGGTATGATCACAAAGCTAACTTTCCAGTGATGTTGCTGGTTACTTTACTGTTTCCAGTACGGCGGGAACCGCATTGTCCTTGGCGACCTGCCCGTACCAATGGCCGCTAGCTTTAACAGTACGTTTCTGGGTTTCGAAATCGACTCCGACAATGCCAAAACGTTTGCTATAACCCCAGGCCCATTCGTAATTATCCAGAAGGGACCATGCGAAGTAGCCGCGGACATCAACACCAGCATCGAGTGCGTCCTTGATCGCCCGAAGGTGACTGTCATAAAAGTTTAGCCGGTTCTGGTCATCGACATAGCCGTTTTCGTCCGGGACGTCGTCGAAGGCGCAACCGTTTTCCGTGACGTACAAAGCGATGCCCTTGGGGCCGGTGTAGTCCTTTTGCAGGCGAGTGAGGAGCCTGGTCAAACCTTCGGGCTGGATCTCCCAGTTCTGGTCAGTCATCGGCAGTCCGCGGTTGCGAACCTTGACACCTTCCGCAGCGGGAAAGGGTGACTGGGTGGTTCGGGCGACCGGTGCGCTGCCGTCGACGGCGTCAGGATACTCACGGTAGGAAACTTCCTCGCCGTGGTAATAGTTCACGCCAAGCGTGTTGATTGGAGCAGAGATAGTCTCCAGATCGCCGTCCTTGATGCACGATTCGAGAACGCCGCCGAGCCCTGCATCTGCCAAGTCAGTGAACAGATCCTTGGGGTATTCACCCAAGAGAATCGGGTCGGTGAAGACCCTGTTCATTTGGCAGTCGATGCGGCGTGCTGCATCAACGTCCTGCGGGTTGCTGGGATCTACCGGATCGGCGACTGTGAAGTTGAGGGTAATCCCAAGGTTCGCTTCCGGCTGGCGCTTCCGGATTTCCTGCGTGACAAGACCATGTCCGAGCATCTGGTGATGCGCGGCAGCAAGCGCATCCGGGTAAGACCGTTTACCGGGAGCATGAACGCCGGCACCATAGCTGAGGAACGATGAGCACCACGGCTCGTTGAGAGTAGTCCAAATGGATACACGGTCAGCGAGAGCCTCATGCATGGTCAACGCGTACTCGGTGAAACGGTAGGCCGAGTCGCGGTTGGCCCAGCCCCCGTTATCTTCCAAAGCGGCCGGGTGATCCCAATGGAATAAGGTCACCCAGGGCAGAATGTCATTGGCGAGCAGTTCATCAACCAGGCGTGAGTAGTAGTCGACGCCGAGCTGGTTGACTCCGGCGGGCCCCGAAACTGCATCCGGACGTACCCGGGCCCATGAAATGGAGAACCGGTACGCGTCCAGATTCAACGACTTCATCAAGGCAACATCGTCTTCATAACGGTTGTATTGATCGCAGGCTACATCTCCGTTGTCGCCACCCAGAACGGCGCCCGGAACTCGGGCGAACGTGTCCCACACAGAGTCCTTGCGGCCATCTTGCTGGCTTGCGCCCTCGACCTGAAACGCTGCCGTGGCAGCTCCCCAAAGGAAACCCTCTGGGAACACGATCCCTGCGCTGCTGTTGAGGTTCAAATTACTGGTCATCCCTTGACTGCTCCTGCCATGATTCCGGTGACGAGCTGCTTGCCCGCGAAGATAAACACGACGACCAACGGGATCGTCGACAGGATTACGCCGGCCATGATGAGCGAGTAATCCTGGAAATAGCCCGCCTGCAATTGGCGTACCACCATGGGCAGGGTCGGGTTTTGATTGGTGAGAATAATCGAGGGCCAGAAGAAGTTGGTCCAGCTGCCGATAAAAGTGAATAAGGCGAGCATCGCGGCCGCGGGACGGGCAGCGGGTAGCGCAATGTGCCAGAACGTCTGAATCATGGAAGCGCCGTCGACCCTGGCGGCTTCGATCAGTTCGTAGGGGAGTGCGTTCTCGAGGTACTGGGTCATCCAAAAAACTCCGAACGCTGTCACCATGCCGGGCACGATGACGGCGACTAGCTTTCCGGACCAGCCGATGTTGGACATGACGACGAAGAGCGGAATCACGCCGAGCTGGGTGGGCACCGCCATGGTGGCAATAACAAAAACCAAGAGCGGTCCACGGCCCCTAAAACGCAACTTCGCAAAGGAGAAGCCGGCCAAAGTCGAAAAGATGACGACCGACAAGGACTGCAGAACAGCGACGATCGTGGAATTCAGCAAACCCTTCAAAAGCGGGATGTCCGAGGCCAAAATGCGTTGGAAGTTCGCGAACAGTTCCCCACCAGGGATCAGGCTCGGAATTGCAGTCTTCGAGATCGTGAGCTGGTCCGAGGAGGCCAGCAAGAATGTGTAGTAGAGCGGGTAGATCGAGATGAGCAGGACAGCGCCGAGGATTGCGTAGGTGACCCACCCTGGACGGCGGTCGGCACCGCCAGCTTGGCGGCGACGTTTGCGTGCAGCTGAACGCGCAGCACCCTTACCGGAGGTCTGGGCAATGACGGGAAGCGAAGTCATTTTGTCCTCGTTGCTTTGGAGATAGTGGGTTTAGATTTGTTCTTGCCGGCTCGTGTGCTGCCGGAGTCCGAGATGCGGCGGGTGATGGCGAAGTTGATGATGCCGATCAAAATGATGATGCAGAACAGGATCAGCGCGACGGCTGAGGCTCGACCGAAGTTCTTTTGGTTGCCCCAACCGAGGTCGTAGAGGTACATCGTCACGGTAATCCACTGTTTGCTCGCACCACCGGTGCCAGCGGCGTCGAAGACACGCGGCTCGTCGAAGATTTGCAGGCCACCAATGGTGGCGGTCACGATGATGAAGATCAGGGTGGCGCGCAGCTGAGGAACGGTGATGGAAATAAACTGCCGGTATCGTCCAGCGCCGTCGATGATCGCAGCCTCATAGAGTTCCCTGGGGATGGTCTGCATTGCGGCAAGGAAAATCAGGGTGTTGTAGCCGGTCCACCGAAAGTTCACCATGCTGGCGATGGCGATGTGGCTGGGGATGACATCGGAATGCCAAGCGATCGGGTCCATGCCGAGGGCTTCTACGATGGCGTTGATGAAGCCGTACTGGTCGCCGAAAAGGCGCGAGAAGATGAGGCCAACGGCAACTGGGGCAACAACGTAGGGCAAAAGAACACCCATGCGCCAGAACGTCTTGGCGCGAAGGTTGGCATTGAGTACCGCCGCGAGCAAAAGCGCGACGATGACCTGCGGGACTGAAGAGAGCAGGAAGATCGAGAAAGTGTTGCGCAGCGCCTTCCAGAAGGTGGGCTGGTTGAAAACATCCACATAGTTTTGCAGTCCAACGAATTCTCCCTGTCCGAGCAACAGGTGCCATTCATGAACCGAAACGTAAGCCGTGTAAACAAGAGGGAAGAGCCCCGTGATGGCGAAAAGTATGAAGAACGGTGAAATATACAGGTAGGGGGAAAGCTGGACGTCCCACTTGCCGCGCTTCTGACTGAACGCGATTCGGCGGGGATCCTTCTCCTTCTCAAGCACAGGCTTAGGAGTCGTTTGGACTGACATGAAAGATTCCTTCGGAAGATTGGTGAGCTGTGCCGGGCGCCGTGGATACCTCGACGGCGCCCGAGCGAAGCAGCGAATCTCGCCTAGGCGAGCTCAGGAATGATGAGGTCAGAAGCCGAGCTCTGAGAATTCGGACAGCACGCCATTCCAGGAGGCCTCAGCATCTTGAGACTTGTTCACGTCCACACGAGTGATCCCGTTTTGTACGGCCGTGTGGATCGCGAAGTAGTTCGGGCCGCGGAAGATCTGTGCTGATTCATTGAGGGCAATCGCCCGGGCCGAGAAGATTTGGCCGGTCGGAGCGTTGTTGAAGAAATCATTCTTGGAATCCAGGAGAGCCTGTGAGCTTTGTGCCTCGATCTGGCTCGGGAAGGTGCCAGCGTTTTCGAAGGCCTTGGTCTGCTGCTCCGGCGCGGTCAGCCACGTAGCGAGCTTCTGGGCTTCAACAGTGTTCTTGCCGGAAGCGGGCACCGTCAGGAACGAGCCACCCCAGTTGCTGCCGCCGCCGGGGTAGACATCAGCGATGTTCCAACCCGTGACTCCACCAGCACGCTCTTCGATGGGGCCGGTCATCCAAGCGGGGCACAACATGGTTGCGAATCCGTTTTTCTGGAATGCGGAATCCCAATCGGCTTCCCACTGGGTCAGGCCAGCAGAGAGATCAGGAGATTCGCTCAACACCTTCGTGAACAGATCCTTGATGGTCTTGTTGTCCGCGAGCTTGATGGGCTCACTGGTTTTGGGATCTTCATAGGCGTTCGCAACCTGGCCAACCATGCTGTGGTAGACGGCGTTGGCGGAGTCGAACCAGGCGCTGTCGGACTTGTCTGCAAAGGTGTGACCAGCTTTGAAGTAATCGTCCCACGTGGCGTCCTTGCCACCGAGGAATTCGGCGAATCCTGCAGGATCGGAAGGCAGGCCTGCAGCCTTGACTAGATCTTCGCGGTAGCAGACAGCCTGGGGCCCAATGTCGGTTCCATAGCCGATCAGGGTGCCGTCCGTGGTGCGTCCCTGATCTTCCTTCCAAGGAAGCCAGCGTCCTTCGACCTCAGCGGAAGCCAAGTCCTGGAATGCGTTCGGGAGCTGAGAAAGCTCCGGCATCCAGTCAATCTCGATGGCCTCGATGTCGGCGAGTCCTTCCCCTCCTGCTGCTAGGCGGGTGGTGAGGTTGGTGCGTGCATCCGGGGCGGTGGCAGCCTGCTGGTGCTTGATGGTGACGTTCGGGTTGGCATCGGTGTACTCCTTGAGGAGTTCATCGGTGTAACCAAAGTTATTGAACGTCGCAATGGTGAGAGTGACATCCCCGCCTGCTTCAGCGTCCGCTGAAGGCGTATCGGTGCTGGTACATCCTGAAGCAAGCAAAGCAATTGTGGCCAGGGAAGCTACCGCGGCCCAATTCCTGCGGGTATGTAAACGCATGTTGACTCCTTTGTCGTGGGACTGACCTTGTTGTCTGTCCCGATAAAGATCCTTCAAAGCGCTGACGAGCATGGCGTCGCATCAACGAAACAAGGTGTGATTGAACAACACTCTGATCGAGATGCGGGAGCGCTTCCACGAAGATGATCCCATCCTGCAATGGGTGTGGGAGCGCTGTCAAGGGAAGCGAATGACCGCCGTGGAAGCGATCCCACGATTTTCGCATATTATGGGGAATCTGCCGCGGCGCCGTTACCGAATCGTTGTAACCCGGGTCACATATTGCCTGTACTGGGGAGGCTCCTCTTGTGGCAGCGCGGGCAAGGCGTTGAACCCCGCCCAGGTTTTGGTAGCTCAGCAGCCATGCTCAGCAGCCTGGATCCTGACCCCGTTTGTCGCTGTGGCGCCGCCGCTTCAAGGTTTTGTTTGCCGCCACCCACATTCGCCGAAAGAATAGATCCCAGCCGGCCATCAACCCACAGTTGCCACCTGCAAGAAGCAATAGCCCTAGGAGAAAGCCCACGCGTGCAGTAGTCCTTCCCGGGTTTGGATCCGCCCCGGCCCTCATCGACATCGACACCCCTGAACCCGCTGAGGGCGAAGTCCGCGTCCGGGTGAGTGCGGCCGCCGTCAACGGCTAGACGGTGGGGGACCGCGTCTTTGGCGTGGTGACCAAGTCTTTCCTGGGCGATGGTACCTTTGGTGATTTCGTCACGGTCCCCGTCGCTGTGGGACTGGCGAAGCTGCCGGATAATGTGGGCTTCGCGGAGGGTGCCACACTTGGCCTGGCCGGGACCGCCGCCATGGATTCGCTCGCCGCCGCCGGACCGCCCTCCGGATCCACCGTCCTGATTGTCGGCGCCACCGGCGGGGTGGGCAGCCAGGCGATCCAGCTTGCCAGCGCCGCCGGGGTCCGGGTGATCGCCACATTTCACACCGCCGCGGGAAAGGCCCATGTTTCCACGCTCGGCGCGGCGGAGACGGTGGATTACCGCGAGGACGTGGCCGCCTCGGTGCTGGCCCGCCATCCTGACGGGGTCGACGCCGTCGTCCATCTCGCCGGCGACCTTGCGGCTTTGCTGCCCGTGGTGCGCAAGGGAGGCCGTCTGGTGTCTCTCTTGATCGGCTCCCCGGATCAGGTGCCTGCTGGATCCGCCGAGGTGGTGCCCGTCGTCGCGAACCCGACGCCGGACATCCTGGCCCGGCTTGCTGACAATCAGGCGGCAGGCACATCATCCGTCAGCATTCAGCGGACCTATCGGCTGGAAGACGTCCCGGCCGCACTGGCTGACTTCAGCGCCGGGACCATTGGAAAGCTCGTCCTCATCCTCAACTAGCACCGCCTCTCGCGGGAGAGGGCACGCAGCTGCCAGTATCCGGGACGCTTAGCGCATGCCCTCGCGCCGGATGGCGGTGGAAATGGCAGCCGCCCTCGTTTCGACTCCGAGCTTGGCGTAAATATGGGCCAGGTGTGTCTTGACGGTGGCCTCGGAGATGAACAGCCGCTGCCCCAGCGCCTTGTTGCTCAGCCCCTCCGTCAACAGGCTCAACAGCTCGGCTTCCCGGGGTGTCAGCACCTCGTCGGGATTGCGCAGCTGCTGAAACAGCCGGGATGCAACAGGAGCGCTCATGACACTTTTCCCCTGCACCGCGCCCCGGACTGCGGCAAAAATCTCCTCGGGCGTGGCGTCCTTGAGCAGATACCCCATGGCGCCTGCGTCCACGGCCCGCACAATATCGGCGTCGGAATCGTAGGTGGTGAACACAAGAATGGCCTGCCGGCTGTTGATCCGCCGCACCTGCTTGATGGTCTCTATGCCGTCGATGCCGGCACCCATGGCGAGGTCCATGACGATCACCGAGGGACTGTGCTCCGCCATGGCCAGCAGGGCCGCTTCCCCCGAGGCGGCCTCGGCAACAACGCTGATGTCCGGCTGGGTGCCCAGCAGGGCCTTGAGCCCGCTGCGGACCACCATATGGTCGTCCACCAAGAGAACAGAAATGGAAGTCATGCGTCGATATCCTCCGTGGGAAGCTGCGCAGCCACGATGGTTCCCTCGCCGGGCGTGCTTTCCACCGAGAATACCCCGCCCAGCTGCTCCACGCGTGCCCGCATGGCCCGCAGCCCGTAACCACCGGTCTTCGACGGCGGGGCGGTGCCGCCTGGGTCGAAGCCGTCTCCGTCGTCGTAAATATCCAAGGTGACAGTGCCCGGCAGGTACCCCAAGGTCACCGTTGTGTGGGGAGCGGCAGCGTGCAGTTTGATGTTGGCGGCGGCACTCTGAACCACTCGGAGCAGGGCATGGCGGACATCGGAGGGAAGGGTGCGCGCCATGCCAGTGACTTGCACCCGGACGTCTGGAACGTAGGCGGATGCGGCCTGCAGCAGGGCCTCGGCCAGCGGCACGGTGTCCAGCCCCGGCGAGGCCAGTTCATGCACGAGGCTTCGAGTGTCCGTGAGGTTCGCCCGCAACAGTGTGCTGGCCCGGTCCACATCTCCCTTGGCGGCGGTGCTCGGCCAGGTCCTGGTGGCGGCCTCCAGCAGCAGCAGGCTGCTGGCAAGGCCTTGCGTCACTGTGTCATGGATTTCACGGGAAACCCGCTCGCGCTCGGCAATGGTGCCAGCCCGGCGCTCGCTGGCGGCGAGCTTGGCCTGGGCCGCGGAAACCTGGGCATGAAGCCGGCGCTGTTCCCGGGCATCGTGTTCAATCCGGTCGTAGATCAGCGTCAACATGGCACCGATGGCCAACGGCCCCAGCAACATGGCGATGTCGCTGCCGCCGCTGAGCCTGAATAATCCTGCTGACGTTGCCACGGCGATCACTCCACCTGCCAGATGTGCCGCCCAGCCAGACAAAGCGGTCCGGCAGAGGAAGAACACAGCAACAGAACACCACGCAAAACTCGGTGCCACCAGAACCAGTGCCGACCACAAAACAACCAGGGCAAACATCCACAACGCCCAGGGCCGGCGTCGCCGTGCCAATACCGCCACCACCGCATAGATGGCGCACACGCCCGCCGCAAGAGCCAGCACCCAGATGTTGTCTGCAGGCGGATGCCGCATGACGTATCGCACCAGTGACGCCACCATGAGCACCACAAAGCCCAAGTGCACCACCGCATCAATCCGGCCCAGCTGGCGGGGCTGCGTGATGACTGATTCCTGGACGCTACCCGAGGGATTGCCGGGGTGGGGCAGCGGGGCTGGAGCTGAAGGTGGCATGGTCCTGTTCCGGTGCAATGAAAGGCGTTTCTCCCATGCTAGAGCGTCTGCCGTTGCTGGTCTCTCAGCCTTTTGGCTGACAAGGCCGCCGCATTGGATGATCCTGCTCCAGCCCAAGGCCCGATGTGCCGGCACGGCCGTCCGCGACACCATGAAGACACGGCACAGGCACCCAAAAGCCGGCCAGTCCCACCCACAGGCCCAGCATTCAAAAACCCAAGGAGACCACCATGAAGAAGTCCACCAAGATCATGTCCGCCGCCGCCGTTGGAGCGTTGCTGCTCACGGGAGGCACCACCTTTGTTGCCAATGCCGGCACGAGCTCCGCCGCGCCAGCAGCCAAGCCGGCCGCAGATGTCCTCATTGCTGCTTCAAACGCAGTGCCCCAGAACCGCATTTCCGTTGGTGCGTCTGCACAAGCTGTGGGCGCGGCCCTGGAAAAATGCCAGGCAGACAAGCTTCCCTTCGTGACCGTTGCGTTGGTTGACCGCTTCGGCACCGTCCAGGCAATCCTGCGCGGTGACAATGCCGCCGAGCACACCATCGATTCAGCCAAGGCGAAGGCCTACACAGCCGCCGCCTTTGGGGCACCCACCAGCGAGCTGGCCAAGCGCATCCAGGGCAACGGCCCCAGCATCGCTGACCTGCCTGGAACATTGTTCCTGCCCGGCGGCGTTCCCCTGAAGGTCAACGGCGTCTCCGTGGCCGGGATCGGCGTGGGTGGTGCCCCCGACGGCATGCTGGACGAGGCCTGCGCAGCTGCCGGCGCCGCGGCCCTGATCAAGTAGCCTTTCCCCATGGCACGATTCACAGCGTCCAGCACACACCAGCGTCTATTGCTGGCGGCCGCAGTGGGGACAATGACGGTTTTAATCTCGGCCTGCACAGCAGGCGAAGGGACGACGGCGGCAACCCAAGTGCCGCCGTCGTCCGCCGCCACGAGCCAATCACCTCTCCCCACCCTCGCTGCGCCCACACCCACCCGCGCTGCCCTGTCCACGGAGGCCCAAATGGACCTTGACCAGCAGCTGATTCTCGCCGCCAAGGCCAACGACCTGCCCTTGGTTGACCGGCTCATCCAGGCCGGCGGGAACGTCAATGCCAAAGATTCGATGCAGGACTCGGCGTTCCTCTACGCCGGGGCCGAAGGATTCAACGAGATCCTGGAGCTAACCCTTGCCCACGGGGCCGATGTGTCCAGCACCAACCGCTACGGCGGAACCGCCCTCATCCCGGCGAGCGAGCATGGGCATGTGGAAACGGTGCGGATTCTCATCAAGGCCGGGGTGCCGGTCAACCATGTCAACAACCTTGGCTGGACGGCCATGCAGGAAGCTGTCCTGCTCAACGACGGCGGCCCCAAACAGCAGGACGTTGTCCGGCAATTGCTGGACGCCGGTGCCGACCCGGACCTGCGGGACCCCGAGGGGCGCACTGTCCTGGAGAACGCGCAGCGCCTGGGCTTTACGGAGATCGAGGAGATCATCAGCACGCACAGCTGAGCTGGCCCAGTGCGTGGGCCATTGTTCGGTTGCTGGCCCATTCCAGCGCGGCTTCAAGGTCGCTGGCTTCGATGACCCAGAAGCCGCCAAGGTATTCCTGGGGCAGGGTGCAGGGTCCGTCGCTCACAACGGCTGAGGCGCCCGTGTTTTCAACAGTCATGGCTTACCGAGATCATGTACTGCTTCATGCGGTGCCTCCGCTGGAGATGTGAGGTGCTGGGACAATTGCCACCGTAGCGAGGACCGGGGCGACACCGGTAGGGGGGGCCGCACGTCTCCTCTGGGGTTCCGCCCGGAATTTAGCACTGGCATTGCTGCCTAGACTGGTTGAGCGGCCCGTGAACCTACGGGGCAAGCGCCGATGCCGGCATCGGGTGAAAAGAAGAGGGAAAACGGTGACAGAGTTCTGGCACAGCAACAAGCTGCCGCACTTGGAATCGCGCCGCTCGTGCCAAGAGAGCGCAAGCTACCGGCCACACAGTCATGACAGGTTTTCAGTTGGCCTGATCGACTCGGGCACCACTGTGTTCAGCGGGGCCGCGGGGTACCCCGTTCCTTTGGCCGCCGGCGATGTCATTCTTATTCCGGCGAGGCGCGTCCACGCCTGCAACCCGGACAGCGGTCACTGGCGGTACCAAATGATCCAGGCCGATCAGGACTGGGTTGGTGGGCTCCTGCCGGAGGGAGCCACAGAGCTTGTTGCCGGAATCAGCGTGTACCGGCAGCCGGAAATGTACGGGCATTTCTCACTCATCAACGAACTGATTTTTACCGGCGCGGCACCCGGCCGGATCGAGACAGGGTTCCGCGAGGCGTTAGCAGCATGTGCGGGACGTGAACCGGCGCATCGACTGCTTGCCACCACTGACGTCGAGCTCCTTCACCGGCTGAACCCGGTGTTCATCCGGCTGCGGGATGATGAGGAGAATCCACTGCTCGATGAACTGGCCCAGATCGCGGGGATGGGCAAGTACCAGCTCATCCGGGCCATGAAAAAGCTGACAGGATTCGCGCCACTGGCGTGGCGGCAGAACGAGCGTGTCATCACTGCCCGGAAGATGCTCCGCGAGGGACGGCCCCTGGCGGAGACCGCCCACGCCCTTGGCTTTGTCGATCAAAGCCACTTCCACCGGGTATTCCGCGCCCATGTGGCTTCATCCCCTGGCAGTTATCGCAGCTAGGCGCAATATCGTACAAGACCGCACCGCTGCCATCCAGCAAACTTGACCACGTTCGCAGTCGAGGCAGTGGGAGACATATGGAGCAGTTCTTTGCCGTGGCGGCGGCGCATTTCTTGGCGTTGCTGATCCCAGGAGTCGATTTTTTCCTGATCGCCCGCACCACCATGAGTCACGGATGGCGCAACGCCAGTGGTGCCTGCCTGGGCATCGCACTGGCCAACGGTGTGTTCATCGCGGCCGCGTTCTCGGGGCTGTCCCTGATCTCCCACCCGGTGCTCTTGGGAACAATTCAGGCGGCAGGTGGCATCTTTCTGAGCTACATCGGTGTGATGTTTCTGCGCGCAAGCACGGCAGTGCTTGTCCCCGAGATGGCGGTGGCGGCGCGCAGCACCTGGGGGAAGAGCTTGGGTCTCGGGTTCGCCTCCGGCCTGCTCAATCCGAAAAACGCGCTCTTCTATGTCAGTCTCGCGGCGGGCCTTGCCGCCGCGGATGCCGTGTCGCTGGGGCTCTATGGTGCCTGGATGTTCGCGGTGGTCCTGCTGTGGGACCTCTTCCTTGCGATTGCCTTGGGGTCGGAACGGGCGCTCAGCAAACTGTCCCGCTTCCTGCCGTGGCTGACAAAGGTCGCGGGAGGTGTTCTTGTGCTCCTGGGGCTCGGGATGGTCGTGACCCTCGTGGCAGGGCTGTGGCAGTAGCTGTGCCCCTACGGCCGCCTGCCTTGTTCAATCTATCGATTAACGATATATTTACATCGTTGTTCGATGGAAGGATGGGGATGGGACGCTTAACTGTTCTGGCGCTGCGCATATGCCTCGCGGTGGGATTGGCTGGCCTGTTATTTGTGCAGCTGGTGATGGTGCCGTTGCTGGCCGTTGACCTGAGTGAGGCAGGATCCGAAGTGCTCAGGGTTAGGCCAGCCATTGTGGTGATAGTTCTGTTGGGACTTTTGGCCATCCAGGTGACGCTTTTGTGCGTGTGGAAACTCCTGAGCTTGGTGCGCAGGGACGCGGTGTTTGCGCAGGCGGCGTTCAAATATGTGGACGTCATCATCGCCGCCATTGCGGCGGCCGCGCTGCTCACCTTTGCCATGGGTGCAGTCCTGGCCCCCGGCGAGGCGGTGGCGCCGGGAGTGGTGCTCATGCTCGGGGGCGTGGGGCTGTTGATTGGCGCTGTGGCGTTGATAGTGGTGGTCATGCGCACTTTGCTGGCCCAGGCCATGACCATGCGCCAAGAGCTGGATGAGGTCATCTAGTGCCCATCATGGTCAATATCGATGTCATGCTGGCCAAGCGCAAGATGCCGGTGGGTGCCCTGGCCGAACGTGTCGGCATCACCCCGGCCAACCTGGCAGTGCTCAAGAACGGGCGGGCCAAGGCCATCCGGTTCACCACGCTTGAGGCATTGTGTGAGGCACTCGACTGCCAGCCCGGGGACCTGCTGCGGTGGGAACCCGAACCCTAAACCAGGCGCGGGCCCCGGTATTGCCGCGGATCAGTCGTTGATGGCTTCCACGCCGTCGCGCTTGAGCTGTTCAAGGTGGCCACGCATGTGCCCCAGCGCCTCAAGGGAGTGTGGTTCCCAGTCCAGCACCTCGGCAATGACCCGCAAGGGTTCGCGCGTGCGGTAGGACCTTGTGGGATTGCCCGGGAATTTCTTGTCCGTCAGATTGGGGTCGTCCTCGAAGGGACCGGTGGCTTCCACCCGGTAGATCCGCCCGGGGCCCTCGCCAGCGCTGAGCTCGGCGCCCCAGGTGGCCGCATCCAGGGTTGCCGTCAGGTAGAGGAAGTTGGCTGTTTTTCGTTCACCGTAATTAGAGCTGTGACCGGTGTTCAACAGCTCGCCGGGCACCAGTGCGGCTTTGGTGCCGTGGTAAAAAGGCCCGGAATCGTTGGGCTGGGACGGTGTTGTCTGCTGCTCCATGGGTACCCCTGCGTTGACGTTTGCATCCCACTGTAGCCCCGCGCGGAGCACTGTGGTCCAAAAATCTTCCGCCCTCAGGCGGTGCGGGGGCGCCCCAGGGGGATGACCAGGGGCGTGTGGGAGACGGGGTCCTCGATGATCCTGCACGGCATGCCGAAGACTTCCTCCACCAGCTTCTCGGTGATGACGTCCGCGGGTGCGCCCTCGGCCACCACGGCGCCGTCCTTCATGGCAATGATGTTGCTGGCGTAACGGCTGGCATGGTTGAGGTCGTGCAGCACGGCAACGAGCGTGAATCCCTTGTCCTGATTGAGGTCCCGGCACAGCTCCAGCAGTTCAATCTGGTGCGCAATGTCCAGGAACGTGGTGGGCTCATCCAACAGAAGCAGGGGGGTTTGCTGGGCCAGCACCATGGCCACCCACACCCTCTGCCGCTGCCCGCCGGAGAGCTCGTCAACCAGGCGGCCGGACAGTGATTCCACCCCTGTTGCTGCCATGGCATCGACGACGGCGGCCTCATCCGCCACGCTCCACTGCCGCAACAGTTTTTGGTGCGGGTAGCGGCCCCGGGCCACCAAATCTGCCACGGTGATCCCGTCCGGGGCAATCGAAGACTGGGGCAGCAGGCCCAGCTTCCGCGCCAATTCCTTGGCTGGGAATGCGGCCACGGACTTGCCATCGAGCAAAACCTGCCCGTTGCGCGGCTTGATCAGGCGCGCCAGTGCCCGCAACAGCGTCGACTTCCCGCAAGCGTTCGGGCCCACAATCACGGTGAATGAACCCTCGGGGATCTGGATGTTCAAATGCTCCGAGATGACCCGCTGGTCGTAGCCGATGGCCAGATCGGTGGTTTCCAGGCCCGGGTGGGTGGCTGTGGTGAGGCTCATTATTTCCTTGCTTCCCTGGCCAGCAGCCAGATCAGGTAGATGCCGCCGATGCTGACGGTCACGACGCCCACGGGCAATTGGATCGGTGCAAACAGCCGCTGGGCGGCGAGGTCACTGGCCACCAGCAACAAAGAGCCCAGCAATGCCGAGGGCACCAGGGAAATCCCGGCGTTGCCGCACAAGCGGCGGGCCAGCTGCGGTGCTGCCAGCGCAACGAAGGCGATGGGGCCGGCGACGGCGGTGGCAGCGGCAGTCAGTGCCACGCCAAGTATCAACAGCAGCAGGCGGGTGGGCTCGGCCCGGACGCCCAAGGCGCGGGCTGCGTCGTCGCCCATTTCCAGCATCCGCATCCGGCGCGAAACACCGAGTGCGGCCGCCGACACCACCACGACCACCAGCACAGCGGGCCCGGCCTGTTCCCAGGTGATGCCGTTGAGCGAGCCGGCGCCCCACACGGCCGCTGCCATGGCTGCCTCAAGTTCGGCCTGCAGAATGAGCCAGTGGTTGAAGGCGGCGAGCATGGCGCTCATGCCAATGCCCACAATGATGAGGCGGAAGCCGTGCGAGCCGCGCCGAAACGCCAACAGATACACCGCCAAGGCCGTGAGAATACCACCCGCGAGTGCCCCGGCGGCCACTTGCCAGTAGCTTCCACCAACGGCCAGGATCACCAGCAGCGCCCCAGTATATGCGCCGGTGTTGAAGCCGATGATGTCCGGGCTGCCGAGCGGATTTCGGGTCAGCGACTGGAAGATTGCCCCACTCATGCCCAGTGCGGCGCCAAGGACCAGGGCCATGAGGACGCGGGGGAGCCGCCACTGGGCCACCACTGTCTGGGTCATGGGATCCCCGCCGCCGGTGAGTGCCCGCAGTACCTCCGGCAGGGGCACGGCAAAGTCGCCCGTGGCCAGGGCGACGGCGGCGAGCAGCAGGGACAACAACAGAACCACGAAGCACACCAGCACGGTGCGGGTCTCCATGCGGAAACTGGCGGCGCCTCCCGGGGTGCGCACCAGCAAGGTCAGCCGGCCAAAGTCCAGGTCCGGGCGTGAGATGCTCACAGGCCGCTCACCTTCTTCCGGCGTGCCAGCGCAATCAGCACAGGGGCGCCGATGAACGCCGTGACCACACCCACGGGGAGCTCGCCGGGCACGGCAATGCGGCCAACCACGTCAGAGACCAGCAGAAGAATGGGGGAGAAGAGGAGCGTTGCGGCCATGATCCACCGCTGGTCGGGGCCCATGACCCAGCGCGCCACGTGCGGGATCATGAGTCCCACAAAACCAATGGCGCCAACCGCGGCCGTGGCCGAACCGCTCAGCAGCGTAATGGCCAGAACTGCCAAAATCCGGGTGCGGTTCACGTTGCTGCCCAGGGAGGTTGCCAGATCGTCGCCCAGTGCCATGGCGTTCAGCCCGCCCACCGCGAAAAGGGCAATCACCAGCCCTGCCGCCATGAACGGGGCCACGGTGGCGACCATGTCCATGGTGCGCTGGTCCAAGGAGCCAATGCTCCAGGACCGCAAGTGATCAAACGCCTTCGGGTTCAGCAGCGTCAGCCCGGACCCAATGCCCGTCAAGACCGCGCCTAGGGCCACACCGGCCAGCGTCAGGCGGATCGGATTGACAACATTTCGCCCGGAGGTGCCGATCACGTAGACGGCGGCGGTGGCCAGGACGGCCCCCGCGAACGCGAACCAAATGTAGGCGGTCAGCGAGGAGATGCCCAGCAGGCCGATCGCAACGATCATGGCAAACGATGCGCCGGCATTGACGCCCAGGATGCCGGGATCGGCCAGGGGGTTGCGGGTGATGGCCTGGATCAAGGCACCAGCCACACCCAGGGACAGCCCGACGGCGATGCCCATCAGCGTGCGGGGGAGGCGGCTCTCCAAAACAATTGCATGGTTCACGCTGTCTTGCGGATTCAGGAAGGCTGCGACGACGTCGGACACGTCAATGAACTTCGCGCCCACACCCAGGCTGAGCAGGGAAGCGCCCACGAGTGCCACTGCCGCAATCAGCAGGACCAGAAGCCGCCAGCTGGGTGTGCCGGCCACGCCGCGCCGCTCCTTGAGGGTGCGAGCGGAACGCTCAACGTGATGGGTTGTCACTTGGGACACTGTAAACCGTTCCGGAAGGCTGGGATAAAGGGGGGCGCGCCGCCTAAGTGACCCCCATCACTCGCCGCCAGAAACGCCCTGTAATTAGGTTAGCCTTAGTCAGTGAAAAACAACGATTCGGCGTCTCAGCCGCCTTCCCTCATCCGCACCCGCCGCCTGGTGCTGCGCGCCGTTGGCGCCACCTTGGCCATTGGCCTGCTGGCAGGCTGCGGTGCTGCAGCGACCACCGGCTCCGGCGCCGGCAACGCCGACGTAGCCACCGGCGGATCCAAGTTCACCACCGCTGATGCGGAAACCGCCAAGCTCGGCACCGACGCCGCACCCGGCGAGTTCCCCCGCGTGATCAAGCACGCCGGCGGTGAGACAAGCATCGAGAAGAAGCCCACCCGCGTGGTGGTCCTGGACACCGGTGAACTGGACGATGTCCTGTCCCTGGGCATCACGCCCGTCGGCATCCCCACCACCGAAGGCAAGAATTCCATCCCCAGCTACCTGGCCTCCAAAGTGGAGGGTGTGGCCACCATCGGCACCATTCAGGACCTGAACCTTGAGGCGATTGCCGCGCTTAAACCTGACTTGATTCTGGGCAGCAAGCTGCGCGCGGACAAGCTGTATACCCAGCTCTCCAGCATTGCCCCCACGGTCTTCAGCATCCGCCCCGGTTTCCCCTGGAAGGAAAACTTCCTGCTGGTGGGCAAGACCCTGGGCGAGGAAAAGCAGTCCGTGGACATCCTCAACGACTACCAGGCGCAGGCCGAGGCACTCAACAAGGACGTCACAGGGGACCCGAAGATCTCCCTGGTCCGCTTCATGCCCGGAAAAATCCGCTTGTACGCCAACAAGTCCCTGATCGGGGTGATCCTGAAGGATGCCGGGCTGGCACGCCCGGAGAACCAGAACATTGACGAGTTGGCTGCGGAAATTTCCGCCGAGAACATTGACCAGGCCGACTCCGACTGGGTCTTCTACAGCAGCTACGGCGACCCCGCCACAACCGGCGAACAGGCAGTGGTTGACGGCCCCATCTGGTCCAAGCTCGGTGCCGTCAAGGCCGGCAATGCAAAGTCCATCAACGACGACGTCTGGTTCCTGGGTCTGGGCCCGGCCGGCGCGCAGTTGATCCTCGCCGATTTGCGCACTCTCTTGGTCAAGTAGGTGGTCAAGCAGGCAGGCAGCCCTGTCCGCTGCCCGCCACGCTAAAGTTGGACGTTGGGCAGGCTTTCATTTGTCGCGCCCCTTGACTATTGAATGGAGCCGACATTGGCGCTCGAAACCGCTGCGCTGAAGCCGGCACCCACGCCCCAGGAACTGCAGTCCGTCTGGGGTGCGTTGAAGTCCCCGCGGCGCCTGCGGACCGAAGTGCTCGGCGGACTGGTCGTGGCCCTGGCCCTGATCCCGGAGGCCATCGCGTTCTCCATCATTGCCGGGGTGGACCCGCGGATCGGGCTGTTTGCCGCGTTCACCATGGCGGTCACCATTTCCTTTGTTGGCGGCCGGCCGGCCATGATTTCCGCGGCCACCGGCGCCGTCGCACTGGTCATTGCGCCCCTGATGAGGAGCCATGGGCTGGACTACCTCATTGCCGCCGTCATCCTGGCCGGAATCTTCCAGCTGGTACTGGGGCTGGCCGGCGTCGCGAGGCTGATGCGCTTCATTCCCCGCTCGGTCATGGTGGGGTTCGTCAACGCCCTGGCCATCCTGATAGTCATCGCCCAGCTGCCCGAACTGCTAGGTGTGCCATGGATGGTCTACCCGCTGGCGGCTTTCGCGCTGCTGGTCATGTTTGGCCTGCCCAAGCTGACCACGGCGGTGCCCGCACCCCTGGTGGCCATTGTGGTCCTGACGCTGTTCACGGTTCTGGCCGGAATAGTTGTCCCCACGGTGGGGGACAAGGGTGAGCTGCCGGACAGCCTGCCGTCCCTGTTCGTGCCCAACGTCCCGCTGACCTGGGAAACGTTCAAGATCATTGCCCCGTTCGCGCTCGCCATGGCCTTTGTGGGCCTGCTGGAATCCCTCATGACGGCCAAGCTGGTTGACGACATCACGGACACCCGCTCCTCCAAGACCCGAGAGGCGCTGGGCCAGGGAGTGGCCAACGTTGTCACCGGATTCCTTGGCGGCATGGGCGGCTGCGCCATGATTGGCCAGACCATGATCAACGTCAAGGCATCCGGCGCCCGCACCCGCATCTCCACGTTCCTTGCCGGCGTTTTCCTGGCCGTGCTGGTGATCGTGCTCGGTGATGTTGTGGCGCTGATTCCCATGGCAGCCTTGGTGGCGGTCATGATTTTTGTTTCGCTCGCCACCTTCGACTGGCACAGCATCCGCCCGGCCACCTTGAAAATGATGCCCAAAAGCGAGACTGCCGTCATGGTGGTCACGGTTGCCGTGGTGGTGGCCACGCACAACCTGGCCATAGGTGTTGGGGTGGGCGTCCTGGTTGCCATGGTCCTGTTCGCCCGACGTGTGGCCCATCTGGTCGCCGTGGAGCGAACCGTATCAACCGTCAACGGCCGGGAGACGGCAAGCTACCGCGTGGACGGCGAACTCTTCTTTGCCTCCTCCAACGACTTGTACACCCAGTTTGAGTACGCGCTGGATCCACACCATGTGGTCATTGACCTCAGTGCCTCCCATGTATGGGACGCCTCCAGCGTTGCCACCCTGGACGCGATCACCTCCAAATACCGCCGCCATGGCAAGACTGTGGCGATCACCGGCCTGGACGTGGCCAGTGCCGCGATGCATGACCGTCTCGCCGGGAAGCTTGGCGCGCAGGACTAAGCCCGGCCAGCCGCCGTCGTGCCTCCCAGCGACAATGTCGCACCACGGGAGCATAATGGCTGGTAGTTGGCGACGGCGCTCGCCAGGCGGCCGTGATGAGGAGCAGCAGATGACCAGGGAATTCAAGATTGTCCATGAGCAGCAGATTGACGGCACCCCCGAGCAGGTGTTTGCCGCGGCCACTGAGGGCAGCGCCGGCTGGTTGTGGCCGGTGGACATCGAGTTGAAGCTTGGCGGTGCGGGGCCCTTTGGCAGCAGCGTTACAGCGTGGGATCCGCCGCATCGCTACGCGAACCACATGGACGGCGAGAACGGTTTTTACAACACCTTGGAGTTTGAGATCTCCGAGCGCCCCGACGGCAAGTCGTGGCTGCGCTACGTGCACAGCGGTGTCATTTTCGAGGACGAAGAGAACCAGTATGAGGCGGCCCAACAGCACACGGCCTTCTACCAGCACACCCTGGCCCAAGTGGTGAAGTACTTCCCGGGCCGGCAGGCCAGCTTCGCTGAGGTCCAAGGCCCGGAGGGTTCGGGCGCGGCTGATGCCCTGCAGCGGGTCAAGGCCGCATTAGGGATCTCCGACGTCGAAGCCGGGCACCGCGTCAGCGTCACCATCGAGGGGCTGGGGCACATTGACGCCGAGGTGGACTACCTTGCCGAGAACTTCGTGGGCCTGCGCACCGAGGATGCCATGTACAGGTTCTTTGGCCGCAACGCCTTTGGCTCGGTGGTGGGCATGACCATCCACCTCTTTGCCGGGGATGCCAGTGACGAGGCTGCCGGCGATGAAATTGCCCGCACGGAAGCAGCAGCGTGGGGAACCTGGCTGAACGGGCTCTTTGGCTGAGCGCTTTTAGCCAGGGCGCGTGGCGACAATCAACACTTCTCCCTAGGGCGCGTTGCTTGCACCAGCGATGACCAAGTGTGACAGTGGTCATGGACGGCAAACACCCATGGCCGCCACCGTTGATAAAGCAAAGGGGCTTTAGATATGACAACTGAGACACCCATCAGTTCCAACCCTGAGTGGTCCAACCCTGTGTGGTCCGTAAGGGATCACCCGATGTGGATTGATGGCGTGCCTGTGCCATCGCGCAGCGGCCAATGGCGCGATGTGCACAATCCCGCCCGCCGCGAGACGGTCATTGCCCGTGTCCCTGCCGGCACGGTGGAAGACGCCGACCATGCAGTGACGGCAGCCCGTGCCGCGTTCCCGGCCTGGCGCGCCCTGCACTTCACGGGCAGGGCCAAGGCCTTGTGGGCCATTGCAGATGAACTGGAGCAGCGGGCCGAGGAGTTTTCCAGACTCACTGCCTTGGATACGGGCAACGCCCTGCGTACCCAGGCCCGGCCGGAAACCGTCAGCATGGTGGCCATGTTCCGTTACTTTGCGGGCATCGCCGGTGAGGTTAAGGGAACCACCCTGCCCGCCGGGGATGACCAGCTGCAGTACACCCGGCTGGAACCGCTGGGCGTGGTGGCCGCCATCCTGCCCTGGAATTCCCCGCTCCTGATAGCCGCGTTCAAGGTCCCTGCTGCGCTCGCCGCCGGCAACACCGTGATCCTCAAGGCCGCCGACGACGCCCCGCTGACCATCCTGCTCCTGGCCGAGGTGTGCAATAAGCACCTGCCCGCAGGAGTGCTCAACGCGCTCACGGGCCGCGGTGCCGTGGTCGGTGACGCGCTGGCCACCCACCCCGGCGTGGACAAGGTCTCCTTCACCGGATCCACCGAGGTGGGGCGCCAGGTGGGCGCCCAAGCCGGAGGCCGGCTGGCGCACATGTCGCTGGAACTGGGCGGAAAAAACCCCTCCATCGTGTTCCCCGACGTTCTCGATGGAGGCGGGGAGTCCGACGTCGAACTCATGAACGGTCTGCTCCTGGCCTCACGCTTCACCCGGCAGGGGCAAAGCTGCACGGCAGGGTCCCGGCTGTACCTGCACGAGGACATTTTTGACGAGGTTGTTTCCCGGCTGACGCAGAAGCTTGGCGCGCTGACGGTGGGCGACCCGCTGGATGAGGCCACGGACATGGGCGCCATCATCAACGCCCGCCAGCACGCCCAGATCAGCGGCTTCCTGGATGAGGGGAGGGCCACCGAAGGCATGAAGGCCGTGCTGGGCGGGGACGCGCCACAATCCGGGCCGCTGACGGAGGGCTACTACCACGTGCCCACACTGTTTACGGGTGGCAAAAACGAGTTCCATATTGCGCGTGAGGAGATCTTTGGGCCCGTGCTGGTGGCGATTCCTTGGCGTGAGGTGGACCAGGTGGTGAGCATGGCCAATGACACCCACTACGGGCTGGCCGCATACGTGTGGAGCCACAACCTCGACGACGCCCTCAACACGGCGCACCGCGTTGATGCCGGCTGGGTGCAGGTCAACCAGGGCGGCGGGCAAATGGTGGGGCAGTCCTACGGCGGGTACAAGCAAAGCGGCATGGGCCGGGAAGTTTCCCTCGAAGGCATGCTCGAGGGATTTACCCAGACCAAGCAAATCAACGTGAAACTGCGCCCGAGCGGTACCCGTGGCTGAGGGCTCCAGTGCTGAGGGCTCCAGTGCTGAGGGCGCCGCATCAGCGGGTGGCCTGCCCCTCGCCGGGGTGAAGGTCATGGACCTGTCCCGTGCACTCGCCGGCCCCTATTGTGCGGCACTTCTCAGTGACATGGGCGCGGAAGTCATCAAGGTGGAAAGCAGCAACGGTGGTGACTCCAGCCGCGCCTGGGCTCCCTTCGACGGCGTGCACTCGCTGTACTTCGACTCCGCCAACCGCAACAAACAATCAGTGGCCGTGGACTTTTACTCCGAGGCCGGCAAGACCCTGTTGTGGGACCTGGCTGTAGCCAGCGATGTGCTCATTGAAAACTTCCGTCCGGGAGTGCTGGCCGCCACGGGTCTGGACCCGGATCTGCTGCGGGAGGCCAATCCGAAGCTGATCATCGCCTCGGTGACAGGGTTCGGGCCAACCGGTCCGCTGAGCCAGGCCGCCGGCTTGGATCAGGTGGCCCAAGGCATGTCCGGGCTCATGTCGGTGACGGGTTTGGACGTTGACCATATGTACCGGGTGGGGGTGCCCATCGTTGATTTGGTCACCGGGATCTATACGGCCTTTGGCATTGCCGCTGCCCTGGCCGGGCGCAAGGAGGGCGGGGCTGGAAGTACGGTGTCGGCGTCGTTGTTGGAAACAGGACTCTCGCTCTCCGCGTTTCAGGGCCAGCAGTACCTGAGCACCGGCGAGGTGCCCGTGCCGCGCGGCAACAACCACCCTGTCCTTTCGCCGTATGGGGTGTTCAAGAGCGCGGACATTCCGCTCATCATCGCCGTGGGCAGCGAAAAGCAGTGGGTGCAGCTGTGCGAGCTGCTGGGGCGGCCGGAGTTGGCGGCGCACCCTGACTATTCCTCCAGCCGCCTGCGCACTGTCCACCGGGAGGAGCTCCGGGAACTCATCGACGGCCTGCTGGCGCGGCAAAATGCTGCCGATTGGCTGCGCGATCTGCGGGCCGCAGGCATCCCGGCCGGACCCATCTACAACTACGCCCAGGCCTTTGCCGACCCGCAGGTGCAGCACCTGAACATGGTGCAAACAGTTTCCCGCAGCGACGGCTCCGAGCTGCCGCTGCTGCGCGGCCCGGTGTCGGTCAACGGGCAAGCACCCGCCGTTCGCAAGGCACCTCCGGCGCTGGGTGAGGACACTCTGGCCGTGTTGGCGGGGCTGGGGCTCACCGCCGAACAGATCGCCGGCCTGGTGGACGCCGGGGTGGTGCTTGCCGCGCCGGCGGTGGCTCCCCGTGGCTGAGCTGCGGGTGGAACGCCACGGCGAGGTGGCCGTGCTGGTGATCGACAACCCGGCCATGCGCAACGCCGTCACTCATGCCATGTGGCAACAGTTCATGGCCCTGCTGGCTGTCTTGGCGAAGGACAGCGGCGTCAAGGTGCTGGTGGTGCGAGGGGTGGGGGAGCACTTCTCGGCAGGGGCGGACATTGCCTCACTCAAAAGCATCCTGCACGACCCGGCCACGGGGCATCACGGCGGCCTGGACATCACGGCCGCCGAGGACGCGCTCGCAGCATTCCCCAAGCCGACCATTGCCGCCATCGACGGCTACTGCGTGGGCGGCGGCTGGCAAATTGCCGGGGCGTGCGATCTTCGGCTGGCCAGCACCAGGGCGGTTTTTGGTGTCACGCCAGCCAAAATCGGCATTGTGTACCCCCTGTCCGGAATCCAGCGGCTCGTGGAGATCGCCGGCCCGGCAACCGCCAAGTACTTGCTGCTCACGGGCGATTTTGTTCAGGCGCCCGAGGCTCTTCGCTTGGGGCTGGTAACGCAACTTCTCTCCGGGGAATCGTTTTGGGATCAGGTCAGCGACTTTGCACACCATGTTGCTGCGCGCTCGCAGTTCTCCCACCAGGCGCACAAGGAGCTGGTCAACGCCCTGGGCGCTTCGACGGCGGACGTGGCCGAACTCTATGATCGCTGGCAACAGGAAATGGTGCGCAGTGCCGACGCCGAGATCGGGATTGCAGCATTCCTGGCCAAGGAAACCCCCCGGTTCNGCTCACAGTGGCTCAGCTCCCCTGCCACCTCCTGTCGGCGGCGTGCCAAAGTGGCGGGGGCCCATGAAATTTCATGGGCCCCCGCCACTTTGGCACGCCGCCGACAGGAGGTGGCAGGGGAGCTGAGCCACTGTGAGCCAAAACATGCACAGATGTAAACTTTGCACTTGTGCAATAAGTGCACCAGTGCGTATTCTTGAGGTATGCAAAAAACCACTGTGCCGTTGCGTGAGCGGAACCGCCTTGAGACGTGGGCGCTGATCCATGACAAGGCCTCGCTCATCGCGAGCGAAGAGGGCCTGAACAAGGCAACCGTGGAAGCCATTGCCGATGCGGCGGGCATTTCCAAGCGCACCTTCTTCAACTACTTCGCGTCCAAGGAAGATGCCATCTTGGGCATTCAGGCACCCACACTCTCCGAAGAGACCATCGCGGCCTTCCGTGCTGATGGGGACCAAGACTTGTTTGGCAGAACGGTGCACCTGATGGCCGCCGTGATCCGGTCCATGTTCCCCGCAGAATCTCTGAGTGAGCGCCGCAGGCAGCTTAAGGCCGACTACCCGGAGCTGGGGAAACGCATTTTCGCCCACATGCGGGCCTCGGAGGAACTGGTGGAGGCTGCCCTCTTGAAGCGACATCAGGACGGACTGCCAGAGGATACGTGGTCGGAGCTGCCGCCAGGACAAGACTCGGCGATGGCCTTGCTGATGATGGCGGGAACTGTTCTGCGGTTCGCGTTCTCCAAAGACCCCACCGTGACAACAAACGAGGACAGCCCCGCCGTTTACGAGGCCATCGAAATTTTCAGAGAGGCCATTAAGGCAACGCTATGAGTACCAAGAAAATAAGTTCCACCGCCCAGAAAGCCGGGGCAGGTGCCCCGGCCGAACAGGGTGATCCCCATGCGCAGCGCAGGATAGTGCTGCTCTTTGCCGGCCTGATGGTCACCATGTTGCTGGCCTCCCTGAACCAGACAGTGCTCTCCAGTGCTTTGCCCACCATTGTTGGCGAGCTTTCCGGCGTCGAACATATGGCATGGATCATTACGGCCTTCATCCTGGCCTCCACCATCATGATGCCCGTCTACGGCAAGCTGGGCGACCTTTTGGGCCGCAAGCCCATGCTGCTGTTCGCGATTTCCATCTTCATGGTGGGCTCGGTGATCGGTGCGCTGGCTCCGGACATGACCACCTTGATCGTGGCCCGTGTGGTCCAGGGTCTGGGTGGCGGTGGCTTGATGATCCTCTCGCAGGCCACCATTGCCGATGTTGTCCCTGCCCGCGAACGTGGCAAATACATGGGCATCATGGGCGGCGTCTTCGCGTTCTCCTCAGTGGCCGGACCGCTCATTGGTGGCGGGCTCACGGAGGGACCCGGCTGGCGCTGGACGTTCTGGATGAACGTGCCGCTGGCCGTGCTGGCCATTCTTGCCACGGTCTTCCTGCTTCATGTGCCGCGCAAGGTGCACGCAACCCGCCCCAAGATTGACTACCTGGGCATGATACTCATTGCCTTGGCCACCACGGCGATTGTTCTGGTGGGCACCTGGGGCGGCTCGCAATACGACTGGAATTCACCGGAAATCATCGGTCTGGCCATTGCGGCTGTTGTCACGGGCGTGCTCTTTGTCATCGTGGAACTGCGCGTTTCCGAGCCCGTCATGCCCATGAGCCTGTTCAAGAACCGCAACTTCAACCTGACCACCGTTGCCGGGTTGCTCACCGGTATCGCCATGTTCGGTGCCATCGGCTACATGCCCACCTACCTGCAGATGGCCACCGGCTACTCGGCCACCGAGGCCGGGCTGCTGATGATCCCCATGATGGCCTGCCTCCTGGTTGTCTCCGTGGTGGTTGGCCGCCGCGTCTCCAACACTGGCCGGTACAAGGTCTCGCCCATTGTTGGCTCACTCATCCTGGCCGTTGCGCTGGCGCTGATGGCCACCATCACCGTGGGCACCCCCATCTACGTTATCTGCATCTACCTGGGCATCATGGGCATTGGCCTGGGTGCCAGCATGCAGATCCTGACGCTCGTGGCGCAAAACTCGTTCCCGCTGAAGTTTGTGGGAACGGCAACGGCCGGGCAGAACTACTTCCGCCAGGTGGGTGCCACCCTGGGCTCCGCCGTAGTTGGTGCTGTTTTCGCCAGCCGCCTCCACGAACTGGTTGCCGAGAAACTCCCGGGCGGTACCGGGGGTGGTGGGGCCAACTCCTTCACGCCGCATCTGGTCAACAGCCTGCCGCCGCAGATCAAGGCGCTGGTGATTGAGTCCTACAACGAGGCCCTGATCCCGGTCTTCCTGTGGATGGTGCCGCTGGCCGTGCTCGCAGCAATTGTGCTGTGCTTTGTGAAGGAAGTCCCCTTGGAAACCAAGGCCGACCGCGAGATTGTTTTGGATGTGAGCCCCGAGGGGATGGCTGAATTTGAGTCAGCTGTCCAGTACGACGCCGTTGCCTCCGAGGATCCTTCGGCGAAAGCTCCGGCGCCAAGCAAGTAAGCAACGCCCCCAACGATGACCGCCCCCAACTATGGCGCAGTAGGTGCTGAAAATCGCCGCGAAAATGGCACCTACTGCGTCATAGTTGGTTAAGCGGAGTTCTTGGTGTCTTCGGTGATCTTGCCGCGGGCCAGCCGGAACTTCCTGTCCGTCTGGGCTGCCAGGGCCTGATCGTGCGTGACCACCAGAATGGTTGTCTTCTTCTCATGGGCCAGCCGCCGCAGCAGGGCGATGATGACCTCACCGGTTTCATCATCCAGGTTCCCCGTGGGTTCATCGGCCAGGATCAACTTGGGATTGTTCGCCAGCGCCCGGGCAATGGCCACGCGCTGCTGCATGCCGCCGGAGAGCTTGTTCGCCTTGCGGGAGTGCATCTCCTCCGTCAGCCCCACCTGGTTGAGCAGCTCGGCCGCCCGCTGGCTTCTTGCGGCGTGGGATACGCCGGCAAACTCCATGGGCAGCATGACGTTTTCCTTGGCGGACAGGTTGGGAATCAGGTGATAAGCCTGAAACACGAAACCGATGTCGTCGCGCCGGTAGGCGGTGAGCTTGCCGTCCGGCAGGGTGGAAATATTCACGCCGTCCACCACAACATCCCCGGATGTTGCCTTGTCCAGTGCCCCCAGCAGCGAGAGCAAGGTGCTCTTGCCGCTGCCGCTCTTGCCCAGGATGGCAGCAAAACTGCCTTGTTCCAGGCTGAAGCTGACCCCGTTGACGGGCTTGATGGTGCGATCGCCTGAATTGAAGGTCTTGACCACATCTGTCACTGTTAGCATCGCTTACTCTCCTCGCAGAACTTCAATGGGACGCACCTTGGCTGTCAGCAAGGCGGGAATGAGGGCGCCCAGGGCCGCGATCAGCAAAATGCCGGCCACCCCAAACACCAGTGTTTGCCAGCCCAGAGACGTGCTGACAGTGCCAGTAAGCTGTTCGGCTCCGGCAAAGGCGCCGCGGGCCCGGGTGAAACCCTCGCCGCCGCCGAAACCGCCACCCGGGCCTGCGCCGCCGGGGCCCGCGCCGGGTACGCCCACAGCCGTGGTGCTGGTGCTCGTGTTGCCTGCCACCAGGGCGTTGGCGATGGGGTTGCTGCTGAAGGCGGCCACGACGGCGCCAACCATAGAGCCCATAACCACCAGGACCAGGGCCTCGATCACGAACTGCGCGCCAATGGTGCGGTTGGAGGCGCCGATGGCTTTCAGGACACCAATTTCACGGCGCCGCTCACGCACCACCATGATCATGATCAGCAGCACAATGAGCCCGGCCGTCACCAGTGAGGCGATGAAAGCGATGAGGGAGATGTTTTGCACGCTGCCCAGGGAAGTGATGGCCGAATCCAGATTGGCCGAACCGGAGGTGACATCAACCTTGTCGGCACCCAGCGCGGCAGTAAGTGCAGTCTGAGTGGCAGCCATGTTCTCGATGCTGTCCACCGTCACCGTGAGACTACTCAGCTGATCTGTCTGATCCGTGAGGGTCTGTGTTGCCGCAAGTGGCAGGTAGATGGCGTTGTTATCGAACTCGGTGCCGGCATCGAAAATGCCTGTGACCGTCATGGTCCTGTCCTGGACGGTGAAGGTGGAGCCGACCGTCAGGCTGTTTTTGGTGGCGAGTGTGCTGCCCACCAGTGCCTGCTTGGATTCCGCGGCAAAGTCGGTGAGCTGTGCGCCGCTGGTGACATTGATGGCTGCCCCGGTGGCTGTTGTGGAGGTGGAGACTCCCGTGGCCTGGATGGGGATGCTGAAGCCGGCGGGAGCGGCTATAGGTCCCTGCCCGGATTCTGGACTGCTGCCGCTGCTGCCGTTGCTGTTGTTGCGCTGGCCCAGTGACCCCGGCTCCACAGCCGATTCCAGGCTGGTGGTGCCGCTTGCGCCGAAGCCGCCGCCGGGGCCGCCCTGGCCACCTGCGGGCCCGTTGCCCCCAGTGGAAGTGTTGGTCTCCGCAGCCGCATTGCTAAACCGCACGCTCAGCGTCCCGGTCACGTTGGTCACATGCTCGACGGCGGATGCCTTGGTGAGTTCCGCCGTCGTCAACGGCTCGCCGCCGCCCAAACCGCCGCGGGATCCTGCCGGGTTGACCGTGAGGTTGTTCCCCACGGACGCTTTCAGTGAATCAACCTTGCTGGCAACGGCTTGGTTGGCAACCAACATGGACAGCGCTAGACCAATGGCGACAGCCAAAATGATCACCACAGCGCTTGTCCGAATCTTGTTGCGGAAGGCGTTGCCCACGCTTCGGGACACCACACTCATGACTTGCTCCCAACTATGTGGCCGCCCATGCGGCGACCGTTCAGAAGCAATCGTCTGACAGTGATCGGTGCAATCAATATGGGTCGGCTGTGAATGGGCTGTGAGATTCTTCCCGGCTAGACTAAAAGCAGCACACACATGCCAACGTAATTGAGGGTCACTTGCCAGAATTTACCGCCCGCTTTGCCACCGCCGCCGAAATTGCACAGTGGGATTCGCTGGTCACAGCAAACCCCAACGGTGGCAATTTGCTGCAGTCTGAAGCGTTTGCCGCTGTCAAGAAGAATTATGGCTGGGATCCCCAGTTCATTGCGTTTGAGGGACCTGATTTCACCAGCTACAACCTGGTGCTGCAAAAGCAGTTTCCGGTTCTGGGCAAGCTCTGGTACCTCATCAAGGGCCCGGATGCTGCGGACGTTTCCGAGATTCCGCCCATGCTTGAGGCGTTGCGCGTTTTTGTGAAACGCGCCAAACTCAAGGTGTTTGCCGCCAAAATCGAGCCCGATGTGATTGCCTCCGACGATGCCCATGCTGTGCTCAGCGGCGCCGGCCTGGTGAAGGTCCCGGACCTGCAGCCCAATGACAGCACTGCGTTGCTGGACATCTCACCCGAGCCCAATCAGTTGCTGCGCAACTTGCACTCACGTGGTCGCAACGCCGTGCGCCGGGCTATTCGCGAAGAGGTCCAGGTGGTTCCCATGGAACCCACCGAGGAGACTATGCGCACCATGTACGACCTCATGGTGGGCACCATCACGGCCAAGTCCAACAGCCAGGCCCGCGACTTTGACTACTACAAGCAGTTTTGGAGCGAATTCGCCAAGCGCGGCCAGGGCCGTTTCTACTTTGTGTTTGAGGACGGCGTCGCCTCGGTGGGGGCGTTTGTTATCAACTACGGCTCCAAAGCCACGTACAAGGATGGCGGTTCGCTGCAAAAGCGCAACCAGTACGGAGACTCACATTTGGTCCAGTGGGTGGCCATCAATGACATGAAGGAGCTGGGCGCGCTCCAGTACGACTTCTGCGGCACGCCGCCGTCGGACAGGCTCAAGGATCCCACTCATCCGCACCACGGTTTGGGCTTGTTCAAGACCAGTTTCTCCAAGACTGTCACCGATTTTGTGGGCTGCTACGACCTGGTACTCAGCCCGTTGCGGTATAAATTGTGGTCAGTGGCAGGCGAACGAGTGTTTAGGCAGCTTTACACCCGCCGCACAGGAAAGCAGTTCTACTAAATCGTCTTTTTGGCCTCACCGCGGGAGAAGAGCATCCCGCGGTGAGGCCCACGGCCATAGGGAGTAAGAATGACCACCAATCCCAACAGCCGGGACCAAGGCGATGCTGGCCGAGGCCAGCCTGAAAAAACCCAGCATGGGCAAGGTCCCTTGGGGAAAGCCTTCGCCAAGGGTGCCAAGAGCGTTCCTGCCGGACGGGGCAGCAGCGACCCGGTGCCGGCGGCTGGCATGATTCCCGTGGTGCCACCTGCGCGCCCCAACAAGGCTGCGCGGAATGTGCTGCGCAAGCTGGTGCAGGGTGAAGCGCCGCCCACGGCGCCCATGAACATTGTTGACAGGCTCGCAGGCAGCCCCTACGCCAACTTCACCATCCAGGTGGGCAAGGCTGAGGAATCAGCCCGCAAAACCATTGACTTTGCGCTGCGCCTGGCCGAGACCATGTTCAGATACGGCGCAGGCGCCCTCGAAGTGGAAACCAGCATCATCGCTGTCACGGCCGCCATGGGGCTGCGCAACATCGAGGTCGACATCACCAACCAGTCGGTCATCATCAACTACGCCCCGCGGGACGCGGTGCCCATCACGCTGCTGCGGGTGGTGCGGTCCTGGACCAACAACTACGCGGGCCTGGTGGAGATTCACGAGTTGGTGACCGACGTTGCCAGTGGGGGAGTCAGCCGCGACGAGGCGCACAGGCGCCTGGACGTCATCATCAAAAAGCCCAAGCCCTTCCCGCGCTGGATGGTGTCCATGGCTGAAGCAGTGTTTGCTGCGGCAGTGGTAGGCGTCATTGGTGGCACAGTCGTTGGCATGATCGTGGCGTTCATGACCATCCTGTTGGCAGGGCAGGTGGCCCGTGTCCTGGGCAAATGGCGGGTGCCGGACTTCTTTGTCACCGCCATCAGCTCCTTCATTGTCACCATGGTGGCCGTGCTGTGCTTCATGATGGAGGTGCCGTTGAGTCCTTCCATTGTGGTTGCGGGCGGGATCTTGTTGATGCTGCCCTCGGGCCGGCTGGTCTCAGCTGTGCAGGATGCTATCAACGGGTTCCCCGTGACAGCCGCCGGGCGGTTCCTCTCAGCATTTTTGACGTTTGGTGCCATTGTTGCGGGCATCGCCGTGGGGCTGGTGTCCAGCGCCGTGTTTGGGGCGGACAGGCTCAACGTGGCCGAGACCATCAGCGGGACGCTGCCCCTGTTTTGGGTGCTTGCGCTGGTGGGGTTGGCCACGGTGGCCATCTGTATTGCCGAGCAAACATCCGTCAAGTTAGTGCTGCCCACCACGGCCGTTGCCGTGATCGGTTACGTCGTTTATTACTACGGCATGGAGTTCGGCCTGGGCGGGCGCTTTGCCCCGGCCGTGGCAGCAGTGGTCATCGGCATGCTGGCCCGGGTCATTGCCCTGCGGCTGGGTGCGCCGCAGCTAGTGGTCGCCGTCCCGTCCATCATTTTCCTGCTGGTGGGGCTCTCCATCTTCCGGGCCATGTTCGTCATGACACTGACCCCCGAGGACTCCGTGACAGGCGCCGTGGGAATCTTCAATGCCCTGGTGGTAATCCTCGCGGTGGCTGCCGGCGTAGTGCTGGGCGATAACGCCGCCCGCCCGTTCACCCGCAGCAGCGGCCAAAAGGACCGGCGAAGAAACCGCCGCCGGTAGCCGTTGGCCGGACCGCCGTTGGTTCGGGGGATCCCTCGCGAGCAGTAAGATTTTCCGCCCGTTCCCAGCTGCTCCAGCTGCTCGCAGCTGGGCCCGTGCGGGGAAAATCCATCCTCGCTCCGGGACCCCCGACTCAACGGCTTACTTACCTGTCCAGCCTGCGGCGAACTTGCACTCATGCGATGTGCTGGGCTGGGCTGTTCCACTGTGCACATGCGCATGGCTGTGTTTCGGCGGTGCGCAGCTGCCAGAGTGGCGCCACGTTGGCCATGATGGCGGCCCATAAACAAAGTCGCCTGGGTTTATGCGCCAGCGCAGGTATTTGTACGGCGCATAAGCTAATTAGCGGTGGCTGGGCCGCGGCGAGTTACAGGATTTTGCCGATCGGCTGCTTCTTTTCGGCCTGAAAGTAGTCCTCGGTGCGGCCGTAAGCCCAGTAGCCCGAGAGGGACACCTGCGAGCGGTTCAGGCCGCGCTGCTTGAACAGCAGATCGCGCAGGGCCTTCATATATTCGCGTTCACCGTGAACAAAGGCGTCGACAGTGCCAGCTGGCCACGGCCCGTTGGCAACTGCGTCCAACAGGGCCGTGCACTGATCGGGGGTGGCGCCTTCGCGGAACACCCAGGTGAGTTCAACGCCGCTGGGCTTTGCCACGGGCTGGATGTCGGCAGCCGTGTCCACTTCAATGTAGGTGTGTCCGCTGGCGTCCGCCGGCAGGGATGCCAGAGATGAGGCAATGGCCGGCAAAGCTGACTCGTCGCCGGCAAAAAGGTACCAGTCGGCGTCGACGTTGGGCTTGTAGGCGCCACCGGGTCCGGAGAAAATGATCCTGTCTCCGGGAGCCGCAGCGTTGGCCCACGGCCCGGCCAGGCCGGAATCGCCGTGGATGACAAAGTCGATCGCCACTTCCTGGGCAGCCAAATCCACCCAACGAAGCGTGTAGGTGCGTGTCATGGGCCAGTGCTCCCGCGGCATGGACTCGCGCAGCGCAAAGACGTCCACGGGTTCTGAATATTCCACCCCGGGCACCAGGAAATGAATCTTCACGTACATGTCTGTGGCGTCTTTGCCCGTGAATTCGGCCAGTGCCGGGCCGCCGGCAACGATGCGCACCATGTGCGGGCTGAGTTGTTCACGCCGGCGAACAGTCAGGCTGTACTGGGTGCGTGGTTTGACGGCGGGGGCCACGACGGTGGCAGTTGGGGTGTCTGCTGTTGTCACAATTATCTCCTCGATGCGGGCACAAGCCAGCAGGGGCAGGGGCGAAACCGCCCCGAGTTAGGTACTCCTAACTAGTCTAGTTCACTGGGAGGGCCCAGTCGATCGGGGCCGCGCCTTGGCCGGTCAGCAAGTCGTTGACCCGGCTAAAGGGCTTGGAGCCAAAGAATCCCCGGGAGGCAGACAACGGGCTGGGGTGGGGCGACTCGATCACGGCCGTCCCCTCCAGCAAGGGTGCCAGGCGCTGGGCGTCGTTGCCCCACAAGACGCTGACCAGTGGCTGCTTGCGGGCAGCCAAGGCTGTGATGATGGATTCGGTTACTTCTTCCCACCCACGACGCCGGTGTGAGCCTGCCGCGCCCGGCGCCACGGTGAGCACACGGTTGAGGAGGAGGACGCCTTGGTCGGCCCAAGCGCTCAAGTCGCCGTGGGCAGCCGGGGGAATGCCCATATCAGCGCTGAGTTCCTTGTAGATGTTGTTGAGGCTGCGTGGCAGCGGCCGCGTTCTTTTGTCCACTGAGAACGCCAGCCCCACCGAGTGCCCGGGGGTGGGATAAGGGTCCTGGCCAACAATCAGGACCTTGACCTGGGCCATGGGTGTGCCCAACGCACGCAAAACCAAAGTGGGGTGGGGCAGGAAGCGGGTTCCGGCGTCGTACTCTTTGGTCAGCATGGCCCCCACCTGGCGCAGATTTGCTTCCAATGGTGCCAGCGTGGCGGCCCAATCCGGCGCCATTTGGCTCAGGGGGGCCGTCCGCAACGCCTCCAATGCCTGCAATTGCTCCTGGCTCCACGGAGGCGGTGCTGGCATGTCAAAGAGGCTCGGTGTGCTGTCCATGGTTTCCATTGTGGTCCATGGAGGGCGATCACATGATTGATCCACAGCGGCAGTCGGTTGAGTTGTTGTCCACAGTTTTCCAAATGACATGGCTGTCATTCGCATCTATTATGGACAGAGCAGAGCATGGATCATGCGTTGAGAGCGCGTCGAAAAGAATGGAGGGCTGTTGTGGTCGAAGCAGACCAGCTTGGGCTGCCCCCTGCGGACGACGCCGGCTTGCCTGACTCCGCGGAAGGCGCCAGTGAGCGCGTGCTGAGTGACCGTGAAGAGCAAATGTTGGGTCTGGAACGGCAGTGGTGGAAGTACGCCGGTGCCAAGGAGCAGGCTATTCGGGACCTGTTTGACCTCTCAGCAACCCACTACTATCAGGTGCTCAACGCGTTGATCGACACGGAAGCTGCATTGGCGCATGACCCGATGCTGGTCAAACGGTTGCGTAGACTACGGTTGTCACGCCAACAGGCCCGTTCCGCACGCCGGCTCGGTAATTGACGCGCCCTTCACCACGATGACCCACAAGGACACCACTGCACTATGAGTAATTACCCGCGGGATGAATTCGACGCCATCGAGGAGAACTCGGCGCGCCACGGCGTCCACCGCGCTTCCATGGAGATCCGGGGGCGTTCGCTGGTGCCCTTGATGATTGTTGGGGTCGTGGCGCTGTGCATCGGCGTGCTGGCATTTTTCATCATGCCCAAGATGCTCAACAACTCAACGCCGGACCAGCCTGCCGTGGTCAACAGCAGCACCGCACTGGCAACCACGGCTGCCGCTACGGTTGCCCCCACTCAGGCGCCCACCGAGGCTGCTGAAGTGACGCCGTCGCCCACTCCCACGCCGAGCCCCACCCCTGCCTCAGTGGTGGACAAGAGCGTTCCGGTGGCGATTTTCAATGCAACAGGAGTGTCCGGCCTGGCTAGCAGGTACTCTTCGCTGGTGATGGCTCAGGGCTGGAGCGTCTCGCAGTCGGCCAACTGGGCAGGGCAGCCCCAGCCAGCGTCTGTCATTTTCTACAACGGCATTGCACAAAAAGCCAACGCCGAGTCCTTGTCGACAACACTGAACATTCCCACGCTGGTGGACACTGCCGAACTGGGCATCCCGCTGGCAGTGGTGCTGGGGCCTGGCGCCTAGGCAGCCGCCAGTCGGCTCCTTCGCTCGGCGAGGGCACTGACGGCAGGAACAGAAAGTTATGGCGGGCAAACCTTGTGGTTTGCCCGCCATAACTTTCTGTTCAACAAGGAACTTAGGATCCTGGAAAGACTAGTCCTTCAGCGGAATGCCCTTGGCATCGGTGCGGTAGTTTTCACTGCCCATCAAGATTAATATGCCTTCCACCAAGCCCCAAATTGCCATGAAGACGTAAAGAACTCCGAAGCTCAACACGGATACGAGGAGCTGGATCAACGCAATATTGGTCTTGCCGAGGTAGAAGTTGTGAATTCCAAGGCCACCTAGCAGGATGCCCAAAATACCGGCGACCACTTTGGACTTCTGCTCAGTGCCGTATGGCATGTTGTAGGCAGGCTGCTGGCCGTAGCCCGGCTGGCCGTAACCCTGCTGAACGTTCTGCTGATCGTAACCCTGCTGCATGCCCGGCTGAGGGTAGCCAGCCTGAACGTTCTGCTGCTCGTAACCCTGCTGAGCACCAGGCTGCGGGTAGGAAGGGGTCTGGGGTGCCTGGGGGTAAGTCGGCGCCTGCGGGTAGGCCGGGGCCTGGGGGTTTTCCGCAGAAGCTGCGGGTGCCTGGTAGGCGGGTGCCGGGTAAGCCTGTGCCTGGTAATCAGGGGTCTGGGGGGTTGCGGGCTTGTCATAGCCTGCGGGAACGTCGGCCGGGTTTGCCGGCTGTTCGGGCTGTGAATTCTCACTCATGATGTCTCCTGGTGCTAGTGCTGCGGCGCAAGGCCCTACCGGGAGGCAGGGTGTGACCCATGCAGATGCGCGAATCGGAATACTTACATGCCCCACGCTAGTCTGTTGCCGCCCCAGCTGAAAGAGCCACCCGCCTGTGGTGGCGAATGTTTCCTTCGTTGCAAGGCGGTACGCTCCAAGGGTCTGCCCCTTTTCCCGTTCGCCCGGAGCACAGAGCGCCCGCTCCGCTTGCACTCTGGGGTGTCGAGTGCTAATTATTGAGTTAGCACTCTGAGGTGGCGACTGCTAATTATTAGCCGGTCAACCGCCGTCGGAGTATTGAACTTTCCTCATTGGGTGAGGGTTCGCGGTCGCTGTAAATAGATCAACGGCTGCGCATCCGTCCGTCGCGGGCACCGTGATGAGGATCTTTGTATCCGAAATGACTGTCCCGAAAGGACTGAAGCCTCCATGGCCAAGCTCATTGCATTTGATGAAGAGGCACGCCGCGGTCTTGAGCGTGGGTTGAACATCCTCGCCGACGCCGTCAAGGTAACCTTGGGCCCGCGCGGTCGCAACGTGGTTCTCGAGAAGAAGTGGGGCGCACCCACAATCACTAACGATGGTGTCTCCATCGCTAAGGAAATCGAACTTGACGATCCTTACGAGAAGATCGGCGCCGAGCTCGTCAAGGAAGTCGCCAAGAAGACTGACGACGTCGCAGGCGACGGCACCACCACGGCAACCGTTTTGGCACAGGCACTGGTCAAGGAAGGCCTGCGCAATGTTGCGGCCGGAGCCGACCCGTTGTCCTTGAAGCGCGGCATCGAGAAGGCTGTTGCAGCCGTCATCGCGCAGTTGCTCGAAGACGCCAAGGAGATCGAAACCAAGGAAGAGATCGCCGCCACGGCTTCCATCTCTGCCGGCGATCCCGAGATCGGTGCCCTCATTGCTGAGGCACTGGACAAGGTTGGCAAGGAAGGTGTTATCACCGTCGAGGAGTCCAACACCTTCGGCCTGGAACTTGAACTCACCGAAGGCATGCGCTTCGACAAGGGTTACATCTCCGCTTACTTTGTGACCGACACCGAGCGTCAGGAAACGGTTCTTGAAGACCCGTACATCCTGATCGTGAACTCCAAGATCTCCAGCGTCAAGGATCTTGTTGCAGTTCTGGAAAAGGTTATGGCTTCCAACAAGCCGTTGCTGATCATCGCCGAAGACATTGAAGGCGAAGCTCTTGCCACGTTGATCGTGAACAAGATCCGCGGCCTGTTCAAGTCCGTAGCCGTCAAGGCTCCGGGCTTCGGTGACCGCCGCAAGGCTCAGCTCGCTGACATCGCCATCCTCACCGGTGGCCAGGTCATCGCTGAAGAAGTTGGCTTGAAGCTGGAGAACACCACCCTTGACCTGCTGGGCAAGGCTCGCAAGGTTGTTGTCACCAAGGACGAGACCACCATTGTTGATGGTGCCGGCGACGCCGAAGCCATTGCTGGCCGTGTTGCACAGATTCGTGCCGAGATCGAAAACTCCGATTCCGACTACGACCGCGAGAAGCTGCAGGAACGTCTGGCCAAGCTGGCCGGCGGCGTTGCAGTCATCAAGGCCGGTGCCGCAACCGAAGTTGAGCTCAAGGAACGCAAGCACCGCATCGAGGACGCAGTGCGCAACGCCAAGGCTGCTGTTGAAGAAGGCATCGTCCCCGGCGGTGGCGTTGCCCTGATCCAGGCTGGCGTGAAGGCATTTGCCGGTTTGAACTTGACCGGCGACGAGGCCACTGGCGCCAACATCGTCAAGGTTGCCATCGATGCACCGTTGAAGCAGATTGCCTTCAATGCAGGCATGGAGCCCGGCGTCGTTGTTGACAAGGTTCGCAGCTTGCCTGTTGGCCACGGCTTGAACGCTGCAACCGGCGTTTACGAAGACCTGCTGGCTGCCGGCGTCAACGACCCGGTAAAGGTAACCCGTTCCGCACTGCAGAACGCGGCTTCCATTGCTGGCTTGTTCCTCACCACCGAAGCCGTTGTAGCCGACAAGCCCGAAAAGGCTGCACCGGCTGGCGGCGGCGGAGACGACATGGGCGGCATGGGCGGTTTCTAACCCACCCCCAGTCTTCTAGCACAAGGCGCCATTGCCCCGCGGGCAGTAGGATTTCGCGAAAAGCATGCGAAATCGATCCCCGCTACGGGCAATGGCGCCTTTTGCTTGCCCAAGTGATGGCCACAGTTGCCGCCCCTTTGGCATTTAGATGTCAGTGGAGTCTGAAAGTATGGATGCATGACTATTACTGCTGCTGCCGATGGTTCGGCTTTAGGTAATCCTGGACCTGCAGGCTGGGCTTGGTACGTGGATGACAATTGCTGGCGCGCTGGTGGCTGGCCCCACGGCACCAACAATATGGGCGAGCTCATGGCTGTCCTTGATTTGTTCGTTTCTACAGCCCACCTGCCAGAGGAGCCGTTGCATATTCTCTGCGACAGCCAGTACGTCATCAACTCGGTGACCAAGTGGATGCCGGGCTGGAAGCGCAAGGGCTGGAAGAAGTCAGACGGCAAGCCCGTCTTGAACCTTGATCTGCTCAAGGAGATTGACGCTGCCCTGGTGGGCCGCAAGTACACCTTTGAATGGGTCAAGGGCCACGCCGGCCATGATTTGAATGAGGCGGCCGATGACCGTGCTCGCGCCGCCGCCACCGCCTACCAGGCCAAGCGCGAACCCAATGCCGGCCCGGGTTTTCCCGGATCCAAGGCTTCGGCTGAGCCCAAGGAATTGAACGACGCCGGGACGTCCAGCGCCGCCGCCGACTCGCGTCCGGTGGCCCCAGCCCAGAACACGTTGTTCCTGGATGAGCTGGAGCAGCCTGACTTGTTTTCCATGCTGGAGGATGAGGCGGATCCTGCCTTCTCGGCTCACCATGCGGACGCGTTGGATGCCGTGGTGGGGCTGGAGCGCGAACTCCTGGACCCTGCCGTTCGCGCGGATCCGCTCCGGGCGGGGGAACTGCTGCACCCGGACTTCGAGGAAATCGGCGCATCCGGTCGCCGATGGAGCCGGCAGGAAATTCTGGAGATGTTCAACGATGAGGAATCGGCCACCGTTGAACTGCAGGTCCTCTCGCTTTCTCAGGTGGACACTTCCACCGCCCTGCTGAGCTACCGCAGCGTCTCCCCGGCTGGAAGCGCGCTGCGCAGTTCCTTGTGGCAGCGCGAGGACGGTCAGTGGCGCCTGCGGTTCCACCAGGGCACCCCCGAAAGCTAGAACGGGGCCTCAAGGTCACCCTGCGACTGCAGGTTCTCGACGCTGGGTTCGCCTCAGGGCAAAAGAGCGCCATCTGCGCTGTAGCTGCATCTGTTGTACGGCCTCGAATGGTCCAGTTGGAGGTCGTGGGTGGGGCCAGGCGTCCGAGGGTTCCCTGGCCGAGCGGAGTGGTGTTTGGAGGTCGTGGGTGGGGCCACGCGTCCGAGGGTTCCCTGGCCGAGCGGAGTGGTGTTTGGAGGTCGTGGGTGGGGCCACGCGTCCGAGGGTTCCCTGGCCGAGCGGAGTGAGGCTAGGGAGGACGTGGGTGGGGCCACGCGTCCGAGGGTTCCCTGGCCGAGCGGAGTGAGGCTAGGGAGGACGTGGGGACTACCGCGCCGTGAACATCCGGGTGTTCGCGTCCTCGGCCTGAGCGTATTGCGTTGCAGCCATCGAGAGGGCGGCGTTGATGCTTTCCAGTGATGCCTCCACCCGCAACTCAGTGGCATGCCATTCTTGCAAGAGCAGTTGGAAGTTGTTGGCTGCGGTGCCTGTCCAGGTGCCCTGCAAATCCACGAGGTTGCGCTTCATGGCGTCAACTTCCATGCGAATCCTGTCCACTGAGCCCTTGACCGCCGTGCTTTTGACCGCGAGTTCGTCGCTATTGACGTTGAATTGTGCCATGACCATTTCCGTCCCTGCTTGGTGAATCTGTCCGAATATCTCTGACAGTTTCCAGCGTAGGAGGAGGCTAATGGCGGCGCCAGCCGCACAGCGGCAGTTGTGGATGGTGAGCGCCCCGGCCCCGGCTGTGGATGAACAGGCAGCCAGGAGACAGCTGCCTGGCCCCGTGATTCGGGTTTATTGCTCCGGCGCCTGGCCGGGAGTCGAGGACGGGGCTGGCGGCATGGCGCGTTGCGGCGGTGCTGCCACGTCGGCGTCGTCGAACCTGACATCGTCCTCGATATCGGATTCAGCCTCAGCGCCGGGGTCGGGCGCGGCGAAGGGCAACTCGATCGCCAGGGTTGCGCCGCCGCCAGGGGTCGTCTCCAGCCTCACGGTGCCAGCATGGGCCGCCACCAGGGCCGACACTATTGCCAGGCCCAAACCGCTGCCGCCGGTATTCCTGTCACGGGAAGAATCTGCGCGGTAGAAACGCTCAAAGACGCGGGGGGCCTCCTCGTCGGAGATTCCGGGGCCGTGGTCGCGAATCTTGATTACCGAGAACTTTTGCTCACCCTCCAGCCGGCTGCCCACCATGATCTCTATGGGGGAACCCTCGGGGGTGTAGCGCAGCGCATTGCCCATGAGGTTGGCCACCACCTGGCGCAGTTTGGCCTCGTCCCCCATGGTGGGTGCGGCAGAGCCAGGGCCACCATCAAGTCCGACGACGGTAAACGTCCTGTCGCGCGCCGCCGCCCGCGCGTCGAGCACGGCGTCATGGCCAATGATCAGCAGGTCAACGGGCTTGCGCTGCAGGGGCCGCTGTTCATCGATCCGGGCCAGCATGAGCAAGTCCTCGACCAACTCACCCATGCGCTTGGCTTCGCTTTCAATGCGGCCCATGGCCGTGCCCACATCCTCGGGCGTTTGCAGCGCCCCGTGGCGGTACAGCTCGGAGAAACCTCGGATGGTGACCAGAGGGGTGCGCAGTTCGTGGGAGGCGTCAGCCACAAAGCGGCGCATCTTTTTTTCGGAAGCGGTCTGGGCAGCAAAAGCATGCTCAATATGGGCCAACATGGCGTTCAAGGAACCGGACAGCCTGCCCACCTCTGTGGCCGGATTTTCAATGTCTACGCGGCGGGACAGATCGCCTGCCGCGATGGCCGCAGCAGTTTTCTCCACCCTGCCCAGAGGCCTGAAGGATCTGGTGACAGTCCAGTAGGCAATCATGGTGCCCAGGGTGATGGTCAGTATTGCGACGCCGGCAATCACCACCGCCAGCCGCTCCATGGTGATGTTTAGGTTCTCATACGGGAGGCCCACCACCACATAGCCCAAATACTCGGGCCTGTTGTTGGTGGTGTCGGCCGGGCCAAAGCTGAACATCTGCGGGGCAATGACCTTGATGCGCCACGGTGCGCCGCCATCGCTGCTGGGCACCGTGAACGTTTGGCCGTTCAAGGCTGCTGCCTCGGCCGCGGAGTAATTGGGATAAACGGGCTTGTCTTTGCCGGAGCGGTTTTGGTCAGCCAGAGTTCCGTCCTGGTAGTGGAAGCCCACAAAGTAGTCAAAACTAAACGGCGTTTGTCCCGCGTTTTGTGAATCGACAGTGCCGTAAACAACGATGGATTTTTGTGAGGTTGTCAGCTGCGTGTCCATCTGGTCTTCCAGAAAAGAGTGCAGCAAAAGGAACGTTGTGACCCCCAGCGCCAACAGGGACAAACTCAACAGGGTACTGATGATGGCCACCAGCTGTGAGCGCAGGGAGGCGTTCTTCCACAACGAAACCAAGGCGATTAGCGCTTATCGGCCGTTCGCAGCACGTAGCCCACGCCGCGCTTGGTCTGGATCAGGGCAGGCAGCGAGGCGTCAGTGTCCACCTTGCGGCGCAGGTAGGAGATGTAGGACTCCACAATGGAGGCATCGCCGTTAAAGTCGTATTCCCAAACGTGGTCAAGGATTTGGGCCTTGGACAGCACCCGGTTGGGGTTCAACATCAGGTAGCGCAACAGCTTGAACTCGGTGGGGGAGAGTTCCACGGTTTTGCCGGCGCGGCGCACCTCGTGGGCGTCGTCGTCGAGCTCCAGGTCGGCAACGCGCAGCACGGCGTCGTCGTCCTCCATGGGCTGGGTGCGGCGCAGTACGGCCCGAATGCGGGCCACCACCTCATCCAGGCTGAACGGCTTGGTGACGTAGTCATCCCCGCCAACCGTCAGGCCGGTGACCTTGTCCTCGGTGTCATCCCGGGCCGTGAGAAACAGGACAGGGAAATGGCGTCCGGCGGCCCGCAAGCGGCGGGTCACCGTGAAGCCGTCCATGTCAGGAAGCATCACGTCCAGAACGGCAAGATCTGGGTTGTGCTCCTCAGCAGCTGCGAGGGCTTCACGGCCATTTGCAGCCGCAATCACCTCAAACCCGGCGAAACGCAGGGAGGTGGAGAGGAGTTCACGAATATTGGGCTCGTCGTCAACAACGAGCAACTTAGCTTCTGGTCCGGTCTTCTTCACCATTACAGTCTCCGACTATTGGCTGGGAATACTCTGGATATTCCTTGGGTAAGTACTGTCAGCTTACGCCCAGTCAGCTCCCAGCTCTAGTCTCGATTCTTCACGTTGCGTGGTTTCTGCCGGGTTCGACGCCGGTGCGGTGAAAGTCAGGTGCGGGGTCGCCAGGTGGGGGTACTTTGACATGAGTCTACAAATCTATGAATATAGATTCATAGGATATTGCCGGGCGGACGTGCCGCGGCCGATGAATGCGAAAGGGATCTGCCATGGAGCCGGAACTGGTCTACAAGACGCTGGCGAATGCGACGAGGCGGCAGATTCTCCGGTGGCTCAAGAGTCCCGGCGAGCACTTCGACGAGTGCGAGTATCAGCGAAGGGGCCTTGAGTTCTCCTCCGGCGTGTGTGTCAGTGACATTGGCGCCAAGACTGGCCTGGCGCAGTCTGTCGTTTCCAGTTACCTGCAGGGCATGCAGAGGGCCGGGCTCCTAGAATCTGAGCGGATTGGCAAGTGGACGTACTACCGTCGCAACGAAAAGGCCATCCGTGAGTTTGTCGACTTTATGAGCGAAGAGCTCTAAGCGCCTGTGGCAACGATCAGTGTGGCAATTTAGCCAAACGCATCTACATTATTAGATTTAACGAATTGAAAACAGGCTGTTGCATTCCAGCAGCGGAGAGGCACGAATGAAGAGCAGCAGTTCGCCATTAATTGCCGTGTTGGCACTGGGCGTGTTTGGCATCATCACCACCGAAATAGGGATCGTGGGTGTTCTTCCGCTGGTGGGTGAACGGTTTGGCGTTTCGACGGCGGACGCGGGGTGGTTGGTCAGCGTTTTCGCCCTGGTGGTGGCCGTTTGTGGCCCGTTCACCATTTTGTTGACCTCCGGCATGAACCGCAAGTGGGTGCTGCTGGGGTCCATTGGCGTCTTCGCCGTGGCCAACCTTGTGTACGCGTTCGCCACTGATTTTGGCTGGATGCTGGCCTTCCGCGTCATCCCTGCCATTGTCCATCCGGTGTTCTTCGCCGTAGCCCTCACAACCGCCGCACGAATGGTTCCAGCTCACGAGGCTGGCAAGGCTGCGACGAGGATCTTTGCCGGTGTCACGGTGGGATTCGCTCTGGGTGTTCCCTTGACGGCGTACCTGGGCTCGCAGTTTTCCTTAGAAGCCGCGTTTCTCTTCGGCAGCCTGGTGAATCTTGGGGCCTTTGTGGGGATATGGAAATGGCTACCGTCAATGCCCGCCGAGCGGCGCATCTCTTATAGCGGCCAACTGGGCATTCTGCGGAAGCCCCTGCTCTGGCTGAATCTGGGTTCCATTGTCCTCATCTTTGCGGCCATGTTCTCCACCTACAGCTACTTTGCCGACTATCTGGGCCAAGTGGCGAAGATGGACGGGACGTGGGTGAGCGCACTGCTTGTGGCCTTTGGCGTTGTCATGATCTTTGGCAACTCAATCTTTGGTTTCTTACTCCAGCGCAATGTGGTCCGCACGGTGGTGGCATTCCCGCTGGTCTATGTTGGCGCCTATGCCCTGGTTTTCGCTGCAGGCCCGTACCAGATACCAATGGTTGCGGCGGTCCTGGTGTGGGGCTTGGTCCACTCGGGCGGGTTGATTGTGAGCCAGCGGTGGGTTGGTCTCGATACTGCTGACGCCCCTGACTTTGGCAACAGCCTCTTCATCTCCTTTTCCAATCTTGGCATCACAGTGGGTGCGGCGCTGGGTGGCTGGTCCATCTCGACGGCGGGCATCCGCCAGCTGCCGTGGTCGGGCGCTATTTTGGCGGGGTTGGCCCTGGCCGCTATCGCTGTGCGCGTGTTCCTGCTGCGCCGTGCGGAACTCAAGGTCCTGGTGGCATGAGGTGATGATAGGTATCGAGAAGATGGCCAACAATCCCCTCCGACACCCTTCAGTGTTCCGCCTTAACCGCCGACAGTGAATATCCGCCGACTGCCGAAGCGGCAGCTTTCGGGACAGTTTCACCGTTTCCTGGTCGGGTCAGGCACATTCGGGGGCAGTCCAGCCGTTCTTGGGCGCAGCGGGCACTGCCGTTGCTTCTCTTTCCGAGCGACGCAGGAGGGCTTCGACATCTAGACCGGAGCCGGGTCGCTTCTGCTACATTAAGCATGTTCTGACGGAATGTGCGAGGCCGCACGAGTCTAAATCCGTCACCGATGACTTATGGGGATCACATTGAGAAAATACCTGCCCGCCGTTGGAGTTGCCGCTATGGTGGCTGTCCTGGCCTTCGGAGGTACAACTGCCTCGCAAGCAGATATGGTCGACGGCGGTGGCGGCGGCTACGGTGCCTGGCAGCTTGCGGGTCAGGCCCCTGCCTACACGGGCTCCGTGCAACTGGGTGGCGGATTCCCGCAAACCACCTTCGCCGCATCGTCTCGGCTGGTCACCACCCAAACAGGTGCATCAACATACCTGCCGGCCGGCAGCGCCCCTGGCCTCGTGTTTGGATCAAGCCAGGATCAGGGCTACATCAACCAGCGTCCGCTTCAGGACACTCCCACAGGACCTGGCACCACCACATATGCCTTTGATGCGCCGACACCGGCCAGCGCATGGGGTTTTGTGCTGGGTGATATCGATGCCGACAAGGCCGTAGTCTCGGCCCTAGACGCCGCCGGCCAGCCAGTCCCCGTCGCTGACCTTGGCTTCCAGGGCGTTTTCAACTACTGCGATGCCCCTACCCCGCGGTCTTGTACCGGAGACCTTGTCGACGGCGTGCGTCAATTTGATCTGCCGACCTGGGATGCTGCCACTGGCACGTTGCTGGGCAGCGGTTTCGGAGTCAACCAAGACACCTCAGGTGCCTCCGGTTGGTTCATGCCACGAGTACCACTCACCAGCCTGACCGTGACCTATACGAGAACCACCGGCTTGCCGACCTACCAAACCTGGTTTGCAACAGTGGCTCATGACATTTCCGGATCAGTGTCCGGTTGCACCTTGCCGGGGGTTGCTGTGGACCTCAAGGATGCCGCCAACACAGTTGTCGCTTCCACCATCACCGACTCGCTCGGGACCTATTCGTTCACCAACTTCCTGGCCATCGATTCCTATACAGTTTCGGCAACAGCCGCCGAAGGCTGTGAACTGGTGGGCGATGCGAACCAAACCGTTGATCTCAGCCAAGGCGACGTCACCGGCGTGGACTTTGACCAAGCAACAATCCCCACCCCGACGGTTGACCCCACCATTGATCCGACAGTTGATCCGACCGTGGACCCCACGGTTGATCCCACAGTGGATCCGACAGTGGACCCCATAGTTAGCCCGACGGTAGCGCCAGCAGTCACCCCAACGCAGCAAGCGACGAATTCTGCCAAGGCCCTGGCTTCAACCGGATTTGCCGGAGCAAATTCGCCTCTGGTGGTGGGTGGCGCGCTGCTGCTCGGCTGTGGGTTTGCCGTAATGGCTACAACTCGGCGCCGGCACAAGCACTAGCCTCGATAGTTCTTCCGGGCGGGCGAACCAACGGTCAGAAAGGCCCTGAGGCACACGAAGATGGGTCCACGGCACCCCTGTCAGTGGGTGCCCGGCCTGCCCACAACCCTGAGGGATACCTTCGAGGCTATGGGGGGCACAGCTCGCCCGCCGCCAGGGCCGCCAGCGCCGGGGCGCCGGTCCATGACTGGCCCGCCGCGGCCAACGCGTCGGTCAGCGCGGCGGCGTGCCCCCTGACAAGTGCCGGCTCGGTGATGGTGCGGAGCTCGTATGGATCGGCCACCAAGTCATAAAGCGCCGTGGACAAGCCGGATGCCGGATGAAAAGTGGCAATGAACTTCGCCGTGGCCGTTCGCAGGCCCCGCACATCTACGTCGTGCCGGTCGCGGGGGTAGTAAAAGTACAGGGCCGACGGCGTACCCAGCTCGGGTGAGCCGTCCGCCGTCGCGCCGGGGTGGTTGCCGGCCGCGTCGGCGAGGAGCGCCGTGGAGACATCCCGGCCCTGCATGGGTGCGGGAACGTCAAAGCCCAGGAGCCCCAACAGTGTGGGTGCGATGTCCACGCTGGAAAGCCCCGCAGCCGTGGCAGGGTTGAGCCGCCCGGGCCAGCGCAGCACAAACGGGATCCGCATGGACTCCTCAAAGGGCACGTTCTTGTACAGCAGTCCGTGGCTACCCATTTGCTGGCCGTGGTCGGAGGTGAAAATGACCAGCGTATTGTCGGCAAGGCCCAGGGAGTCCAGGGCTTCCAGCAACCGCCCCACTTGGGCATCAATGGCGCCGACAGCGGCATAGTACAAGGGAGCGATGGCCGCAGCCTCGCGCCCCGCATCGGATTTCAGCACAACATTGGGTCGGGTGAGCAGTTCCGCGGCAGCAAGCTTGCCGTAGCTGCGCTCAAAGTCCGGGGGCAGCTGGTCAAAGGGCTGGTGCGGTGGGTTCCACGAGAGAGCCAGGGCGAAGGGCGTGCCGGCGCGGGCGGGACCGGCGGCCCGTTCCAGAAATTCCACCGCAACGTCCGTCTCATGGGCGGCCGACCATCCGGCGACGTTGACGCGTTGGTGCCGTCCGGCGTCGCCCGTCCAATAGTGCGGGCTCAGATGGGCATCATTGCAGCCGTACGAGTACCAAAAGTCAAAGCCATGGCGCCGGTCAAGGGGCGAGTACGCATCCCAATAGCGGCCGTCTGCAAGCACGCCGGCACCGTGGATGGCGTCCTCGGGGACGGGTGCCTCCAAATGCCATTTGCCGATGTATCCGGTCTTGTAGCCGGCATCTCTCAGCACGGCAGCCCAGGACGGCGCATCGGGACGCAAGCCCACACCCCACCCGGCGGTTTCGGAGTTCACATTGTGGGTGACCCCGTTGGCGTCCGGGTACTGCCCGCTCATCATCATGGCCCGGTGCGGGCTGCACACGGGGTAGTTGCTGACGGCGTTCGCCAAAGAGACTCCGCTGGCCGCCAAGTAATCCAAAAACGGGGTGGAAACAGGGTCGCCGCCCGGCTCCAGGCACATGGCCCGGAACTGGTCGGCGACAATGAACAGCAGGTTCGGAGCTGGCATTATTTGCCCATGCCCAGGGTCAGCCCCTCGGTCAGACGGCGGCCCAGCCAGACATAAATGATGAGCATGGGCAGGACCACAATGCACAGACCCGCAAAGAGCCCGCCCCAGTCGGCGCCGGAGTAGGTCTGCTGCTGCACAAAGGAGATCAAGGCAACCGGCAGCGTGTACTTTTCGGTGGACTGGATCAAGGTCAGGGCCAGCAGTGTCTCATTCCAGTGCGCCACCACTTGCAGGACAAACGCCGTCAGGATGCCGCCCTTGGCCAGCGGGAGCGTGATCTGGACAAAGGTGCGCAAGGCGGATGCGCCGTCGAGCGCGGCAGCCTCCTCCATCTCCAGCGGAAGGCTGCGGAAGAATGCCGTCAGCAAGAACACCGTGAACGGCATGGACATGGCGATGTAGACCAGGTTCAGGCCAATCAGGCTGTCCGTCAAGTTCACCTCGTTGAGCATGATGAACAAGGGGATGAGGATGACCTGCGCCGGGATGCCCAGGCCCAGGATGAAGTACAGGCTCAAGCCACCGGTCAGGCGGCTTTCCACCCGGCTCAAGTAGTATGCGGCCGGCGCGGCGATGGCCACCGTCAAAAATGACGAGATGCCCGTGGTAACCACGCTGTTGAAGGTTGCCGTGGCGAAGTCGCTGACGGTCCAGGCCCGAACAAAGTTGGAGAAGTCGAACGTGGCCGGCATGCCCCATGGGTCGCTGAGGATGGCCCGGGTGTCGCGGAAGGCCTGCAGGACCATCCACGCCAACATGGCGATGCTGATGACCACCACGGCCCACAGCACGAACACGCCAATGCTGCGGATGACGTTGTTCTCCGCGCGCAGTGCCGGGCTGACGCCGCGGTGGTTCCTGGCCCGGGGTTTGGCAGGTTTGGCCGGCTCGGGTGGTGTTTTTGTTGTGGGTGCGGTGAGGGTGCTCATGGGGATTCCTTAGAATTCAACGGCGTCACGGCGCATGGCGCGGCGCAGTAGGACGACAAGTACCGAGACCAAGGCAAGCGAGATGATCGCCGACGCCGTGGCGGCACCGTAAGCGGGCGTGGACTGGCCGGAGAACGCTGTGACGTAGGTGTACACGGCCGTGGTCCAGCTTTGCGTGGGCGGAATGCCGGCGCCGCTGCTGCCACCAAAGACCCAAATGATTTCAAAGATCTTGATGGAGGAGATGGTCCAGAGCACGGCGCAGGTGCCGAAAACATCCCAAGTCAGGGGCAGGATCACATAACGCAGGCGTTGGAAGGCCGTTGCCCCGGCCAGGGCACAGTCCTCGTAGAAGTACGGCGGAATCCTGTCCACCCCGGCCATCAAGATGGTGGTGAAATAACCGGTGGTGGTGGCCACCAGGGTCGCCATGATGAGCGGGAAAATGTTCTCCTGCGCCAGCCACGCCGGTGGCTCCGTGATGCCCAAGGGCTTCAGTAGGGTGTTGACCATGCCGCCGGGGTTGAAGATGAAGCCGGCCAGTACGCCAAAGACCAGGGCGTTGATCAGGTGCGGGAAGAAGATGACATTGCGGACCATCTTTTTCCCAGCCATGTCCCGCAGCACCAGGGTCATGGCAAACGCCAGGATGAAGATCGCGGCGCCCACCACAAACAGCAGCAACAAGGTGTTGCCAAAGGACTTCAGGAAAAGGTCGTCCTTGAATACCCGCACGTAGTTTTGCAGGCCCACAAACTTCATGGGACCGGATCCGGCCCACACATGCAGGCTGATCCAGGCGGCACCAATGGCCGGAACAATGAACAGGACTGTGTAAAAGATGAAGGCGGGGCCCACAAAGGGCACCAGAAGCTTGCGGCGTTGCCGGTCTATGCTGCTGCCGCCCTGCCCCTGCTTCTGCTTTTTTGCAGGAGCAGGGGAGTCGGTAGCTGCGCGGCGTCCAATGGTGGTGGACATCTAGCTGTTGTCCTTCCAGTACCCGATCTGGGCGGCCTTCATCTTGGCAACAAATTCCTCAGCCTTAATCTTGCCCAGGAAGAGTTCGTCATTGATGGGCCACAGGATCTTCTCCACATAACCCGGCGCCGTGACGCCGTCGTTCTGCAGGTAAACGCCGTCCGCACGGTCCAGGGCCTTCTTGACGGAGGCGATCTCCGGGGCCGTGGCCGCGTCGGTGCGGATGGGCAGGACCTTGGCGTCGGTGCCGTAGGCGTCCTGGTACTTCTTGCCCAGCATGAAGGTCGCCAGTTTTTGCGCCAGCTTGGGGCTCTCCGCCTTCTTCGGGATGGCCCAGCCAACAAAGTCGGCGCGCACGGTCTTCGGCTGGCCTGAAACGGGCGGGAACGGGAAGGAAGAGAACTTGAAACCCCCAGCGGCGTAGGTGCTGGTTTCGGTGGGGATCCAGGAACCGTTCAGCAACAATTCAGCGCCGCCATTGGCCCACACCTGCTGCTGGGCCGGCCACTTGCTGGCGTTGTAGCCCTTGACCAGGTAGTCGCCCTGGGCGATCTGCTCAACTTTTTTCGCCGCGGCCAGGACCGAGGGCGCATCCCAGGCTGCGCCGGACTTGTCCGCGGCGACCTTGGCGAAGGCGCCCGTGCCGTCGGTGCGGACCAGGGCCGTGGTGAACCACATGGAGTTGTAGCCGGCAATGTCGCCGTCGGCCGCCAACGGCACCTTGCCCTCTGCCTTGAACGTGTCCAGGACCTTGATGAAGTCATCCCAGGACGCAGGCGGTGCAGTTTCAAGCCCGGGGTGCTTGGCGGCGTCGTACCAGATGCCGTCTGAACTCAGGCTGTAGGGCAGCATCCAAGGCTTGCCGTCGGCATCCTTGATGTTGCTGACTTCGACGTATTTGGCCGGGATCAGCTCCGACACCTTTTTGCCGTCAACCTCGGCGGCGTAGGCATCGGTAAGAGGCAGGGCCTGCCCCGTGTCCCCAATGACCGGGGCCAGCTTGGCGTAGGGGCCATCCACAATGTCCGGGACATTGTTCGTGTTCAGCGCCGGGACAAGTTTTTGCACGTTGGAGCGGCCCTGCCACTGCACCTTGACCGTGGCCCCGGTTTCCTTCTCAAAATCGGCAATGGCACCGGCAATGACTTTTTGCTGCGGTTCGCCCTCTTTCCACATGGACCAGTACGTCAATGTACTGCTCTCCTGTGCGGCCTGGGGGTTCTCTGTTCCGCCGCCGCAAGCCGTCATGGCCAGTGACGCGCCGGCCAGAACAGCCAGGGCCCGCGCGATTCGGGATTTAGTACTCATGGAAGACACCTCGTGAAGTAGTTGTGCCGTGGATCACGACTCAGTGACATGACTCAAACAGCAGTGAAAGAGAGGAATCAATGAGTACTTTGAAAGTTCTTTTCAAGGAGTTTTCTCAACCGTGGGCACATACTGGGCGTGCTGCCGGTTGACGAAGGGACCCAAAAAGAGGATTGTGCCAATTGAGATCGAATTGCACCTTTATTCATCTCTTTTGTTTCTGGCAGGCTCATCCTCAGGTGAGCTACGAGAAAGGGCACCGTGACACGAAAATCTGTCTCCGGGCACATCCGCGACACCGATTCCAGGGACCTGAAGTTCCAGGCGCTTGCCGATGAGCTGCGCCGCGGAATCCTGGCCGGCACCTGGGCCGTGGGCGCCAAGCTGCCCACCGAGGCACAGCTTGCCGCCGAGACAGGACTGTCCCTGACCACTGTGCGCAGGGCCTTTGACGAGCTGGTGCAAGCGGAAGTGGTGGTGCGGCGCCAGGGCGCGGGAAGTTTTGTGGCCGACCGCCAGCCAGTCCGGCGTCGTTCCCGGTTTACCGTGGGAGTCCTGTTGCCGGACACCCAGCTGTACTACCCGCGCGTCCTGCAGGGCATTGAGGAGACGCTGTCCGCCCAGGATGTGGGCCTGCAGCTGGCCACCTACAACTACCAGCCGGAACGGGAGGATTCCAGCATTGAGTTCCTGGTGGAATCTGGCGTGGACGGGCTGATCCTTGTCCCCACTCTGGGCGGCATTGCCGATCCCCAGCAGCGGGTCAGGGAGCTGACGTCCTTGAACGTGCCCGTGGTGCTGCTGGAGCGTAGCTTGATGGACCTGGGCCCGGGGGACAGGACCGAGCATGTGTGCTCGGATCATCAGGGTGGCGCGTACGACGCCGTCACCCACCTTGTCGGTTTGGGGCACCCTAGCGTTGCGTTGCTGACGCGGGCCCAGACACCCACGGAGCCGGCCATTGTTGCAGGCTATGAGCGTGCCGCAGCCGATGTGGGCTTCGCGCCGCTGATCCTGGCGGCCCTGAAGGAGGAATGGGAGGACGGTGCGGCCGAAGGCTTGTTGGCGCAGCTGCTGGCTGCCGGGGCCACCGCCGCGCTGGTGTTTGGTGACAGGGAGGCCACCTTATTGGAGGCTGCCGCACGTCGGGGCGGTGTCAGGGTGCCGGAGGATTTGGCGTTGGTGTCTTACGACGACGAATTGGCGGACTTGGCGGAGGTGCCCCTGACGGCTGTGGCCCCGGCAAAGCACCGCATGGGAAGGATGGCCGCGGAAATTCTATTGCGCCGCCTGGTGGAGGGCGATGATTGCCCCATCCACCAGGTGCGTTTGCGCCCGCGGCTTGTTGTGAGGGAATCTTGCGGGGCCAAAAGGCTGTCCGTGCAACACGAACAGGAATGAGTCAAGGAAATGAGACTGGGAATTATTGGGGCAGGCGCCGTTGCCGGTTTGCATGCGCACGGTGCTGACGTTCTTGACGGGATTGTATTGAGCGCAGTCTGCGACCTGCGTGAGGACGTGGCAGCAGCCGTGGCGGCACCCTGGGGCGCGGCCGTGTTCACCGATTATCAGGCAATGCTGGCTGCGGGGGTGGTGGACGCCGTGGTGATCAACACCCCGCACAGCCTGCACCGGGACATGGTGCTGGCCGCGGCCGCCCAAGGGGTGCACGTCCTGGTGGAGAAACCCATGGCCACCACCCTGGCCGACTGCCGCCTCATGGAACAGGCGTGCGCCGATGCGGGCGTGGTCATGGTGGTGGGGATGATCCAGCACTTCATGGCTGAGAAGCTGGCACTGCAGGCGGCACTGGCCACGGGCCAACTGGGCCGGGTGTTGATGATTCACGACTACCGCAGCACCGATTACCGTCCAGGCACCCGCCCCGACTGGTTCTTTGACAAGGAAATTTCCGGGGGAGGGGCGTTCATCAACATTGGTGCGCACTGCCTGGACAGGTGCCTGTGGGTGGGTGGTGCCCCGGCCGTGCAGCTCGGCGCCACCACCCTGAGGCGTTTTGGGGCGCCCGTGGAAACCGATGGTGCCATGGAGCTCACGCTTGCCAACGGTGTCCAGGTCCGCATTTCCATTGTCTCGGACACCCCCGATCACATCGATGAGATGCTGGTTGTTTGCGAGCTGGGCACTGTCACGGTTGACCCGCGCAAGGGCACCTTTCTGGAGATCGATGGAACGCGCTCGCAGCTGCACGCCACTGCTTCCCACGACATCCAGGACGCCTTCACTGCGCAGTTGGCCGATTTTTCGGCCGCTGTTGGGGGCGCTGCGCCCAGTGTTAGCGGGGACCACGCCACACATGTGGTGGAGCTGGTGTTGGCGGCGTACCGCTCGGCCGAAGACGGTACGCCCGTGCGGCTGGACGAGGTGCACGTGGCCAGCAGCCCCCTCGGCTGATTTACCCTGAACGTATGCGCGGAACTCACGGCGGGTTCCGCGCATAAAAAATCATGCGCAGGACTCGTGGTGAGTCCTGCGCATGATTTTTCTTTTTTTAGCGGTGCAGTTCAAGCTCCACGGTGGCGCCCATGAGCCCGGCCGTATTAACGGTGACAACAGTGTTGCCGTTTGCATCCAGCGCCAAGGTGGCGCCGGCGGTGGTGCGGCGGTATTGGGTGCCAGCCACTGTTACCGTGAGCGTGCCCGCACTTTGGGTGGGGTCCGAAACAGCCAGCACGCCGTGTCCTGGATTGCCGTTGAACAGCACGCATGCCGGGCCGTCAGCGGACATGATGCCCACCGTGCCTGCCTGCCAGAAGATGGCAGCCGTTTCCTTGGCGCTGAACTCGACGCCCTGACCCACGGCGTCGTTGCGCAGGACGCGCGGCGCCTTCCGGGAGGCCTTCTCGGTTTCCCGCGCGGACGCTCCCGGCAGGATTGCGTAGGCGTAGCTTGCCTGGCGCGGTGCTGTGCCGTGGTCAATGAGCAAGGTGGCGTACTGGCGGCTGGTGGTGGCTGCCGGGCCTCCCGTGTTGACTTTCTGCCAGGACCCGACGCGTTGCTCACGCAGAACCGTAAGCGATTCCTCGCCGAGCATCAGGTAGCCGCCGGTTCCCTCAACATGGGCCCAGCCCGGGTTGCCGTGGACTGCAGGGGTGCCGACAGGCGCTGAGTGGGCAACGCCGTCGACCGTTATGGCCTGCCCGCCCACGGCACCCAGGTTGCGGTGTTCCACAATGCTCTCCACCCGGGCCCCGCTGGCGGTCTTGATGTCCGCACCAAGGGCCACCACCATGTCCCGGGCGTAAAACCAGGCCTTGCGGGCAGCCATGCCGGTGCCACCCGGGGCCAGCAGGTGCATGCCGACGGCCCCGACCGTGCCCAGGGACGCGCCACCGGTCCACTCGTTTTTGGGTGTCTTGGCACCCCATTCACCTTCCACCTTGGCCGGCAGGGGTGTGGTGTCCACCGTGATGCCGGGAAGCCGGCTGAGGTTTGCGGTGGGCCAGAAGTCGTCATCAAAGTGGTCGGCCTTGCCCGTGTACACGTACGTCATGCCCGAGCCGGTCTGGCCGCCCAGGTTGTTTTCCCCGTTGCCGCACTCGTACCAGGCGATCCGGTTGCTACACAGCCCCAGAGCGGCGGCCCAGCCGTCACCGCGGAACACCGAGCGGTCCATGCCGGCGAAGAAGCTGTGCCCGGGAGTTTCGGCGATGGGGGCGACACCGGCGGCGGCCAGGTCCTTCAGCAGTGCGGTGCGCGGGATTGAGGCCCCCTTGAGGGGGCTTTCGAAGCTGTTGCGCTCGATCCAGCCCTGACACAGGCCCTGCCAGCGCGTGGCCGTGGCAGGGTCCACGGCCCGCGCCAGCCACAGGATGGACTCGATGGCGCCGTCGCCGTTGTCGTAGCTGCGCTCCTGGGTGCGCGAGATGGCCCGGCCGCGGACCGAATCGAGCATTTGCCCGTTGTGCAGGAACGGGGCGAAGGAGTCCTCAACGGACTTGAACAGGATGTCGCGGCTGGGGTCCGAGACGGCGTGCGCCGATCCGCCCAGCAGGGAAAATAGTTTGGCAAGCCCGCCCAGCAGCACCAGGCCGTAAGTGCCGGTGTAGGCGATGGTGGAATGCTGCACAAAGGAACCGTCAGTGAAAAAACCGTTCCCGCTGGTGACGTACTGCCACACCGGGCTGAGCGCCGCGACGGCTGCGGCCAGTCGCGCCGGGTCGTTGCCCACAATGGAGCGGACGATGATGCCCTGACAAATGTCCACCCGGTTGGCGCCTTCGGAGAGAATCTTTCCGCGCTCGTCCGAGAATTGCAGGGTGGGGTCCGGGATGAAATGGTCGACGGCGGCCGTGTACCGTCCCAGCAGCTCCGCCGGCACGTGGCTGCCCAGGATGGCGAGGATGTCTCCCAGTGCCCGCGGTGTCCCGATTTCCCAGGACCACCAGTTGCCGAATTCCTTCTGGGTGGCGTTGTAGATGAGCCGGTTGCCGTCCTGCAGCGCAGCCAGCATGTGGCCCAGCAGTGCAGCGTTGCCCTCATGAACTGAACCGGGAGTGGCCCAGGCCGTGGCCATCTGGGCCAGCCGCTTGTAAGTGGTGACAATCTGGGCGTCGGCGGTGAACGGGGCGTCACTGAAAATCTGTGTCCGGGTCCCCGCAGGCAGGAGCAGGGCCACCGACTTGCTGACGTCCGCGTCCAGCCGGGCCACGGCTGCCGTGAAGTCAGGGTCTCCTGCTGTGATGAGCTTCCGGCCCGTGATCTGGTCCACCCACCGTTCACGCAGCGCCTCAAACTCGGGCACAGTGGCGGCCTGTGCGGCCTGGGCCAGGGGGCCGAATCCGCCCGCGAGCAGCCCCGCGAAGGTCAGGGCGCCTGCGCCCTTGAGGAGGTGCCGTCGAGTCAGTCCATACGTCATTGGAGGAATTCCTATTCGTCAAAGGTTGCCGGCCCTGATGCCAGCAACGCAAGCAGTACCTTGCAGTCAAGGCCACCGTGAAGAGAGGAATAAAGGACTACTTGGAAGGATTGTTCTCAAGGACAGTCACGGGCGTGGTGTGCCGTCCCAATTGGGTCCGGTGAAGGCCCCGAGGGGATCGGGGGTCCCCACTGGGCTGTGGAGCGGGCTGTGCTGACCCGCCCCGGCAACCGGAAGTGCGGCCCCGTCAAAGTCCGGCACCCCATGGTTGGCAAACCAGCCAGCCATTCGCGAACGCAGGGCTGGCAGCATGGGATGCGCGACGGCGTCGAGCATCAGGTTCACGCGCTCCCCGGGATCCGCGGCCAGGTCATAAAGCTCGTGCGGCCCGTGCGGGTGCCGGTGCACGTACTTGAAATCCTGGGTACGGATCATCCGCACCGGGCCGTATTCGTCATAAACCACCACGGCGCCAGCCTGCCGCTCCGCCTCCGGCCGCCCGTCCGTGAGCAGCAGCGGTGCGAAGGAGGCACCCGGCCCCGTCTCAAAGGTGGCCGGATCAAGCCCGGCGATCTCCAAGATGGTGGCGGCGACATCGTACGCGGACAAAAGCTCCGCCCGGACCTTGCCGCCGGCGATCCGGCCCGGCCAGTGGAAGATGGCGGGCACTTTCACGGAGGAGTCGTACATGTTTTGCGGGAACGTGCCGTTGCCCTTGCCCCACACACCGTGGTGGCCGCAATTGAAACCGTTGTCGCTGCTGAAAATGACCAGCGTGTTCTCACGAATGCCGAGGCTGTCCAGGTGCGCCATGAGCCGCCCGATGGCCGCATCCATGGCGCTGACGGCCGCGAAGTATCCCACCAGGGCGGCCCGCACATCCGGCTCCCCGCCAATGGCCACCCCGTCCACCGTGGGCTGCCAGGGATGCGGTTCCTCCTGGGGACAACTTTCAAAGGCACAATCCGCGTAGAGATCCTCAAATTCCGCGGGGTGCTGACCCTTCCACGGCTGGTGCGGGGCCGTGTAGTTGACGGCGAGGAAGAACGGCTCTTTGGCTTCTTGGGATTGCTGGGGGGAGGCTTCCTGATTCAGGAATTTATGGGCATCCTCGGTGATGGCATCCGTCAGATAGCTGCTGGTTTCCTCGCGTTCGCCGTTGCGGTACATGGTTGCGCCCGTGTACGGGCTGCCACCACCTTCGAGCCCATACCAGTGCACAAATCCCTTGCGTGGGGCGTCGTTGGCGCCCAAATGCCATTTTCCGGACAGGCCCAGGCGGTAGCCGTTCTCCGCGAGGACGTCGGTGAAGATTAGCTGCCCGGCCAGGTAGTCCGGGGCCTGCGCACCAACCTCGACGCCGGTCAGGTAGTCGTGCACGCCGTGCCGGGAAGGGATCTGCCCTGTCATCAGGCTGGCCCGGGCCGGGGAGCAGACGGGGGAGACGCAAAAGAAGTTCTCCAGCCGGGTGCCCTGTGCGGCGAGGGCATCCAGGTGTGGCGTCTGGATCTCGGAGTTGCCGGCGCAGCCCAGCGCCCAGGGGCCCTGGTCGTCGCTGAGGATGAAGACGATGTTGGGCAGCGTCGGGTGTTGGCCGGTTGGTTGGGGCTGCCCGGGCAGGGCAGCAGTGGTGGCAGGGCCGGGCATGGGTGCTCCTTGCAAGACGGGACACACCATTGTTAGCAGAGTTCCAGGGGAGGAATAAAGGGGTAATGACAGAGCATTAAACATTGATGGAAAGCGGTTTCCGCACTAGTGTGAAACTAATTAATCGTTTGCCGTTGAAAGGCCCATCATGCCATTGGCGTTTTCCACCCTGGGGTGTCCAGGCGATTCGCTGGAGCAGGTCGTAGAGCTTGCGCAGAAATCCGGTGCCACAGGGGTTGAACTGCGTGCAGCCGCGGGTGAGTTCGTGTACCCGGGCATGGACGCGGCCCAGCGCAGCGACGTTGCCCAAGCACTGGCCAGCGCCGGCCTGACAGTGGTGACGCTGGCCAGCTATGTCAGCGTCTGCGCTCCACCCGCCAGTGCTTACGACGACGGCGCCGGCGACGGTGCTGCCGATGCCCACGCCGACCAGGGCGCAAACGATCCGGTGCTCGCTGGGCTGCTGGCCGCCGTCGAACTGGCTGCAGACCTCTCGGTTGGAAATGCGTCCGGCCCGGCCCAGGTGCGGGTGTTCCCCGGGGCAGGGATTGAGCCATGCGCACTGGGGGAGGACCCGTCGGCGGAAATGCTGGCGGCGGACAAGCTTGGCGCCAGCCGGCTCAACGCGGCAGCTGAACGAGCCAGGGAGCGAGGGGTGGTGATCCTGTTGGAGACCCACGATTCGCATCCCCGCGGGGGCGACATTGTGCGGATCCTGTCCCATGTTGCTGCGGATGCGCCGGTGCAGGTTATTTGGGACCTCATGCACCCGTGGCGCCATGACGAAGAACCCGCCCGCACGGCCGAACTTTTAGCGGACTCCTTGGCGTACGCGCAGTACAAGGATGGCGTGCGGAATCCCGGGACCAACACTGTGACGCTGACGCTGCCCGGCCAAGGCGAACTTCCGTTGCGTGAGATGCAGCGACTCGTCGGTGGGATCTCGGCGAACCATGGAATCGAGGATCCGTGGGTTTCGCTGGAGTGGGAACGCGCCTGGCACCCGCATCTTCCGCCGCTGGCCGAGGCCCTGGAATCATTGAAAGCAGTCCTGGCTTAGCCCGGCGCGGCATTGTTCGCTGAGAAAACTCCACCATCATCAAGAAGGATCCTCATGCCCTCCCGCACTCCCGCGCGTCAACCCAACATTATGGTCATCATCTCCGACGACCATGGCTATGCAGACCGCTCCATTCTGGGAGTGCAGGATGATGTGAGCACGCCCGCGTTGGACAGGCTGGCCCGGCAGGGCGCCTCTTATGGCAACGCCTATGTCACAGCACCCATTTGTTCACCGTCCAGGGCGGGGCTGGCTGCTGGCAGCTATCAGCAGCGCTGGGGTGCCCGCTGGTTTACGGACTCGGAAATCTGCCCGCCAGAGGTACCCACCATGGCCGAGCTCCTGCGCGCCGAAGGCTACGCGACGGGCTATTTCGGCAAGGTCCACTACGGCACCGAACACCATGGTGACCGTGGCACCCCTCCCCGGCACGGCTATGACGAATCGTTTTACGGGCTCGCGGGGGAGTCGATGGGCCGGCTCAACTACCTCCACCACTCCCAGGACGCGGTGCAGGAGTACGGTGATGCTGCGTTCCCCATGGCTGTGCAACCTCTCTGGAATGGCGAAGAGCCCCAGGAACTGGAGGGCTTCCTGACCGACACGATTGGGGAGCGGACCCGGGCGTTTGTTGCGGACCATGCCGACAAGCCGTTCCTGGCCACAGTGGCCTTCAACGCCGTCCACAACTTTTGTTGGCAGCTGCCCGCCGAGGAGCTCGAAAAGCGCGGGCTGCCAGCTTATGAGGATTGGAATCCGGGGGCCAGCGAGTACATTGACTGGTACGACGGCGCCATCAGCCCGCACCTGGAAAACGGCCGCGCGTACTACCTGGCCCAGCTGGAATTGATGGACCAGCAGATTGGTCTGATCCTGGACCAGCTCGACGAACTGGGGCTGGCCGAGGACACCATGGTCATTTACCTCACCGACAACGGCGGATCCACGTGTAACTACGGTGTCAACGCTCCCTTGCGCGGGACCAAGTACACCCTGGGGGAGGGCGGCGTGCGCGTCCCATTCCTGCTGCGCTGGCCCGGCCACGTGCCGGAGGGGGTTACCCGCAGCGGGCTGACAAGTTCCATGGACATACTGCCCACGGCGCTCGCCGCCGCCGGTGCGGACCCGGCCGTTTATGCGCACTGCGACGGACTGGATCTGCTCGCCGCGGCAGACGATTCGACTCAGTGCCACGAAACTCTGCACTGGGATTGTGGCTGGCAATGGTCGGTGCGCCGCGGAGACTGGAAATTGCGCTGGGTGGAACCAGGATCGCCCGTAGCTGATGCCATCAGGGACGTTGAGCACGCCGATCCTGGCAGTGGCTACTTCCTGTGCAACCTTGCCGCAGATCCGGGCGAAACCAGCAACCTGTACGACGCCGAAGCAACAGTAGCCGCCGAGCTCACGGCGTTGCATGAGCAGTGGGTGGCCGGCTTGTCCGCCGGCTGAGTGCCGGCGCAGGACCATTTCGACCTCGTGGAGTTCGGATTGGGCGGACGCCGGTATGGTGATGCGCTGCAGATATATCAGCAGCGCATCACCATACCGGCGTCATAATCCAGACCTCAGTCCAGATGCGCGTAGATCTCCACAGGCGCCAACAAGCCCGAGCGGAAGAACATCATCAAGTTGTTCAGCTGGGCGGCCTGCACCCCTGCCGGGCCACTGCCGGACAGTGCCCGCTCAAGGAACGCCACGGAGTCCGAGACGGGAACTTTCGCCTCGTAGTCCACACTGAATCCGGCCTGGCCCAGGGCATCGCTATAGGCAAGCGGCGGTTGCAGGAATGACGTCTCGGCGGAGGTGGCCCAGGGGAGCGGGTACTCCTCCACATCGCCGCCCATCAGCATGACGTCGTACACGGCCATGACGGAGCCTGGCCGCAACACCCGGGCAGCCTCGGCAAAGACCTGGTCCTTGTCTTGAACGTTCATGCCCACGTGAAAGAGGACTGCGGCGTCAAAGGAGTTTTCCTCAAACGGCATCGCCAGGGCGCTGCCCTGGGTGAACGCCACGGCGCTGCTCAGGCCGGTGCGCCGGGTCAGCGAGGTTGCCGCGGCTACAAATTCGGGTGTGAGCTCCACCCCGTGGACGCTGGCGCCAAAGTGCTGGGCCAGATGGCGGGCCACCCCGCCCAAGCCTGAGCCGATGTCCAGCACGTGGTTGCCGGCGTTGATTCCGGCCCGTGTTGCCACCCGGGAGGTGGCCTCGGCGCCGCCCACATGCAGTTGGTCCATGCCCTGCAGATCGGCAATGTCAAAGTGCTCGGGATCCTTGCCCAGGGCACTGAGGTGGGCAAGTATGAGTTGTTCGGCATTGCCGCGGCCGTAGTGTTCGGCTACTGAATCTTCATAGCTCATGACGCCTGTGCGCCTCCGTAGTTCAGTGAATTCACGCTTGTTTTTCCCGATCCTACTCCTGTAGACCTTCCATGGCACGGGGAACATCATGGGCGTCCATGATCCTGTAGGCATAGCCCTGCTCGGCCAAAAAGCGCTGGCGTTTGGCGGCAAAATCAGCATCGACGGTGTCGCGGGCCACCAAGGTGTAGAAGCGGGCCGTGCGGCCGTCGGCCTTGGGCCGCATCAACCGGCCCAGGCGCTGGGCTTCTTCCTGCCGGGAGCCGAAGGCGCCGGAGACTTGGATGGCCACGGAGGCCTCGGGCAGGTCGATGGAAAAGTTGGCCACCTTGGACACCACAAGAGTGGGTACGCGGCCCTGGCGGAATTCCTCAAAAAGCCGTTCGCGTTCCTTGACCGGGGTGGTGCCCTTGATCAGCGGAGCGTTCAGGCGGGCGGCCAGCTCATCCAGTTGGTCGAGGTACTGTCCAATCACCAATATCTGCTCGCCACCATGGGCTGCCACGAGGGCCTGCGCAACCACGGACTTGGCCAGCGTGGTGGCGCACAAACGGTACTTCTCGCCGTCGTCCGCCGTGGCATAGGCCAAACGTTCCGCGCGCGCCAAGTCCACGCGCACCTCCACGCAGTCGGCGGGAGCAATGTACCCCTGGGCCTCGATTTCCTTCCAAGGCGCGTCGTAGCGCTTGGGACCTATCAAGGCGAAAACCTCGCCCTCGCGGCCGTCCTCGCGAACCAAAGTGGCGGTCAGCCCGAGCCGCCGGCGCGCCTGCAAGTCAGCGGTCATGCGGAAAATGGGGGCCGGCAGCAGATGGACCTCGTCATAGATCAGCAGGCCCCAGTCGTTGTCATTGAGCAGCTCCAAGTGCGTGAAGCTGCCATTGCGCCGGGTGGTGAGCACCTGGTACGTGGCAATCGTGACAGGGCGCAACTCCTTCACTGCCCCTGAATACTCCCCAATTTCCGACTCCGTCAAGGTGGTGCGCTTAAGCAGCTCGGCCTTCCACTGCCTCGCCGAGAGGGTGTTGGTGACAAGAATGAGCGTGGTGGTCCCGGAGGCGGCCATGGCGGCGGCACCCACAATGGTCTTCCCGGCACCGCACGGCAACACCACCACGCCCGAGCCGCCGGCCCAGAAGTTCTCCACGGCCACGCGCTGGTACGGGCGCAGGGTCCAGGGGCTTGCCCCGGTGTTCTCGCTCAGGGCGATCGGATGACTGGTGCCGTCCACATAGCCGGCCAGGTCCTCGGCAGGCCAGCCGGCCTTGAGCAGCAGCTGCTTGAGCTCGCCGCGGGCAGTCCCGTGGACCACTACAGTCAACGGATCAATGCGGGCGCCCAGCAGCGCGGACACCTTCTTTGCATGGCACACCTCCGCCAGGATCAGCTCGTCGTCACTGCGCAGCACCAAGCCATGCTGCGGATCTTTTTCCAGCCGCAGCCGCCCATACCTGGCCATGATCTCGGCAATGTCCAGCAGCAGCGCATGCGGCACGGGATAGCGCGAATAGTTCAGCAGGGTGTCCACCACGTGCTCGGCGTCGAGCCCGGCAGCGCGGGCGTTCCACAGCCCCAGTGGCGTGATCCGGTAGCTGTGCATGTGTTCGGGTGCACGCTCCAGTTCGGCGAAGGCGGCGATGGCGTGGCGGGCGTCGGTGGAGTCCGGGTGCGCCACCTCCAGCAGGATGGTCTTGTCGCTTTGAACAATCAACGGACCGTCAGTCATGGGAGTTCCGTCCCTTCCTGTGGAGGATCTTCTACTGCCGTGATCCTGTGGATGCTGAAATGCCGTTCACGCCCCGTGCCATTGAGCCGCGCCCGGAGCAAGCCTCCCACAAGTGAGAGCGGCACCAGCAACACCCGTTCAACGTCGCCGGAACCATTCACCGCGCTCAGCCACACCGTGTTGCCGCTGGCAATGGACAGCCGCAATTGTTCCATGACCAGCGCCGGCCCGGCCTCGTCCTGCACGGCCGAACCCCAGACCGGGCTGCGCCGGAGCTGAGCCAGTTGGGCCTGCATCTGGAGATGGACGACGTCGTCAGTTGGCTGGGGTGCCTCCCACGCCAGGGCTGTGGTCCTGTCGGGCCCGCGTCGCGGTGTGCTTGCGGGGGAGTCTGGCCGGGCCCCTCCTGCCGGGTGTTTGGCAGCGGCTGCGCCGATCAGGTACTCAAGGGATTGGGGCAGCTCGGTGCGGCAATGCCGGCGAAGAAACCCCAGGATGCTCTCCTTGCTTTGGCCCGCAGCCATGGCGCCTTGCAGTGAGCCCTCACTGATGCGGAAGATCCCGGCGGCTCCCCGCCCTTCCGTGGCGGCCAAAAGTTTCAATTCCGCTGCGATGGCGGGCGCCAGAAAGCCGGGGGCTACAACGCTCAGGTCACCTTGAATGACAAAGTGGTCAATGGGCGCCGGCAGTGTGGAGTCCAGTGCGGCCAGTGCCGCTGGCCAGTCGTGCGCGGCGGCGCAACGGCCAGTGATGCTCAGCGCACCGGCGCCCGTCAGTCCCAGAAGTTCCAGCTCGGCCATGATTCCCGGCACCAGGGCGGACATGGCAGCGGACTGCCTCGGATGGCGCCAAGCCAGCTGGGCCACGACGGAATCAAGGGTGGGAGCATAAGTGGTGTTCGGTGGTTCGGAGTTGCGGGAGGGTGCGGCCAGCTCCGGGGCGGCGAGAACACGCAGTACCCTGTGGCGCAAAGCGGCAAGGTGGGGGAGAGTCGAGGTCACCGCCAACGGTTTTGCTGCCGGGCTGCCCGCTGCCGGTCTGTTTGGTGCGTCGGAGAACGGAAGCCTGGTGCTGTCCTGCCAGGCTTTGGCTAGCGCCAACCATTGGGCCGGGCGCTCCAACAGCAGCCAATCCGGCGTTGCCGCCCGCCACTGCGCCGATGCGCGGTCATAGGAAATAAGGTGTGCTGTGGCCGCCAGCTCAAGATAAAAGCACAGCTGTGCTTCATTGATTTCCAGCCACACGGCGAGTTTCCGCACAGTACGCACCCCCGCGCCCCTGTCGCGCAATGCTGCCAGCGGAGCATGCCCGATGGACTCCACCAGTTCGGCGGTGACTCTTAGCAGGGTCTCGACGGCGCTCGCCGCTGCGTTGTCGCGCAGGGCCGTGCGAACCTCCGCCAGCTTCGGGCTGGGCGGGGCGGCCGGGGGTGTCAAGTGATCCCCCAGAGGCGGGCCTTCGCCCAAGGCAAGCCCCACGGAGGCGAGGGTGCAAAATTGCTGGGTGCCGCCGTCGTCCGCGTGCGTCTGGCTAGCCGGTGAAGCTGGAATCTCGGCAGTCAGCAGAGCCATCTCATGCAACTCAGCCAGCGTTGCCGGCACGTGGGCTGCTTCCGTGCCCGTCGCGGCAGGTGAATGCAGGACAGTCAGCGCGTGCAGCTGGGAAACATTGAGCGCATCCAGTGCGGCCAGAATGCTGCTGGGACCGCACAGCCGCGTTGCCAGGGCGGCGAAATTGGCCACCGGCGGATTGATGGCATCCGGGCGCAGGGTGAAGAGCCGCAGCAGCTGGGCGTCGCTGCGGTGGGCCAGCTCGGCCGCCACGTCCGCCAGAGTGCCCATGGGTGGGAGCAGCGCAGGAATGGTGCCGGCTAGAGTCGGCGGCGAATGGCCACCGAGCGCAGCACGCTGGTGCCCATCATGAGAAACGCCGCGGGCAGGGCGATCATGGAGATCCAGTTGAAGCCGGGCCACGGTGTGCCGCCAGCCCACTTGCTGATCAAGACAACTATCAGCGCGATCAAGGCAATCACTGCCATGGCCATGGCCGCGTAGTTGAACATCTGCCAGCCACGGCTCACTGTTTGCGGGGCGGAAAAGTGGGGGTTCATGAACATAACGCTAACAGCGGACAGTTGGGGCGCAAAGCCGCGGTGACGGGGTCAACACGGTAATGTAAGGGTGCGTGTTGCTACACGTTCTGTCACCGTAGGTACCGGCCATCACAAATTACGGCCCGAAGTACTGCGAAAAGCCCTCGCACAGGCACAGAATGTGATTTCCACCGACAAAACTTTTTAAGGGGTAAGCAAGTGCCTATCGGCAAAGTGAAGTGGTACGACAACGAAAAAGGCTTCGGCATCATTGCTGCCGATGACGGTCGCGAGGTTTTCCTGCGCGCCAATGCGCTGCCGGCGGATGCGGGTGAGATCAAGCCCGGAACGCGGATGGAATTTGGTGTAGCCGACGGCCGCAAAGGTGCCCAAGCCATGGCTGCAAAGATCTTGGACCGCAGCGCCTCGGTGGCCAAGGCCAAGCGCATGCCAGCCCGCGACCTTGCCCCGATTGTGCAGGACCTGGTTTCCTTGCTGGAGCACTCTGTAGGATCACTGACCAACGGCAAGTATCCTGATGGTGACGCGAGCAAGATTGCCGCAGCGTTGCGCAAGGTTGCCGACAACTTCGACGCATAACGGTGCCCACCATGACCGAATTTTCTGGCGAATCAGACGCCTCAGCTGTTCCGGAAGCAACGCAGCGCCCGGGTGTTCCCCTCTGGCGTGTGGGGAAGCCTGACGCTTTCCTGGCCGCAGATGTGGCAACCGCGCGTGAGGCTGTGCGGAGCATTGCCAACGACACTGACATTGGCAGGCATCTCGGTGCCCGCAGTGAAGGTGTCCGCTGCGTGACGCATTTGTTTGAATCCCTGCTGCCCGGATACGGCGGCTGGGTTTGGTTTGCCACGCTGGCCAGGGTTTCCCGCGGCAAGGCCTCCACGGTCAATGAAGTGGGGATGCTTCCCACCAATGATTCCGTTCTGGCGCCCCCGTGGGTGCCCTGGTCCGAGCGGGTGCGCCCCGAGGACCAGCCCGCTCCTGAGGAGGAGCATGGCCTGGTTGAACCGGCCGACGCCGAGGCTGACGCTGATTCCGAGGCTGACGCTGACGACGACGGTGATGAGTCTCCTGCGGACGACGGCGCGCCCGGCGAGACTGACGCCGACGAGCAGAACTAGAGACATGTAGTGCTAAAGAAGCCCCACCAGCTACTGGTGGGGCTTCTTTCATCTGATGTCTGCGAGGGGTCGGAGAGGCTCGGCCCTAGCGTGGTTTGTGCGGACGTTGGCGGCGTTCCCTTGCCGTTTCATGCCAAACGAATAAGGCAAAAAGTCACAGAGTGGAACTCGTGGACAACTAAAACGCACAAACATAGGATGTTATCCATGACAAAATATGGATGTGAGCCGGGTCACTCAACGGTGACGCCGGCAAGGTTGCGGGGCTGGGGCGCCGGAGTGATTGTTTTTGGCCTGGGTGCCGCGCTGGCTGCGGGGGCCATGCCGGCCATTGCCAATGAGGTGAATGCGCCAACAGTTGCCACGCCGTGGGCGGCAGGCACTGCGCTTCCTGCCACAGGACTGAGTTCTCAAACCGTTGGCTTCCACGCCAATCAGCCAGTGGCTTTGGATCAGGCGGCACTGCCCAAGCACGCCGCCAACCGTCTGATTGTTGACGTCACCACCTTCGGGGCCGACCCCACGGGTGTGAAGGACTCGGCCAAGGCGGTCAATGACGCGATTGTGCACGCCAAGAGCTTGCACAAGCCAACCACCATTCTTTTCCCCTGTGGCGTCTACTCCATGTATCCGGAGAATGCTCCGAAGCGTGAACTCTACGTTTCCAACACGGTTGGCGCCGACCAAAACTACAAAACAAAGTCCATCGGCCTGCTGATCGAGGACATGGAAGATGTGATTGTGGAGGGCATGGGCTCGCAGCTCACCTTCCATGGCAGCCAAACCGAATTTGCCAACATTCGCTCCACTGACGTCACCATCCAAAACCTGGACACTGACTGGTACGCCGCCGGAACCCTGGACCTGCCCGTTGTGGGCAGTGGTGTTGCCGACGGTTTCGGGTACCGGGACATCCAGGTCCCCGTGGGTGTCAACGTCGCCATCAATGGCGCAACAGCCACTTTCAATGGTGAAAACAGTCCCGCAACAGGCCTGCCGTACTGGACACATGCACCCTCGGGAGCCACCGGCGGACACAACCAGACCCGGGACCTCGCCACAGGCCAGACCCTGCGCACGGGAGTTCAGCTGTGGAACAACTCGCGGGCCGTTACCGATCTTGGCAACGGTGTGTACCGGGTCAGTTACAACAACGCAGCCGACCCGGGCGGCACCGGCAAGGCGTACGAGATCCGCAAGACCACCCGTGACACTCCTGGTGGGCTGATCTGGGAATCCCAGCGCACGGCCCTGAAGAACATGAAACTGCACTACCTGCATGGATTTGGCATTGTGGGCCAGTTCAGCAAGGACGTGGCTCTGGATGCGATCACGCTGCGCACAGACTTTGGCACGGGCCGCCAAACAGCCGCCTTTGCCGACTTCATCCAGATGTCAGGCATTGCCGGCAAGGTGCAGATCACCAACTCACTCTTTGACAACCCGCACGACGATCCCATCAACATCCACGGCACCTACGTTGAGGTCAAGGCCGTGGACCGGGCGGCCAAGACCGTCACCTTGCAATACATGCACAATGAGACGGCCGGTTTCCCGCAGTTCTATGCAGGAGATGAACTGCGCTTCGTCAAAAAGGCCACCATGCTGCCCGAGGGTGCCACCACCTTCAAGGTGGCCAGCGTTGACGGCCCCACCGGCAAGGACTCCACCAAGAACCTGACGCAGATGACTGTGACTCTCGACGGCGAGCTCCCGACAAATCTGGCGGCGAGCCAGTTCGTGGCCGAGAACCTCACCTACACGCCCGAGGTGTACATTGCCGGCAACACGTTCCAGTCGGTGCCCACCCGGGGCATCCTGGTGACCACCCCTCGTGAGGTGCTCATTGAACGCAATGTGTTCGACCAGATGGGCATGGCCAGCATTTACATTTCTGCCGATGCGGCCTCGTGGTACGAATCCAGCGGAGTGGACAATGTAAACATCCGCAACAATGTCTTTGACCGCCCCAGCACGGGCTCCGCGACCATCTTTGTGGATCCCACCAACAGCCAGAGCGAAGCCGGCAAGGCAGTCCATCACGGCATCAACATTGCGGGGAACCGCTTCTCGGTGCTCCCCGGCGGCCAGCTGGTCAGCGCAAAGTCGGTGTCCGGGCTGGACTTCACCGCAAACACCGTCAATCACTATGCGCCCACCAATCCCGTCTCGGTGAGCTCGTCCAAGGCGTTGTTCAATTTCAGTTCCAGTGCTGACATCGACATTGCGGGGAACACGTATGAAAAGGGCTTCAACCTGCGGGCCAACACCTCCGGCATGGATGCCGCAGAGGTTAGAGGTACGCCGGATGCGATTGTGAACAATGGCGACAACATCACCCCGCTGGGCAATCCGGCGTCGCCCCTGGCCACCGGTATGGGTTGGGTGCGCGAAGATGTCTCCAAATGGACGGCCGTGGACAAGAACACGGTGACACTTAAGGCAGGCTCCAGCGGCCTGTGGGCTACGCAGAACGCTGCTGTGAACATCCTGCGCCAGAATGCGCCCCTGGTGGGTGACGCCACCATGGTGGTCAAGATGAGCGGCGCCACCGCGTCCCAGTACGAAGAAGCCGGGCTGATTCTCTACTCCGACGATGACAACTATGTTGCCCTGCAGCGCAAGCATGCCAACGGTTCGCCCGTGCTGGCACTGGTCACGGAAACCGGTGGCAGCCCCAATGAAAACACCAAGGTGGCGGCTCCGGCTGCTGCTGACGTGTGGTTGAAGCTGGTCCGCGCAGGCAACCAGTACACGGCCAGCTACTCCACCGACAATGTCACTTTCACCACCATCGGGACCGTCACCAATGCAACGGTGACCAACGGCAAAACAGGCATCCTGGCTGTTGGCGCCAGCAGCGCAAACGCGCCGTTCACGTTCACTGACCTGTTGGTGAACACCGTGGCCCAGCCGTTCTTTGAGCAGGTGAACGCGCCGGAACCGGCAAAGTTGGTGGCGGGCCTGGCGGCCCCCGTGTGGACTGGTGTGCAGTTTGCTGCGCCCAGTTCGCCGCTGGCCGCGCTGGCGTCCGTGCCCGCAGCCACCAAGTCTGTTTCAACGAAGTTCACGGCAGCCGATGCCTCCACCGGCCTGCAGGTGCAATTCAATGACAAGGTTGCCACAGCCGGCTCAGGAGGTGCCTACACCTTCAATCTGCTGCCCGGGGCCAACGTGGTCCAGGTCCAAACCATGGGCAGCGACGGCGTCTCCTCGCAAACCTACCGTTGGGTCATTTCCCGTCAAGGTGCGCTGAACAAGCCGGGCGCCAACTTGGTCTGTGCACCGGTTGTGGTGCCCACAACGCCGCCAGCTACTGTGCCACCAACTACTGCGCCACCAACAACTGTTGCGCCCACCACCGCACCTCCGACGCTGCCGCCGGTGACGACGGCCCCGCCGACAACGACCAGCCCGTCCGTCACTCCGCCTGCAACGACCGCTCCGGCCACTGTTGCGCCGTCCGGTTCAGTGGACGCGGAAACGGTCTCTGCCGGTGGCGAGCTGACGGTGACCGGCAAGAACTTCAAGCCGGGCACAACAGCCACGTTCACGCTGCATTCGAACCCGGTGGTTTTGGGAACGGCCGTGGTTGCAGCTGATGGAACGGTGTCCCTGACTGCCACGGTGCCGGCCAATGCTCTTGCTGGTGCCCACACCGTGGTCATCACAGGAACCGGCATCAACGGTGAGGCGGCCAAGGTCAGCATCGCCGTGACAGTTGCCGGCGGCACTGCCACGGGCGAGGCAACAACCGCTGCGGCAAAGACGGCCGCCGCGGCAGCGGATGACCTGGCCAGCACGGGAGCCAGCGGCTCCGTGGTGGGCGGGCTCGCCGTCGCCCTTGTCCTGGGCGGTCTGGTCCTGTTCTGGACTACCCGACGGAGGGCAGCCAACCACTAGGTCTGCATGGCGCTTGGGGAGGGTTCGCAGGCGGGCACAAGGGAGGCGGCTTCCGCAGGGGAAGCCGCCTCCTTGATATGCCTGGTGATGCGTGGAGCTAAATGTTTTCGATCACGTAGTCAATGCACTTGGTCAGTGCCGTGATGTCTTCGGGGTCGATGGCTACAAAGGTGGCGATGCGCAGCTGGTTGCGGCCAAGCTTGCGGTACGGCTCGGTGTCCACAATGCCGTTGGCGCGCAGCACCTTGGCCACGGCTGCGGCGTCCACTGACTCGTCGAAGTCGATCGTGACAATGACGTTGGAGCGGTCGTCCGGGTTCACCACGAACGGGGAGGCGATGGGGGAGGACTCGGCCCAGGAGTAGAGGCGGCCGGCGGAGTCGGCGGTGCGTGCCGAGGCGAAGTCGATGCCGCCGTTGGCGTTGAGCCACTGGACCTGGTTGTTCAGGGTGACCAGGGTGGAGAGCGCAGGCGTGTTGTACGTCTGGTTCAACAAGGAGTTGTCAATGGCTGTCGTCAGGTTCAGGAAGTCAGGAACCCAGCGGTTGGACGCGCCGATGCGGGCGGCGCGTTCCAGCGCAGCGGGGGAGAACAGCGCCAGCCAAATGCCGCCGTCGGAGGCGAAATTCTTTTGCGGGGCGAAGTAGTAAACGTCGCTCTCACGCACATCCACTGCCAAACCACCCGCGGCGGAGGTGGCATCCACCAGCACCAGCGCGCCGTCGTCAGCACCTGCAACGCGCTTGACGGGAGCGGCAACACCCGTGGAGGTTTCATTCTGCGGCCAGGCGTAGGTGTCCACGCCAGCCTCGGCAACAGCCACCGGCCGGGTGCCGGGGGCCGAGGTGATGATGGAGGATGCGTCAAGGAACGGCGCATTGTTGGTGGCGGAGGCAAACTTGGAGCCGAACTCGCCGAAGGAGAGGTGCTGGGCCTTGTTCTCCACCAGGCCAAACGCTGCAACGTCCCAGAACGCCGTGGAGCCGCCAACACCCAGGATGACCTCGTAGTCGTCAGGGGCGCCAAAGAAGTCCTTCAGGCCGCTGCGCACATCGCCCACAAGGTTCTTGACGGGCGCCTGACGGTGGGAGGTGCCCAGGAGCGTTCCGCCAGCCTCGGAGAGTGCAGCAATCTGCTCGGGGCGAACCTTGGAGGGGCCGGCGCCAAAACGCCCGTCGGCCGGGCGCAGATTGGCGGGAATGGTGAGGGGCGTGGATTCGCTCACAAGTTGCTCCAAAAAATTAAAAGATGGAAGTTGGTTTAAGACCCAAGGGCTGTTGCCAATTCTGCCGTAGAACTTCGCTCAGCGGAAAAATGCTGACATGTACTGAACAAACCGCCCACCCATGGCCGTTCCCCGTGCACCCATGACTGGCGCGCAGCTGCCCCAGGTTTCCTTCCGTAGCGCCACTCAGGCTAACGTAGAGATGAAAAGGCTTTGCCCAAAATCTCACCCAACAACAGGAGGATACTGCCGTGGCCGATCTGATTGACACGACCGAAATGTATTTGCGGACCATCCTGGAGTTGGAAGAAGAGAACATTGTGGCCCTGCGGGCACGCATTGCCGAACGCCTGCACCACTCAGGTCCCACAGTTTCCCAAACCATTGGACGCATGGAACGTGACGGCCTGGTGATCGTCTCCGGTGATCGGCACCTGGAACTGACCCCTGCCGGCCGGGACAAAGCCACCCGCGTGATGCGTAAACACCGGCTTGCTGAGAGGCTGCTCTCCGATGTGATCGGGTTGGACTGGGCCTACGTCCATGAGGAAGCCTGCCGCTGGGAACACGTCATGAGCGAGCGGGTGGAACAGCGCTTGTTTGACCTCCTGGGCCGGCCCGAAGAATCCCCCTATGGCAATCCCATTCCCGGGCTTGAAGAACTTGGCGGGGAGATCTCGCCCTTGTTTGCCGCGGGACTCGTCACACTGGTTGAGGCCATGAGCAGTTACTCCCCGGAGCAGCAAGTGATCATCCACCGGCTTTCTGAGCGCATCCAGGTGGATCCGGAATTGTTGGTCCAGCTTGACGAAGGCGGGCTGCGCCCGGGCGCACAGATTTCCTTGGCCCAGGTCGGGGAGTACATTTCGGTCCGCGTGCCGGGGATCGAAGGGGCGTTGGAACTGCCGCCCGAGGTGGCTTCCCATATTTTCGTCTCCATGAGTTGACTCACAGTTATTGATAACTAAGGTAACGGAATTATTACGTTTACCGCTCGTACCGTATAGTAATAAACAGGCGCTGTAATCAAAGCGTTACCGTTGGGCGACACCGAACCTTGCCTTCGCACAACGGACAGCAATCATTTAGGCAAGGGCGGGGGAACCACTTTCGGCAGGCTTGCAGCCTGCCTTGGGGTGAAGCCCGTCATCGAAAACACAGCAAACTATTCGCTGACACTGTCCTTTTGGGCAGTGCCTTGGATAGATCTGTGTCTCGAGGCTGGGCCGGATCAAAAGTTTCACTCTCTGATCCGAATCCGACAGCTAACTCCGCAGGTGCATCAAAGAGAGGTTTTTAGTGTCAGAAGATAAGCAGCGGGGACGCCGTCGGGCGTCGTCGCCGGCTACTCATGAGCTCGTAGTTATGACCGGCAGCCGCCGCGAAGCACTTGCCGTTGAGCGCGCCAATTCATCATCGAGCGTTTCCGTAGCCGCTTTGCTGCGTGCCGGAGCCGCCAGCGGCGCAGGCCAAAAAATGGGCGTCGCCATGGCCGCCACGGGCTTGGTCCTGGCCGTCACCTTGCCCTCGGCCCAGGCGGTTGACCAGCAGCCGATGGAACCGGAATTTGCCGCTTCGGCGCAGACTCTGGTCAGTGCATCCGCTGATATCCCGATCACTTTTGCGGCCCCGGAAATTGGCAGCAAATTGAACCCCGATGGCCAGCTGAAGGAAACGTTGCAGGTCAACGCCTCCAACGTCGCCCCCGCCGCCTCCAAGGGAACGCTGTCAGCGCCGCTGAAAGTCTTGGCTCCAAGCTCTCCCTTTGGTGACCGCGTAAGCCCCATCACAGGCCAGATTGATGAACACCACACCGGCCAGGACTTCGCTGTTGCGAGCGGCACCGAAGTGCTTGCGGCCGCCGGCGGAACCGTTACCTTTTCGGGCTGGCACACCTACGGTGGCGGCAACAGGGTAGTGGTGGACCACGGCAACGGGCTCTCAACCTCCTACAACCACATGAGTAGCAATTCAGTCAAGGTTGGCCAAAAGGTTGAGCGGGGCGAATTGGTGGGCATCAGCGGCTCCACCGGTGCATCGACCGGCCCCCACCTGCACTTCGAGGTTATCGTCAACGACGAAACTGTCGATCCCATGGGCTGGCTTTAATTCATTCACAGGCAACTTTTGATTACGACTTAGTCACACGACCGTGACCTGAACGTGACATTGCCAAAAATCTGTTGTAACGTCGTAATCGCGCCAACTTCGAATCAAGCGGGCGTCCATGAGTGGATTGCCTAGCTCTGCCACTGCTCGTGGTCCGTTCGTATCAATCGTCTGGCAGGGGCGGGGGAACCAATAATCGGGCTTCGCATTTATTGCAGAAGTCCTTGGGGTGAAGCCGCGAAGCGTTAAACCACGCATAAGAAATGTTTCTTTGTGTGCGCCATAACGTGGAGCGGCCGGGTGACTCCCATCCGAATCCGACAGCTTACCTCGCAGGCATTGGGAGAGGAAACCTTCTTGGCTTCAAATACTGCCCTTGGGCGCCACCGCGCCGAGGTTGTTAAGTCCAGCCCGATCTCCACCCTCACGAAAGCCGTCAGCTTCAACGTCGGCGGGGTTGGTCGTCAGGCGGCTGTTATCGCAGCTGCATCAGGTTTGGTACTTACATCCGGTATCGCAGCAAACGCGGCTACTCCCACGGTGGAGCGCGCTTCTGACGGTGCCACTACGCTGAACATGAAGACGGAACTTGCGTCCGCCATCACAGCAGCTTCCACGGTGAAGATCTCCTTCGCCACCCCCGCAATCACCTCCACCCCGGCCCCTGTTGTTGAGGCTCCGGTAGTTGTAGAGGCAAAGAGCAGCGACGTTGTTGCAGCACCAGTTGTAGAAGAGGCAGTGGCACCCGCCGCAGCACCGGTTGCAACGGTAACCACAACGGCCCCTGCAGCACAGCCTGTTACCCAGAGCGGGATTGGCGCAACCATTGCCAGCGCCGCCTTGGCTCAGATTGGCGTTGCCCAGGACTGCACAGCACTTGCCAGCAACTCCTTGGCTGCCGCTGGAATTAACTTCCACGACTGGCCCGCTGGCTACTTGAGCTTGGGTCGTACGGTTTCCGCAGCCGAAGCTCAGCCCGGTGACTTGATTTACTATGCAGATGGCGGCATGGGCATGGCCCACATCGCTGTTTACATTGGCAACGGCCAGGCCGTACACGGTGGATGGGGCGGCGGCATGACCGCTGTCTTCTCCGCCAACGTCGGTTCAGGCCCCGTTTTCATCGCCATGGGTCACTAAGAACTTTTTATACCCAATAAACCCCGTCCTTGGACGGGGTTTATTGCTTTAAACGCCGCGCGCCAGCCCGTGAGGCTCCGTTGGTGCGCGGTAGCATGGCCACATGCTGACTTTGACCCCACACCCATGCAGGCAGTGATTTTGGCCGGTGGGCTCTCCCGGCGTCTGGGTGGTGTGCCCAAGGCAGGTCTCCTCGTGGAAGGCAGCACGTTGCTGGCCCGCACAGTTGCGGCTGCGGCGGCGGTGATCGCCGCCCAGGAAGCGAGTCTGCAAACTGCGGGACGGATTCTTGACCCGGCCGCAGTGCAGGGTGAGGTGGGTGCCCAGGCCCGCATCGCCGTCGTAGGTCCCGTGGAGAGCATTGCCAGGTGGCTGGGAACAGTGGAACTGGGTGAGCTAGTGGTGGCCGTGCAGGAAGATCCGCCTTATGCCGGCCCTGCAGCGGGAATCGCTGCCGGATTGGCTGCCCTGCCACGCAGCGAGGACCCTGCAGAAAGGGTCCTGATTCTGGCGTGTGATATGCCTGCGGCTGCTGAGGTGGCCCAACTCCTGCTCGCAGCGGATGGCCTTGGGGCGGACAGCCCTGAAGCAGGCAGCGCTGCGCCACCACACGCCGTGCTAGCCGTGGACAACGGCCGGCTGCAGCCGCTGGCAGGAATCTACCCCGTGCGGCAGTTACTGGCTGCCGTTGATGCGGCGCGGGTGTCACAGCGGCTGGCGAACGCGTCCGTGCGCTCACTCATTGCTAGTGTGGCTATCAAGGAATGTGCTGTCCCTGCGGGAATCACCGCGGACATCGACACGTGGGATGACGCCCGCAGCCACGGCATTGCGGTGCCCGGCGGCGGACAGGAATGAGGAACCAGTTGGAAAATCAGGACCAGATTCTGCAGGCGTGGATGACCAAGCTGCAAGAAGCTTTTGAGATTGCCGACATTGAGGTGGACATCCAGGGCGTGTTGAATGTTGCCGGCGTGGCAGCGCACTCGATTGTTCGTCCTGCCGCACCCCTGACCACCTTTGTGGCAGGGTTGGCGGCAGGCTTGGCCGCAGGGTCCGGGCAGACGGATGAGGCCACGGCCATGAAGGCGGCCCTGGGGCTGGCCAAGTCCCTGGCAGCGGCAGAACGGGCCGAGCCTGCGCCCGGCACACCAGCTGAACAATAACCCCATGGATTCCACGCCGGCAGAAACGCCACGCATGTTGCCGCATACATGGGATGAGGCCAGGGCGCTTGCCTACGCGCTCCCCGAGGCGCTGCCGGCCCACCCTGTGCCACTGGCGGAGGCCATGGGCCGGATATTGTTAGGCGATCTGCAGGCACTGAACCCCATGCCCCACTACGCCTCATCCGCCATGGACGGATGGGCGGTTGCGGGCAGCCCGCCGTGGATCTTTGCCCAAGAGGGGCGCCGGCTCGTGGCCGGGCAGGCGATTCCCATTGTCACGGGCGGCTTGATCCCCGCCGGTGCCAAGGCTGTTTTACGCAGCGAGTCGGGCCAGGTTAAGAACGACGACGACGGCCTGCCAGTTTTGGTTCTTGGCTCCGAGTCCCGGCCTGGGGAACCCAAAAACGGCCAGCACATCCGCCCCGTGGCACAAGAGGCTGCCCTGGCTGAGGTTTTGATTAAATCCGGCACCACGCTGAACCCGGCCCACATTTCCCTGGCCGCCTTGGGCGGGTCTGATGAACTCCATGTTTTGGGCAAGCCGATGGTCAAGCTGGTGCTGACAGGCGACGAGGTGATCGCGTCCGGGATTCCGGAACCTGGCGCGGTACGCGACGCTTTTTCGCCGCTGTTGCCGGCCGTGGTGACTCTTTTGGGCGGCCAGGTGGTGGGTCTGGAGCGGGCCAACGACACCCTTGAGTCCGTCTTGGCGGCCCTGGAAGAATCGCCCGATAATCCCGCCGATGTCCTGATCACCACGGGGGCCACGGGAAACTCCTCAGCGGATTTTCTGCGCCGTGCCATTGCAGCAATGGGCGGCACCATCCACATCAACAGCATCGCCATGCGCCCAGGCCACCCCACCTTGCTGGCCGAGCTGCCCGACGGCCGCTTCCTGGTGGGCCTGCCCGGCAATCCCCTGGCGGCCATGGTGGCGCTGCTGAGTGTGGCCGCCCCCTTGCTGGCAAAACTGGGCAGCGCCCCCATGCCAGGCACCTTTGAGGTCCCCTGCGGTACACCCATCAAGGAGTTCCAGGGCCCCACCAGACTCATGCCGTACCGACTGGTGTACGGGCTGGCATCGCCGTGCGCGCACACGGACTCCGCCATGATGCGGGGCCTGGCCGCTGCCGACGGCATCATGGTGGTCCCGCCCCATGGGGCCAAAATGGGGGAGACCCTCACAGCTTTCGCGCTGCCATGGAAGTAGGGGCCGGGGACGCGGCGTCCTTGGACGCAGTCGCCGGAGAGGCTGCGGCCGGGGCACTTCGCCATGGTGACGTGAGCGGTCAGCCGGTTTCCTTCGGCTGCGCCGACGGGCGGGTGTTGCACGGGCATGAATTTGTGGTGCCCAGCGGTGTTGGTCAGCGCGGCACTGTTGTCATTGGCAGTGCCACAGGAGTGCTGGCCAACTATTACCACCGCTACGCAGCCTTCCTCGCGGCCCACGGCTTCGCCGCTGTCACCTTTGACTACAGGGGGATTGGCCAGTCCCGCGGCGGATCATTGCGCGGTCAAAACCAGCGCTGGTTTGAATGGGGGTCGGCGGACATTGATGCCGTACTGGCATGGGCCCTGGAGCGTTCACAGGGCTTGCCGGTGAACTTTGTGGGGCACAGCTTTGGCGGCGTTGGCGTGGGGTTGGCGGCAAGCGCCAGCAAGCTGTCCCGCATCCTGACGGTGGGCGGGCAGCACGCATACTGGCGTGACTTTAGCTTCCGGTACAAAATTGACCACGCCGTGCGGTGCCTAGTCACGGTGCCGCTGGTGGCCGTGGTTGGCTATTTTCCGGCCAAGCGCCTGGGCGTCATGGAGGATCTCCCGCGCGGCGTGGCCTTGGACTGGGCACGGTCCCACAAGGACTTTATTGCTGCGGCGCCCGCTGGCTCTGAACGTGATGCCCTGCGCGCGAACCAGTTGGCCGTTACGGCTCCCATCCTGGCCGTGGCGCCTCATGACGACCACTACGCCACCATGGCCGCCATGGAACGGGCCGTTGCATACACACCCAACAGCGCCGCCCGCATCATCCACCTGCGCCCGGAAGACTATGGGGAGTCCGCCATGGGCCATTTCGCCTTGTTCCACAGCAGATACAGGCACACGTTCTGGGAACAATCGCTGGGATGGCTCCGCGACGGAAGCTGGGCGTAGACGGGCAGGCGGGCAGTGCACCCCGCTCTCTCCCCAACGCTCGCGCAGTAGTGGGGCGTTTTTCCTCAACGCTATCGCAGCACGGAACTGAGCAACAGGCTGGTCTCACTGTTGACAACACCCGGGATGGAACGGATCTTGCCCAGAACCTTGTCAAAATCTGCCAGGTTTTCCGCACCCAACTCTGCCACCAGGTCCCAGGCACCATTGGTGGTGTGCAAAGCGCGGATCTCGGCCAGCCCCTTCAGCTGGCCGATGACCTGGTCTGTGGCCCTGCCTTCCACTTCTATGAGGGAGATGGCGCGAATGGCTAAAGGATCCAGCTCATCACGCACACGCACGGAGAAGCCAACCACAGTGCCGGAAGCCAGGAGCCTCTCAAGCCTGCTGTTGACGGTTGCCCGCGAAACGCCAAGCCGTCTTGCCAGGCCGGCCACGGGTTCTCGGCCGTTCTCACGAAGTGCTGACAGCAGTGCCCGGTCCAGATCATCAAGGGGGGTCATGCGCAAATTGTATAACGCGGTGCTACATTCTGTGCACAAACCATGCGGAATGTGAGTGATTTGCCCATTGAACATGCAAATCGCTGCGCCGTACAGTGAAGGAAACTATGTGAAGGAAGCCCCATGACGCGCTTTGTGGACGTTCAAAATATGATTCGCTGGGTTGCCGCGCGCGGTCCGGAAACCATTGTGGCCGAGATGGTGGAATACCTTGCCGATGATTTTCGGCGGTGGGAGGAGTTTGACAAGACTCCTCGCGTGGCCAGCCACACCCCGTTTGGCGTGATTGAGCTGATGCCCACCGCCGACCATGACAGCTATGCCTTTAAGTACGTGAACGGCCACCCCTCAAACCCTATGCGTGGGTTTCAAACTGTCACGGCATTTGGTGTGCTGGCTGATGTGCACAATGGCTACCCAACGTTCATGTCGGAAATGACGGTATTGACGGCGCTGCGCACTGCTGCAACCTCGGCCATGGTGGCCAAGAAACTGGCCCGGACAGATTCCCGCCACCTCGCCCTAGTCGGCACCGGGAGCCAGTCCGAATTCCAGGCACTGGCGTTTCGCGGTGTTCTGGGGATTGAAAAACTTACGGTGTGGGATACCGACCCGGCGGCTATGGAGAAATTTGTGCGCAACATGCGCCCGCTTGGTTTTGACATCACCCTGGCCGAGTCGGCCATGGCAGCTGTCCGGGGGGCGGACATCATCACCACCTGCACGGCAGACAAGACCAAGGCCACCATTCTCACCGCTGACATGGTGGAAGCGGGCGTCCACATCAATGCCATCGGTGGGGACTGCCCCGGCAAGACGGAACTTGAGGCCGCCATCCTGCAGAGAGGCAGTGTCTTTGTTGAGTTTGAGCCCCAAACCCGCATTGAGGGAGAAATTCAGCAGCTGCCCGTGGGATTTCCCGTCACGGAGTTTTGGCGGGTGCTGTCCGGGCAGGCCGCTGGCCGCGTTGCCCGTGACCAGGTGACTATCTTCGACTCGGTGGGATTTGCTGTCGAGGATTTTTCGGCCCTGCGCTTTGTCCGCGATTCAGTGGACGGCACCGAGTTCTTCGCAGAGATTGACCTGGTGGCGAATCCCGCGAACCCCAAAGACCTGTTCGGCCTCATGGGCGTTCTGGCTCCCACCGGGTAATGACCCCTGGCCGGAGCGGACGGCCCAGCACTCACGGCTGCGCGAGCGCCGGGGTAAGGAGGGGGCGGTCTGCCGCCGTCCTTGACTAGCTAACGGGCTCCAGACGGATCACCACTGATTTGGAGGTGGGGGTGCCACTGATGTCGGCCTTGGAATCCAGCGGCACCAGAACATTGGTCTCCGGGTAGTAGGCCGCGGCACAGCCAACGGGGGTGGAATACGCCACCACACGGAAGTCTGGGGCCCGGCGGTCAACGCCGTCCTTCCATTCCGACACCAGGTCCACCATGGCGCCGTCGGCAATGCCCAGGGCATCCAGATCGTTTTTGTTCACAAAGACCACCCGGCGCCCGTTCTTGATGCCGCGGTACCGGTCATCCTTGCCATAGATGGTGGTGTTGTATTGGTCGTGGGAGCGCAGGGTCTGCAGGAGCAGCCGACCAGCCGGGACCTTGGGGTATTCCAGCGTATTGGCGGTGAAATGGGCCAGTCCCGACGCCGTGGCGAAGGACCTGGAATCGCGCGGCCCGTGCGGCAAAACAAATCCGCCGGGCTGCTCGATCTTGGCCTCAAAATCCTCAAAACCTGGCACGACGGCGGCAATATGCTTCCGGATCAGGCTGTAGTCCCCTGCCAAGGCGCTCCAATCGGCGAGGGGCGCGCCGGGGCGGGTGCCGCCGTCGTCCGTTTCAAAAAGCAGTGCTGCGAGCCGGCACACGATGGCCACTTCGGAGAGCAGGTTCTTCGACGCCGGGGCCAGACGCCCGCGCGAGGCGTGCACGGCGCTCATGGAATCCTCAACGGTGACGCGCTGGTCGCCGCCAGCCTGCGCGTCGCGTTCGGTGCGGCCAAGCGTTGGCAGGATCAGTGCCTGCTTGCCCGTGACCAGGTGCGACTTATTCAGTTTGGTGGAGATTTGCACGGTCAGTGAGAGGTTTCCGAGTGCTTTTTCGGTGACATCTGAGTCTGGGGTGGCGCGCACAAAATTGCCGCCCATGCCCAGAAAGACGCCGGCGTTGCCGTCGCGCATGGCCTCGATGGCAGCCACGGTGTCAAAGCCGTGGGCGCGAGGTGAGGCGAAGGAGAATTCCGCATCAAGGGCGTCGAGGAATTTTGCTGGCATGCGCTCAAAAATGCCCATGGTTCGATCGCCTTGAACATTGGAGTGGCCGCGGACCGGGCACACGCCGGCGCCGGGCTTGCCAATGTTGCCTTGCAGGAGCAGCAGGTTGACCACATCGCGGAGCATGGCCACGGAATGCTTGTGCTGGGTCAGGCCCATGGCCCAGCAGACAACCGTGGCCTTGGACGCGAGCAGCCGCTGGCCGGTGGCCCGGATCTGGTCTTCGCTGAGACCGGAGGCGGTGACAATTTCAGCCCAGGTGACGGTCTCCAACTGCTCCAAGTACTCGCCGAGACCCGTGGTGTGGGAGTCGATGAACGCGGTGTCGAACACGCGGCCGGCATGCTCGGATCCGGGCCGGCGCTGTTCCTCGAGCAGAAATTTGCCCAAGCCCTGGAACAATGCTTGGTCCCCGCCGAGTTTGATCTGCAGGAAGTCGTCGGCGAGGGCAATGCCGCCACCCACCAGCCCGCGCACGGTTTGGGGGTTTTCGAAACGCATCAGCCCGGCCTCGGGCAGCGGGTTGACGGCAACAATGATGGCGCCGTTCTTCTTGGCTTTTTCCAAGGCTGTCAGCATGCGCGGATGGTTGGTGCCGGGGTTTTGCCCGGCGATCAAAATCAGTTCAGCCTGGTAAATGTCCTCCAGTGACACCGAGCCCTTGCCAATACCGATGGTCTCCGTCAGGGCCGAGCCGCTGGATTCGTGGCACATGTTGGAGCAGTCGGGCAGGTTGTTGGTGCCCAGTCCGCGCACCATGAGCTGGTACAGAAATGCTGCCTCGTTGGAGGTGCGCCCCGAGGTGTAGAAAATGGCTTCATTAGGATCCTTGAGCGCCTTGAGCTCGTCGGCCAGCAGCCCCAGTGCGAAGTCCCAGGAAACCGGCACGTAGTTCTCGCTTCCCTCGGCCAGAAACATGGGGTCGGTCAGTCGGCCCTGCTGGCCCAGCCGGAAGTCATCCCAGCCGCGCAGCTCGCTGACGCTGTGTTCGGCGAAGAATTGCGGCGGCACGCGCCTCTTGGTGGCTTCCTCGGCAACGGCCTTGGCGCCGTTTTCGCAAAACTCGGCCTTGTGCCGTTTGTCTTCCTCGGGCCAGGCACAGCCGGGGCAGTCGAAGCCGTTTTTTTGATTGATTTTGAGCAGCGCCTGGGCGCTTCGTATCGGCCCCATCTGCTTGAGGGATACTTCCAGAGCGTGCACGACGCCGGGGATGCCCACGGCCTTCTTCTGAACGTCAGTGACGCGCAGTTGTGCTTCGTCAATGTTTTCCTGGGGCGCTTTGCCAGCCATGGGGTCCCTTCACCGTTGAGGATCTAGTCTGATCTTAGACGTTATTGTTTTTTGGAGGATGGAATGGGACGACTGGTCCAACGGGTTAAGGCCACCAGGATTGATATTGCCGGCGGCCGCAGGGTGGTGCGTGAGGAAGCCCTTGCCGTGGAGGAGCCGCTGGAGATTCGGCTGGGGCACGATTCCTTCAGCGTGACGATGCGCACCCCGGGCGACGACTTTGATCTGGTGGCCGGGTTCCTTCTTTCGGAGGGCATCATCTTTGAGCCCGAGCAGCTTATTTCGCTGCGGTTTTGCGCCGGTGAGGATGAAAACGGGAAGCAGACCTTCAATGTTGTTGAGGCCCAGCTGCGCCCCGACGTGGCCCTGCCGCTGCCCGCTGCCCAACGCCATGTGACAACCTCCAGCGCCTGCGGAATCTGCGGCACCGCCTCCATCGATGCTGTGCGGAAGTCCTCTCACTTTGGCATGGCGGCTGCTGTCGCGGAGCCGCTGATTGCTGCGGACGTGCTGGCCGGCCTGCCGGAGATCCTGCGCGAACAGCAGAAACTGTTTGATAAGACCGGCGGCGTCCACGCGGCAGGCTTGTTCGCCCCCGACGGCGAGCTGCTGTCCTTGCGCGAGGACGTGGGCCGTCATAACGCCGTGGACAAGGTCATTGGCGCAGCGTTCCGGGACAAGCAACTGCCGCTGTCCAACACCATCTTGCAGGTGTCCGGACGGGCCTCCTTTGAGCTCGTTCAAAAGGCCGCGATGGCAGGGGTTCCGGTGCTCGCGGCCGTGAGTGCGCCGTCGTCCCTAGCGGTGGAACTGGCGCAGAGCGCCGGGGTGACTCTAGTGGGTTTTAGCCGCGGCAACACGCTGAATGTGTACACGCACGCGGGGCGCGTGGGCTGATACGAGCCGGACTTTCGGACGTCAGCTGTCGGCGCTCAACGTTGCACGGATCGGACTAACCTCCATTGTTGGCGAAGTCGATGATCTCGGGGATCGTGGGCCGTTGCGGCAGGCCGACTGCCGTGGGATTGATGGTGTTTTTCTGGCCCACATCGGTGACCTGGAAGGAAATGCCCATCCGTGGATTGAGTTCCTTGATTTCGCGGGTGGCACCGGCGAAGGCCATCAATGATTCGGTCATGATGGGCTCAAGGATTGCGGTTCCGGCGTCGGCCTGGATGCGGACGCTCAGGGTTGAGCCCATGCCCGTGTTCACGTTGTAGCGGGCCTCAACTTCGGCTACGCCAGGCACCGACGATATGGCGGCCTTGATGCTCTCCGCCACGGTGCCGGAATCGCCCGTTTTGCCGCTTCCGCACGCAGCCAGGAACAGCGTGAAAACCACAATTGTGGTGAGTAAGCCCAGTAAGGAGCGGTTCGGTCTACTCTGCATTGTTCGCGAAATCGATGATGTCCTGGACCGACGGTGACTGCCGCAGTCCGACTGCTGTGGGGTTGATGGTGTTCGCCTGCCCCTCCTCGGTCACTTGGAATGAGAGACTCGTGCTCGGTCTCATGCCAGCAGAAGCGCCGGCAAAGGCGATGAGGGAATCGCGCAGAACCGTCTCCAGTGACTCGGTCCCGGCAGCTGCCTTGATGAGCACACTTGCTGTGGATCCCATGCCGGTGTTGACGTTGTATCTCGCCCTCACTTCCACGACGTCGGCAACTTGGGAGATTGCGGCCTTCAGATTCACTGCCACGGTGCCGGAATCGCCCGTCTTGCCGCTTCCGCCTCCGCAGGCGGCCAGCGTCCATGCGAGCAGTCCCATGAGAATGAACATGGTGGTCTTCTTGAACATGTGCTGGGTTCCTTCTGAAGAGTTGTTGTAGTTCTGGCGTACGTCGGTGGCTAACCGTTTGAGCTGGTGTAGTCCCGAATTTCCTGCACCGTGGGCGACTGCGACAGACCCAGCACGTCCGGCCGGATACCGTTGTCCGCTTCGCCCTCGGGGAAAACGTAGAACTCAACCCTGCTCACGCCCTTGAGGGATCCTGACGCGTCGGCAAAAGCGTGCAATGAATCCCGCAAGACGGCGTCGAGGTCGGTATGTTCAACAGCTGTGATCCGAACATTGATGACGGCGCCCATGCCACCGGGATCGGTGAACCGGGTCTTGTTGCTCACAACATTGGGTACTGCATCAATGGCAGCGCTCGCGTCGGCCACAAAGGTGTCTCCGGCTTTCTGCGGATTGCCCAAGCTGCAGGCGGCCAGCGAAAAGACGAGCAGGGCGGCAAAGATGGCAGCGCCTAGTTTATGCAGCAAGTGGTGGCTCCTTGGGGGAATTAGTTGTCCGGGTTGACCCGAAAGCTAGCCGTTTGAGCTGGCATAGTCCCGAATTTCCTGCACCGTGGGTGTCACACCCAGACCGAAGGCGTCGGGGCGGATCCCGTTTTCCTCATCGCCCTCGGGGAAGACGTAGTACGACACGGAAATGGTCCCCCTGGTGGAGTCCGAAGCACCTGCAAAGGCAAGCAGGGAGTCATCCAGCACGGTTTCCAGAACCGAGTCAGGGGAAGCCGTGATGCGTACAGTGATGCGTTTGCTCACGCCCGCGTTGTTTTTGTATTCGGTCTTGACCGAGACAACGCCGGGCACCTGACTCAAAGCTGAATCCACGTTTTTGACGACCGTGGAGCCGCTACTGCAACTAACCAAGAGGGCGGCCGCCATGAAAGTCAGAACAACTGCAATGATTCGTCGCAACAGGGGATCCCTTGTTTGTTGCCACAGAATCATCCAATAATTGGCGAGCCGTCCGCGGCAGATGTGTACTTGGATGCCACGCTACGCCAGCACCGCAGCTGCTTCGATGGGCACAACACCCCATGGCCGGAGCAGAGCCTGAGGCAGGGGCGCTAGATTTCGTGCAGCAGCCTGCGAATGAACTGCTGGGTGCGCTCTTCCTGCGGCTTGCGCAGCACTTGGCTGGCCGGGCCGCGCTCCACCACCACGCCACCGTCCATGAACACCACCTCGTCGGCTGTTTGGCGGGCAAAGGCAAGCTCATGGGTGACAATCACCATGGTCCAGCCCTCATCCGCCAGTTCCTTGATGACGGCCAGGACGTCGTCCACCAGCTCCGGGTCCAGGGCAGAAGTGGGCTCATCAAAAAGCAGCAGCTGCGGCTTCAACGCCAGCGCGCGGACAATGCCCACGCGCTGCTGCTGTCCGCCGGAGAGCTCAAAGGGGTAGGAGTCGCGCTTCTCGAACAGGCCCACACGCTTGAGCAGGGCATCGGCCTCCGCCACAACTTCTGCGCGCGGACGCTTTTGCACCCGAACCGGGCCCTCGATGACGTTTTGCAGCACCGTCATGTGCGGGAACAGGTTGTAGTGCTGGAAAACCATGGCGCTGCGGTCGCGGAGGGCCGCGACCTCCTTGGGGCTCACCTTGGCATCGAAATCAAGGGTCAGTGACGGCCGCTGAGGCTCGACGCCGGTGCTGGTGCCGCCGCTGGCACCCACGGTGACGGAACCGGCGTCGGGCAGCTCCAGGCCATTGAGCGAGCGCAGAATGGTGGTTTTGCCGGAACCGGAAGGACCAATCAGGGCCACCACCTTGCCGCGGGGGACCTCCAAGTCAATGCCGCGCAACACGGTGTTGGCGCCGAAGGACTTGCTCAGGCCCCGAACTTGAAGAACTGAATCAGTGGGCGACATAGCGGTCCAACCTCTTTTCCACGCGGGTCTGGGCGGTTGACAGGGCAAGGCAGATCACCCAGTAAATCATGGCGGCCTCCAAGTAAAGCAGCATGAATTCCTGACTGAACGCCGCCACCTGCTGGGCCACCCGGAACATCTCTGTCACAAGGATCAACGACGCCAGGGAGGTGTCCTTCACGAGCGAGATGAACGTGTTCGATAGCGGCGGGACGGAAACCCGCGCGGCCTGGGGCAAGATGATGCGCAGCAGCGTCTGGTTGCGCGACATCCCGATCATGTGGCCGGCCTCCCACTGCCCCTGGGGCACCGAAAGGATGGCTGCGCGAATGACCTCTGCGGCGTAACCGCCAACATTGAGGGAGAAGGCGATGATGGCGCTGGGCCAGGGATCGATCTTCACGCCCACAGCGGGCAATCCGTAAAAGATCACGAACAGCTGCACCAGCAGGGGAGTGCCGCGGATGAGCGAGACATACACTCGGCCCACGCCATTGGCCAGTTTGCTGGTGCTGATGCGCATCACAGCCACCAGCAGGGCGATCAGCAGCCCCAGTGCAAAGGAGGCCAGCGCCAGCGGAATGGTGCCCTTGACGGCCCCCAGCAGGAGCGGACCAAGGGAACTCCAGAACAAGTCAAAGTCCATGGCTGAACTCTAACCCGCGCATCGGGGAACTGTATTCAAGGCGACCGGACTTACTTGCTGAAGTCTTCGTCAAAGTACTTTTCACTCAGGGTGGTCAACGTGCCGTCGGCGGCCAAATCCGCCAACGCCGTGTTGACGGCGTCGTTGAGGGCCTTGGCGCCCTTGCGGAAGGCGAAGGACGAATCGGAGGATTCCTCGGTGGTGGCGGAGATCTTCAATCCCGAGCCGGGATTGGTTTTCAGGTAGTCCACGACAGTGAGCTTGTCATTGACAATGGCGTCGACACGGTCATCCTTGAGCAACGTCACTGACTGGGCCCAGCCTTCTACGGCCTCCACGTTGGCCCCGCTTTCGGTGGCCAAGGTGTACCAGTTGCTGGTCAGTGACTGTGCCGTGGTCTTGCCCTTGAGATCAGCGATGCTGGAGATGTCGGCGTTGTCTTCCTTGGTTACCACCACGCCCCTGGACACTGTGTAGGGGGTGGACAGTTCGTACTTTTCCTGGCGGGTGGGGTTCACAGTGACCTGGTTGGCGATGGCGTCAAAGCGCTTGGCCTCCAGCCCGGCAAAGATGGAGTCAAACTGGGTTTCCTCAAACTTGGCCTTGACCCCCAGCTTGGCAGCAACAGCCGTGGCAACCTCGACGTCGTACCCGGTCAAGTCCCCGGCGCCACCCTCATGGAAGCTGAAGGGCTTGTAGGTGCCTTCCGTGGCGAACACAATCTCCCCGGCGTCCTTGACCTGGCTCAGGGACGTGTCCGTGCCGGAGTCGGTGCCTGAGCCAGTGGTTCCGGTGCCGCCGCAGGCAGCAAGGGCAATCGATGCTGCAGCGAGTAAGCCAACGAGTCCAAAGCTCCGACGATTCATTTCAGTGTTCCTTTGCTGTGCAGGTTCGTGTGCCCGCGAAGATGGTGGGTCACGGACGGCCCATGAATGGACGCTATCATTGCTAAACCTCAAAACAAGAGGCAATATTTCATCATATGACGCAATTGTTAACAACGTGAATTGACTCACAGAGGATATTTAGGGTATCAGGCGACATTGCAGGTTCCCTGCATGCTGCCTCGTGCGCTGAATGTTGCGCGGAAGCATGGAGCCGGGAATTCCCTTGGCACCACTAGGAGGATTAGGCTGGTAGCTTGCCCTCTTAATGATTAAGGACTACACGCATGAGTATGGAAGGCGCGGCCTGGAGCTCACTTTGGAGTTCCATGCGCTCGGACAAGAGCAATGGTGGAATCTCTGAGGACACCTTGCGCCGGACTATCCGTTTTGCCAAGCCGTATAGCCGGAAACTGCTGGTTTTTGTGGTTCTTTCGGTGTTTTCAGCTGCTCTGGCGGTGGCCACTCCGGTGCTTGCCGGCCAGGTGGTCGATGCGATTGTGGCCAAGACTGCCGTCGATGTGGTGGTGCGGCTGGCCGTCCTGATTGCCATCGTGGCGGTTTTGGATGCCGGGCTGTCCCTGGTGATCCGGTGGATCTCGGCCAACCTTGGGGAGAGCGTGATCTTGGATCTGCGCACGGCGGTGTTTGACCACGTGCAACGCATGCCCATAGCTTTCTTCACCCGGACCCGCACCGGTGCCTTGGTGAGCCGGCTCAACAACGATGTGATTGGCGCCCAGCAGGCCTTCTCCGGCACCCTCTCCGGCATTGTGTCCAACTCGGTGCAGCTGGTTTTGACGCTCATTGTCATGCTGAACACCTCCTGGCTGGTGACCTTGCTGGCACTGGTTCTGCTGCCCATCTTTTTGATGCCGGCCCGCCGTTTTGGCCGCCGACTGGCCGGTCTGCGCCGTGAGGCCGCGGATCTGAACGCCGACATGAGCACCCAGATGACGGAGCGTTTCTCCGCACCGGGAGCCACACTGGTGAAGCTGTTTGGACGCCCGGCCGAGGAATCGCGCGAATTTGCTGCGCGGGCCAACAGGGTTCGCGACATTGGCGTGCGCACGGCCGTCATGCAGTTTGTGTTCTTCACGGCTCTCATGCTGGTTTCCTCCCTGGCCCTGGCGCTCGTGTATGGCCTGGGCGGCACCTTGGCCATCGAGGGGGCACTCAACGCGGGCGACGTCGTCGTACTGGCCCTGCTGCTGACCCGCCTTTACGCGCCGCTCACGGCCCTGGCCAACGCCCGGGTAGACATCATGAGCGCGCTGGTCAGCTTTGACAGGGTGTTTGAAATTCTTGATCTGAAGCCGCTAATCTCCGAGAAGCCAACCGCTATCTCGGTCCCCGCCGGGCGACTGGGCATTGAATTCTCCGACGTGACGTTCGCCTACCCCTCGGCCGACAAGGTCTCGCTGGCTTCACTGGAGGACGTGGCGGTGCTGGACACCCGCGGCGGCGACGACGTGCTGCACGGGATTTCGTTCCGTGCCGAGCCGGGGCAGACCATTGCCTTGGTCGGTTCCTCCGGTGCGGGCAAGTCGACCATTGCGCAGCTTCTTTCGCGCCTGTACGACGTCGATTCCGGCAGTGTGCGCATTGGCGGCGTGGACGTGCGGGACCTGACCTTTGACGGTCTCCGCGCAGGGGTGGGCATGGTCACCCAGGACGGGCACCTGTTCCACGAATCGATCCGTTCCAACCTGCGCCTGGCCAAGCCCACGGCCACGGATGGGGAGATTTGGGACGTGCTGAAAAGGGCGCGCCTCTCGGCTTTCGCGGAGGCGCTGCCGGACGGTTTGGACACAGTGGTGGGCGAGCGAGGTTACCGGCTTTCCGGTGGTGAGCGCCAGCGCCTGACGATCGCCCGATTGCTGCTGGTGCAACCCGCCGTGGTGATTTTGGACGAGGCCACAGCCGCCCTTGACTCCACGAATGAGGTGGCAGTTCAGGCCGCTTTGGCCGAGGCGTTGGAGGGGCGGACAGCCTTGGTCATTGCGCACCGGCTCTCCACGATCCGTTCAGCGGACGCCATTTTGGTGCTGGAAGCCGGGCGCATCGTGGAGCAGGGAACCCACGACGAGCTCATCGTTCGCGATGGGCGCTACGCCGAACTGCACCGAACCCAGTTTGCCCAGGCCGTGGCCGCCGTGATCGAGGCCGAGGAGAAGTAACAGGACTCTGGTGTCCAGGCATTCAACTGACCCGCAATAGTGGCTGAAAAATCGCGATTTCGCGGCGTTTTCGACCACTACTGCGGGTCAGTTTTTTGGTTGTTGCTCAGGCGGGGAGGACGAACTCAGTGAACCACCGGCGCTTATGCGCGGTGCTGGCAGCTTATGCGACAGCCTAAGAGTTGGTGCCGCTTTGGCCATGGGCGCCACTGATACCGGGCATGGCGCCAGTGTCACAGCTGCGCCGCACTGGTTTCCGCGGCTGCGCATAAGCCACGGCAGAATTTTCAGGTGCCACTGGCGCGGCAACGCCGCCCAGCAACTGACCCGCAGAAGACGCCGAAAAATCGGGGATTTCCTCTATTTTTCGGCGTTTTCTGCGGGTCAGTTTTAGTTTTAGTTGCTGTTCAGCCGGGGAAGGACGAACTCAGTTAGCAGCGGTGCGAGGTCGTCAAAGTCCGCGCCTGCGGCTACGTCCATCCAGCGCAGCTCAGCTATTTCGGCGGTGGGAAGCACTGCTTGCGCCTCCCAGCTGCCTGGCGCCGTGAACACTGTTGCCTCAATATCGGTGTTGGATTCGTTGGCGGCTGTGCCGTGCCAAACGCCCATGAGTTCCAGTGCGGCCGCATCGACATGGATGCCCACTTCTTCCGACAATTCGCGGACAGCCGCCTGGGCTGCACTTTCGCCGAGCTCAGGCTTGCCGCCGGGATGCATGAACTTGCTGGTGCCAGCCTTGCGGACTGTCAGGAGCCTTCCGGCGGGGTCGTAAACGCAAACTGCTGAAACTTTCAGAACATTCTTCACGCCTTCGATCCTATCCAACCCCGGAGCCGGCGATTCTCTCCCATCTCGCCTGCCGAACGGGCAGTAGTTGTTGATGTTCGCGCCAAACATCAACAACTACTGCCCGTTCGGCAGGCAGGCAGGCGCGCAGGTCGTGGGAGGCGCCCTTCAGGCGGGGCGCGGAGCGAACATGATGACGCTGACGCCCACCATGGCGATCAGGGCCCCGGTGATGTCCCAGCGGTCGGGGCTGAATTTGTCGAAGATCATCCCCCAGATGAGGGATCCGACAATGAACACCCCGCCGTAGGCCGCAAGAACCCGGCCAAAATTGGCGTCGGGCTGCAGTGCTGCAATGAAACCGTAGGCGCCAAGAGCCACCACGCCCAGCGCCGCCCACCACCACGCCTTGTCCTCGCGGACGCCCTGCCACACCAACCAGGCGCCGCCGATCTCTGCCACTGCTGCCAGGACAAACAAGATGATGGTTTTGGTGACTGTCATGCCCCATTCTCGCAGGCGACGGCGTGAGTCCAGGGTGTAACGCAAAGCGTGAGGGCAGCTTAGCGAAGGACTCCGCGGCGTCCGTCCACAGCCAGGAACAACAATGCCAGCAGGATGGGCCCATATGTCAGCAGGGAAGCCCAGCCCAGTGTTTCCCCCAAGATCCAGGAGACCGCAACGAGCAGTACCGGTTCCACATAGCTGAGCAGGCCAAACAAGGACAGCGGCAGCCATTTGCTGGCCAAGAGGTACAGGGCCATGGCGATCCCGCCCAGCACGCCGATGGCCCAAGCCATCCAAACGCCGTCAAGGTTTCCCAGGCCGCCGGAAGATATGCCGTGCGGACCCGTCAGGATGAAGTAGCTGCCCAGCGGCAGCAGCAACAACAGCTCGGCGGCGAAGGCCGGCAGATTGTCGAAGCCGATCTTGCGGCGCAGCACAAAGTACACGGGGTAGCCCAAGCAGACCAGCAGGGTGGGCCAGGCCAGCCCGCCGGCCGCAACAGCCTCATGGGCCACGCCCAGTGCTGCGGCGCCAACGGCAAGTTTGCGCAGCACGCTGAGCTTGTCGGCAAAGAACACCCGGCCAGCGAGCACCATGGTCAGCGGCAGCAGGAAGTAGCCAAAGGACACCGACAACGCCATATTGTTCAGCGGCGCCCACATGAAAAGCCACAGCTGCACACCCACCATCGCTGCGGCCAGGACGCCCGGCACCAGGAGGGACGGACGACGTCGAACACGCGTCACGAGGGTGCCCATCTCGGCACGTGCCGCGCCAAGGAAAGGGAAGATGCAGGCCAGTGTGGCAAGTGTGAGCACAACGCGCCAGCCAAAGATTTCTTCGGCGCCCCAGCCTGGCAGCAGGCCCGCGAGCAGGAAGATCACCGCAAAGAGGACCGACGCCGTGATGGAGACTGCCACGCCGCGGGCAGCTGTGCCAGTGCTCATCACAGGATCCTCACGGTTCACAGCCGCAAGGAAACTGGTGGCCCAAAAACGGCGCCAGCATGGGCCTTGCGGGAAGAAAAGAGTGCCCCCGCCGGGGATCGAACCCGGATTTGCCCTTTAGGAGAGGGCTGTCTTATCCATTGGACTACAGAGGCGCGTCACCAAGCCTAGCGGAACTAGCAACCAAGCAAAAAACGAGTGTCAGGAGCGGGGCCCGCTACCCCTCGGCGGGGACAGCCTTTTTCTTTCGTCCAAGGAACAAAGCCACACCCAGTCCGGCCATCGAAAGCACCAGCAGGAACCAGCTGGCGGTGACCAATGCCGAGGCCAAGGAGACGGCTGAGGGATCAATTTTTTCGGCACCGAGCATGTTGTCGATGGCAATATTGGCCCACAGCTGAACCACGGCAAACAATATGGGGAACACCCACAACACGCGGCGTACAGCCTTCTGGGCCACATTGATGGCGATCAAGGTCAGGGCGCTGAGGGCAAACACCAGCGGGAACAGAGTCCCGGCGGTCTTGTGAACAAATTGCAGCTGGCCCATGGCGTCGGAATCCATGGCCGCCCGCAGCGCCTCAATGTGGGCGACGTCAAAGCCGAAAATCATGGAATCCGGCATGGCCAGGCCGCCGGAGAGGTCAGTCATCTGATTCAGCGTCCACAAATGGAAGTACCAGAACAGGAACAAACTCGCCACGGAACCGGCAATGAGCAGCAGATTCGCGTTGTTCTGCGCCTTTCGCGGTGAACGCAAGGTGCTGGAATTGATCACGGGCGCGCTGGGCGGAGTAGCGGCCCCACCGTGTTTTGCGGCACGTTGAGCGGGAGTTTTAGCCATGAAACCATTATCGCCCAGATTAGGCTGGTGCCATGGCAACAGAACTTGACCCCGCGCTCAACGACATCGAATTGGCGACGAAGCTGCTCCGCCACGCTGGAGCCTTGGCCCACGCCATCCGCGCCGAAAGCCTGGGCGGTCTCCGCGACGGCGGCCGGATCAAGAGCAACGCCTCGGACTTTGTCACTGCCGCCGATCTGGCCGCGGAGGACTACATTCTCACGCAATTGCGCCGTGCCCGCCCGGACGATTCCATTGTGGGCGAGGAAGGCGCCAGTTTCACAGGCAACTCGGGCCGCGTCTGGGTCATTGACCCGGTGGATGGAACCTTCAACTTCGCCAGCGGATCCACCTACTGGTGTGCAGCCCTTGCCCTGGCCCAATTGCCTGCTGGAACAAGTGCGACGCCGGACACGCTCAGTGACGCCGAGGTGCTGCTGGGCGGTGTGTACCAACACCAGGAGGATAAGTTGTGGTTGGGAGGTTCGGCCTATCCGGCAACGCTCAATGGCCAACCCATACATGTTGATGCACGCCACGAACTGGCCGAGCTCTCCGCCGGCTCCTACCTGCACCCGACCTGGCTGGCCGAACCCAGGGCTGCTCTGCCTTGGCAGCAGGCGGCTGTCCTCCCGGGCACCTTGCGCATGCTCGGTTCGGGGTCCTGCGACCTGGCCCGGGTGGCTCAAGGGGAGTTGGGCGTGTGGTTCCAACACAGCTGCCCGTCCTGGGACTGGCTCCCCGGCAAGGGGATCGTTGCGGCGGCAGGCGGGGACACCGGCGTCGTCCGGGTCAATGGCCTTGACTGGTTCATGGCGGGGCCGGCTGCCGCCGTGGCGCAAATCAAGGCGGCGCTGGAACAGGGCACCCTGCCAGCCTGATTGTTGGGATCTGCGAGCAGTGGGAGCGTCTGGGATCTGCGAGCAGATGGGACGGCGTGGGTGGGGCCACGCGTCCGAGGGTCCCGCTGCGAGCTTGCGAGCAGATGGGAGGGCGTGGGGAATGTCAGCGGGGGCAACTAGACTGGATGCCACCATGGATATGTTGTTTGACCCTTACCCGCAAAAGCCCAAATCTACGCCCAGTCCCGGCGCCGGACTGCCAGTGTGGCAGCCTTTTGAGCAGGACGATCCCGGTGCTGACGCGCCCGAATTTGGCGACGCTGGGGTGCCAACGCCGCCCCAGCCGTTCGCGCAGGATGAGCAGTATGGTGCCGGGCCTGTTGCTGCCGCGCGCCAGTGGCCGGATCCGGCCGAGCTGCTTGAGGGCATGAACCCGCAGCAGGAAGCGGCAGTGGTTCACACCGGTGCGCCGCTGCTGATTGTGGCGGGGGCCGGCTCGGGGAAGACCCGGGTGCTCAGCCACAGGATCGCGTATTTGCTGGCTACGGGGCAGGCGCATCCTGGCCAGATTCTGGCCATCACCTTCACTAACAAGGCTGCCGCGGAAATGCGTGAGCGCATCGAGGCGCTCATTGGCGACGTCGCGAAGTCCATGTGGATTTCCACCTTCCACTCCTCCTGTGTGCGGATTTTACGCCGCGAGGCAAAGGTCATTGGGCTCAATTCCAACTTCTCCATCTATGACTCGTCGGATTCGCTGCGCCTGATCACACTGGTTTCCAAGGGCTTGGACCTGGATCCGAAGAAGTTTGCGCCCAAGGCCATGATGCACAAGATTTCGGCCTTGAAGAATGAGCTCATCGATGAGGATGAGAACTCCATGAACACCAACTTCAACGAGCCCTTCGAGGCCGCTGTGGCGGAAGTTTACAAGGGTTACGCGCAGCGCCTGCGCCAGGCCAACGCCATGGACTTTGACGATCTCATTGCGCAGACCGTGTACATGTTCCGGGCCTTCCCCGGCGTTGCCGAGTACTACCGGCGCCGCTTCCGCCACGTGCTGGTGGACGAGTACCAGGACACCAACCATGCGCAATACGCGCTGGTGAAGGAAATTGTGGGCACCGACCACGTTGACAAAGTCGCGTCAGGCTCGATCCCCGTTACCCCGGCGGAGCTGACGGTGGTGGGCGACTCCGACCAGTCCATCTACGCTTTCCGCGGGGCCGATATCCGCAACATTGTGGAGTTTGAGCAGGACTACCCGTCCGCGGACACCATCAAGTTGGAGCAGAACTACCGCTCCACGCAGAACATTCTCAGCGCCGCCAACGCCGTGATCTCCCGCAACCCCAACCGTCGCGAGAAGCGCCTGTGGACGGCAGAGGGTGACGGCGAGAAGATCGTGGGCTATGTTGCCGAGTCCGAGCACGACGAGGCCCGCTTCATCGCCAAGGAGATTGACAGGCTCCAGGACGAGACTGACATTCGTCCCGGTGACGTGGCCATTTTCTACCGCACCAACGCCCAGTCCCGCGCCATTGAGGACATCCTGGTCCGCGTGGGCCTGCCGTACCGGGTGGTGGGCGGCACGCGCTTTTACGAGCGCAAGGAAATCAAGGACGCACTGGCCTACCTGCGTGCCCTGGTCAACCCGGACGACGACGTGAACTTGCGCAGGATTCTCAACGAACCCAAGCGGGGGATCGGCGACCGCGCGGAGGGTGCCGTGGCGGCCTTGGCCGAACGGGAAAGAATTTCCTTCTCGGCTGCCCTGGCCCGTGCCGAGGAAGCGCCCGGCATTGCCTCGCGCTCCCTGAACGCTGTCAATGCTTTCGCCAAGATGATGGCGGACCTTGGCGAGGTGGCGGCCACCGCCAGCCCCGCCACGGCGCTGGAAGCTGTCCTGGAGCAGAGCGGCTACCTGGCAGCGTTGCGTAACAGCACTGACCCCCAGGATGAGTCCCGCGTGGAAAACCTGGCTGAACTTCTCGCCGTCGTACGGGAATTTGGGCAGGAAAACCCTGAAGGCACGCTGGGGGAGTTCCTGGAGCAGGTCTCGCTGGTGGCTGACGCCGACCAGATCCCCGATGCCCCCGGCGGGTCCGAGGCCGAGGCTGCTGCAGCCGTGGCCGAGGCGAAACGGCTGGGTGTTGTCACGCTCATGACGCTGCACACGGCCAAGGGCCTGGAATTCCCGGTAGTTTTCCTGACCGGCATGGAACACGGATTGTTCCCGCATTCGCGCTCGGCAACGGATCCCAAGGAGCTCGCAGAAGAGCGGCGTTTGGCATATGTGGGGCTGACCCGCGCACGCAAGCGCCTGTATTTGACCCGCTCAGAGGTGCGCAGCCTGTGGGGCCAGAGCCAGTACAACCCGCCCAGCCAGTTCATTGATGAAGTCCCGGCCGAACTGATCGAGTGGAAGCGCGAAGGCACCGCACGGGTGGCCCCGCCGGCAGGAGATTTTGGCACCAGCCGCTACTCGGGATCATCCTGGGGTGCGGGCTCTGCCGTGGGCGGCCGGGATTCTGGCATCCTGCCGCCGAGCATTTCAGCCCGCACGGCAGCCGGGCGGGTGCAGCCGCAAAAGGAAGTGATCTCGGTCAGTGTGGGGGACAAGGTCAACCACACCTCCTTTGGTGATGGCACAGTCCTGGAAGTCACCGGGGTGGGGGATAAAACGGTGGCCAAGGTGCGTTTCAGCATTGGTGAGAAGCGCCTTTTGCTGCGGTACGCGCCCGTGGTGAAAATCGACTAGGGGACATAGGTCTATGGTTTGTGGTTTGCGTAGCTGCTTAGCTGGGGTGAAAACAACCGAATAAACCCTAGGAACGTCATGGTCTCGCGTGTCCGCTCCACCTCTGTCATGGGCATTTTATTGGCCCTTTTGCTAAGTCTCACATCGGTGGGGGTGGTCGCCTTGCCTGCGCAGGCCGCAACCGCTTCCACAGTGGTGAGCATCAACTCGTCCTCACCCACCATGAACCGCATTGGTGCCGGCAGCTGCAGCCAATCCGGCACCACGGCGCACTATGCGGTGGTCAAGTACTCCACCAAGGGTGTGGGCAACATGGCGATGGGGCTGAACGTCACAACATCCGGTCCCGTTACCGCCACGCTGTTCCAAGGCGTCTTCCAAGCAGAACCGTACATTGGCAATTGCTACTTTTATGCCTGGAACCAGCCCGCCGGACAGGCAATAGTCACCAACACCGGCTACAACAACTCCGAACTTCCGGATTTCCCGGACCAGACCTGGTACCTGGTGCTGGCCAGCGACAATCCGGGCGCCGGTGTCACCGCCAACGTCAGCGTGACCACGAGCCTGGGCACGGTGGCCCTCGAGGCGGCCCTTCCGGCAATCACCACCTCTTCACTTCCGCAGGGCGGCTACGGTGCTGCCTACAGCAGCACCGTAGCCGCGAGTGGCGGCACCGCCCCCTTGAGCTTCAGCGCCACGGGACTTCCCGCGGGGCTCAGCATGTCCGCAGCCGGTGTCGTCTCGGGAACGCCCACGAAAGCTGGGACATTTACTGCAGCCGTGACAGTCGCCGATGCACAGGGCAAGACTGCGGCCAGGAACCTGGGGCTTGCCGTTGCGGCCCCGACCATTTCCGTGGGGCCCACCAGCTTGCCGGCCGGAACAGTCGCTGGCGCCTATAACCAGAGCATGGTTGCAGCCGGCGGCATTGGCCCGTACAGCTACGCAATTACAGCAGGTGCCCTGCCCGCCGGCTTGAGCTTGAGCTCCGCTGGAGTCCTCAGCGGCACGCCCACCGCTGGTGGCACCTTCACCTTCGATGTCCAGGCCACCGACACCGGCGGTTTCACGGGCACCCGGGCCTACTCCCTGTCGGTGGCTGCGCCGACCATAGGCATTGCGCCAACAGTCATGCCGGCGATGCGGGCGCTTGACCCTGTATCCGCAACAGTCACCGCAAATGGCGGGACAGCCCCCTATGCGTACACCGTCACTGCCGGTGCCCTGCCCGCCGGAGTGACGCTGTCATCCGCCGGTGCACTCACCGGAACACCCACCACCGCCGGCCCATACTCCTTCACGGTGCAGGCTCGGGACAGCAGCACCGGTGCCGGCCCGTACCTGGCCGCCCGGACGTACAGCGGCACAGTGGCCGCACCGCAACTTCCCGTTATCATCCCCACCACGCTGCCTAGCGTTGTGGTGGGGATGGCGTACTCGCAGCAATTGACTGGTGTGAACGGTGTGGGGCCCTTTACCTTCGAGCTGGACTCGGGCGCGTGGCCTGCCGGTATCACCATGAACAGTGCGGGCCTGATTTCAGGTACACCCACTGCGGGTGGCTCCTTCCTTCCCGGGCTTAAGGTCACAGACTCGCGTGGCCGGGAAAGTATCCGGCAATTCCCGTTCTTCATGGGCCGGCCAACCTTTTCCTTTGCTCCTGCCACCATTCCCGGAGCTACTGCGTACAGCCCCTATTCCGTTGATTTGACCGTCAGTGGAGGCGTGGGCCCATACACCTATTCAAGGACCAGTGGTGCGCTGCCCAGCGGGATCACGTTGGCGTCCGATGGAACCTTGTCCGGGACAACCACCGTTGGTCCTGGAACTTACAGCTTCACCGTCAGCGTCACGGACAGCACCACGGGGGGAGGACCCTACAGCGGTCTCAAGGACTACCAGCTCACCGTGGCTGCCCCAACGTTTCCCTCCATCACACCTGGCACGGTGCCGGCAGGTACGGGTGGGATTGCCTACTCACAGCAGCTCAGCGGGGCCACCGGTGTGGCGCCGTACACTTTCTCAGTTGGTTCCGGCGAACTGCCAGCGGGCATAAGCCTGTCCTCGGCGGGCCTGCTCAGCGGCACTCCAACAGAGGCCGGAACCTTCCGAGTGGCCGTCAAGGTGGCGGACGCACGCACCCTGAGCAATACCACGAACTACACCATCACCATTGCGGCACCGGTCATCGCCGTCACGTCAGCAACATTGCCGGGCGCCAATGTTGGTGTGATCTACTCCGTTGATGCTGGCGCCACAGGCGGGACCGCGCCCTACAGTTTTGCGGTGTCCGCCGGCTCGCTGCCGGCAGGGTTGACGCTGACGGCGGCTGGCAAGCTTGCCGGAACGCCAACCGCACCTGGCACCAGAAACTTCACCATCACAGCCACTGACAAGCTGGGATTCACCGGTTCGCGGATGTACAGCCTGTTCAGCACGCCGGCTGCGCTGGTCCTGGGGCCGGCATCCCTTCCCGCCCCCGCCGCCGGTGACGCCTACTCGGCGCAGCTGGCCACCACTGGCGGCTACGGGACATTCAGCTACGCAATCACCTCCGGCACCTTGCCCACGGGACTGTCGCTGGACACGGGCACGGGTCTCATCTCGGGAACCCCGACGGCGGTGGGCAGCTACGGCTTCACTGTCACCTCAACGGACGTTGCCACAGCAGGCGGCGCCAACCCAGTGTCGGTGAACCGCAGTTACACCGTGGTGGTGCCGTCGGTTCCGCTCCAGCTGATGGGGCAGCTGCCGCAGGCCCACGTTGGCAGCGCCTACACGGGCGCACTGGCGGCAAGCGGTGGAACAGGCCCCTACACTTTCGCCCTGCAGCCTCAGGAAACGCTGCCCGCAGGATTGTCCCTGGCCGCCAACGGGCTCCTGACTGGAACCCCCACGCTGGCGGGCACCTTCGACGTCGCCGTGAAGGTGACTGATGCCTACGGATCCGTCAGCAACCTCACCGGATCCTTGACAATTGCTCCCCTCGTTGCGGTAGCACCGGGGACTCTTGCCGGCGGCCAGACCGGCAGCAGCTACTCACAGCAACTCACTGCGGCCGGAGGTACGGGACCGTACGCCTTCGCGGTCACCTCCGGGTCCTTGCCGGCCGGCTTGGCCTTGGCCGCGGACGGTGCCCTCTCGGGAACCCCCACAGTGCACGGCAGCTCCAGCTTTACCGTCACGGCCAAGGACGCTGGCGGCTTCCCCGGCACCAAGGCCTACACCGTTTCCGTGAAGCCGGCCGCAGTTGTTGTGGGTCCGGCCTCGTTGCCCGTCCCAACAGCCGGCCTCGTCTACTCGGCACAGCTGACGGCCACCGGAGGAATCGGCCCGTTCACCTTTGCAGTCACAGCAGGCAGCCTGCCCACAGGACTGGCAATGGCCCAGGACACGGGAATCATTTCGGGAACGCCGACGGCGGTGGGAGTCTTCGACTTCACCGTCACCACAACGGACACGGGCACATCGAATGACCCCGTGCCGGTGACGGCCAGCCGGGACTACACGGTGGAAGTGCCGTCGGTGCCTCTGACACTGACAGGCACACTGACCCAGGCCCAGGCCGGGCAGGCCTACACAGCCCAGCTCGCTGTCACCGGAGGAACCGCACCGTATACCTTCGCCCTGAGCGGCGCGGGCCAGCGGATGGCACGCGCCGCTGCAGCAGCAGGCAGCCTGCCTGCGGGACTGGCACTGAGCAGTGCCGGCGTGCTGAGCGGGACTCCCACCGTGACCGGTGACTTCCAAATCAACCTGATGGTCAAAGATGCGTACGGCTCCACCAGTGAGGTGAGCGCGGCCCTGACGATTGTTCCGGCAGCCGTGCCAACCCCAACGCCGGCACCCACCAGTCCCGCAGCCACCACCCCGGCTCCTGCGGTGAAGAAGAACCAGGCCCAAGGAAGCGGCAATCTGGCCACCACGGGAACAACAACGACCCATTGGATGGTCGTGGGCAGTGGCGCCCTGGTGCTCGGTCTCCTGGCGATGGGGGCCCTGCGCAGGCGCACCCGCAGCTAGCCACGGGCTGATTGGGCAGCATCTGATTGCACAGCATCATGTGCACAGTTGGGCGGACGGCCATCAATGCGGCAAGCTTGTTCCATGAACAAGCCCAACCGGATGGCCGCCCGCCCAACTGCGTTATGGAGCGTGCTGGCTGCAGTGGCGGCGCTGAGCTTGGCCGGCTGTATTACCGTGCCAGTCGGCGGCGGCGAAGCCACAGCCACGGCTGGCCCCACTGCGCCGCTGACGTACGTTGACAGGCTCAAGGCCACGCCCGTTGCGCAGCCCAGCGACGATGCAGCCACCACCGAACTGCCGCAGTTCATCACCGAATCTCGCAACATCGCCTGCGTTTTCACCACCTCACGGGCGGGGCACTTGAACCAGCCGTGGGAGCCGAACAACTTCAATGACAGCGCCAACGCAGCGGCGCCCATCATCCCTGCTGTCAACTGCCAAATGGTCAGCTACCCGCAGGTCCATGCCGCCGATGTGCAGGACAGCTGCGCCGGAAGCAACGTTGGCTACCTGGGCGGGGTTGCCACCCTCCTGCCCGAGGAGGCCGTCTATGGCGGCTGCCGGGCGGGCGTGACGGCCGTGGAGGCGGCGTTTGGTGCCCGCGGAACCGTCAACCAACTCATGGGCAGCATCCCCGCCCTGGTGCCGGGTGCGGCCATGGAATCCCAGGGCTACCGCTGTGCCCCCATGGACGACGGCGTTGCGTGCGCCAATCTGGCCAGCGGGCTGGGCTTTTTCCTCGCCGCCGAAAAATACGAAATCTTTGGCCCCGGGAAACCACCTGCAACGGCCGCCCAAAGCAGCCCAGCGCCGGTCTCAGGGTAAAACGTAAGGAAAGTAACGCCGTCGGGCGCCAAAAGGGGCACTTTGTGAGGTGAATAACTCGCCATGACTGTGGCGAATTGGCCAAGTATGTGCTTTGACATCGACGCGGTAATGTGTGGAAGGGGTCAACGCCCCTCGAAATCACTACTTCGACGTAGAAGGACACCAATCCGTGGACCTGTTTGAATACCAGGCGCGCGACATGTTTGAGGCTCACGGCGTTCCCGTGTTGGCCGGCATCGTGGCGCACACCCCTGAAGAAGCAAAAGCAGCAGCCGAGAAGATTGGCGGCGTCACAGTCGTCAAGGCACAGGTAAAGGTCGGTGGCCGCGGCAAGGCCGGCGGCGTCAAGGTTGCAAAAACCGCTGACGAAGCGTTCGAGCACGCCTCCGCCATTCTTGGCATGGACATCAAGGGTCACACCGTTAACACGGTCATGATCGCCCAGGGTGCAGACATTGCCGAGGAGTTCTACTTCTCCGTATTGCTGGACCGCGCCAACCGCAACTACCTGGCCATGTGCTCGGTAGAGGGTGGCATGGAGATCGAAGAACTCGCAGTTGAGCGCCCCGAGGCCCTGGCAAAGGTCGCCGTTGACCCCGCCGTGGGCATCGATCAGGCCAAGGCTGACGAGATCGTCGCCGCTGCAGGCTTCTCCGCGGAGCTCGCTCCCAAGGTTGCCGACGCGATCATCAAGCTGTGGGACGTCTTCGTCAAGGAAGACGCAACACTGGTTGAGGTCAACCCGCTGGTTCGCACCGGCGCTGGCGACATTGTTGCCTTGGACGGAAAGGTTTCTCTTGATGAGAACGCCGACTTCCGCCACCCCCACCACACCAAGCTCGAAGACGCTGCTGCGGCTGACCCGTTGGAAGCCAAGGCTAAGGCTGCGGACTTGAACTACGTCAAGCTCGACGGCGAAGTTGGCGTCATCGGCAACGGTGCCGGCCTGGTTATGTCCACGCTGGATGTTGTTGCTTACGCAGGCGAGAACCATGGTGGCGTCAAGCCCGCCAACTTCCTGGACATTGGTGGTGGAGCATCCGCAGAGGTCATGGCCGCTGGTTTGGACGTCATCCTCAACGACCCCCAGGTCAAGAGCGTCTTTGTTAACGTCTTCGGTGGCATCACCGCCTGTGACGCTGTTGCCAAGGGCATTGTTGGCGCACTGGCCGAGCTCGGTTCTGCTGCGAACAAGCCCCTCGTTGTCCGTCTCGACGGCAACAACGTTGAAGAAGGCCGTCGCATCCTCAACGAAGCCAACCACCCGTTGGTCACCCTGGCCGCCACGATGGACGAGGGCGCCGACAAGGCTGCCGAACTCGCCCACGCAGCAAAGTAGAGGTTTAGAAAACTTATGTCTATCTTCTTGAATAAAGATTCCAAGGTCATCGTCCAGGGCATCACCGGCGGCGAAGGCACCAAGCACACCGCTCTGATGCTCAAGGCTGGCACCCAGGTTGTTGGCGGCGTGAATGCACGCAAGGCCGGCACCACTGTTGTTCACGGCGACGTTGAACTGCCCGTCTTCGGAACCGTCACCGAGGCCGTTGCCACGACCGGCGCCGACGTCTCGATCGTGTTCGTTCCCCCGGCATTCACCAAGGATGCTGTTGTTGAGGCCATCGAAGCCGGCGTTCCGCTGGTTGTTGTCATCACCGAAGGCGTGCCGGTACAGGACGCTGCCGAGTTCTGGGCCCTGGCCCAGTCCAAGGTTGACGCTTCCGGAAACCAGATCACCCGCATCATCGGCCCGAACTGCCCCGGCATCATCACCCCCGGTGAAGCGCTGGTTGGTATCACCCCGAACAACATCACCCAGAAGGGCCCGATCGGCTTGGTTTCCAAGTCCGGCACCCTGACCTACCAGATGATGTTCGAGCTGCGCGACCTGGGCTTCTCCACCGCCATCGGCATCGGTGGCGACCCCGTCATCGGCACCACCCACATCGACGCACTTGCTGCGTTCGAGGCGGACCCGGAGACCAAGGCCATCGTCATGATTGGTGAAATTGGTGGCGACGCTGAAGAGCGCGCAGCCGAATACATCAAGGCCCACGTCACCAAGCCCGTTGTTGGTTATGTTGCAGGCTTCACGGCTCCCGAGGGCAAGACCATGGGCCACGCCGGCGCCATCGTCTCCGGCTCCGCAGGAACCGCTCAGGCCAAGAAGGAAGCCCTCGAGGCTGCTGGCGTGAAGGTCGGCAAGACGCCTTCCGAGACCGCCACACTGCTGCGCGAAGTTTTCGCAGCACTGTAAGTATTCTGTAACGCATAAAAAGCGTGGCCCCTGCACCATTAATGGTGTGGCGGCCGCGCTTTTTTGTGTCCTCCGAGGTTCCTTTCGCCGCTCTTTTCGCTGACTCGGCGACGATGCTCAGATGAGCTCGGCAAGTGCCGCCAAGCCGCGAGGAACCTGGACTTGCAGGCGAGCGAGCACAGCATTTAATGCCGCGGACCTGTCCTGCTCCGGCGGGACCCGTGCCGGGTTGAGTGCCACGCCGTTAGCCCACTCCTTGATGTCTGGTTGGGACCCAAACGACATGGTGGCGCGGGTGCCCAGCAGGTTCATTCTTGCCCAGTCCGCCAGCGAATTGGGATACGGCGTTGGTGGACACAGCCGGTTCTTCTCGGCATCGTCGCTGCGCGTGGCTTCCACATACCCCGCCAGGGCTGCCCCGAAGCAGGGGAATCCGGCCCGGATGGGCTGCAACGTGATCGCCGTACGGCCCCAGATAGGTACGTTGGGTGGGTACTGCAAGCCGGACGCGGCGCAGTGCACCACGATCGCATCCTTGGCTAGGGTGACTGCGCCTTCTTCGAGGGTGATGCGTCCCCGCTGAACCAAGCGGACATGCCCCAACCGCACCACATGCTCAATGGTGCGCAGTTGCTCCAGCTCCCACGTGGCCAGCGTAGGTGTCTTCGCCATGGTGGGTGTAAAGGCGCGGTCAATGCGCACCATGATGCCAGCATCCTCAAGCCGGAGGAACAAGTTCTCCAGCGATGTGGCGGTCCCAGCCGCCTCCATGATGTCCGCGGCCATGCCCAGGACCACCGTTGGATCTGGCTGCACCACCGCCCGGTTGAGCATCCAAGGATCGCGGGGCCGCACCCAACAGATCTGAGCTGCGTCCACGCCGCGGGCAAGGAGCCAGATGCACGCGTCTGTGGCGGATTTACCGGATCCGACGATCACATACTGGCTGGCTCCCTCGGCCAGGTGCGCCAAACCGTTGACCGGAATCACGCGGGCGCCGTCAGCGACCTCGAACGGCGGCGCTGTGTCCGCCGGGATGCTCGGGGCGAGGTACCGCGCGTCGACAATCCGGCACTGCGGCGGAACAGTGAACTGTTTTCCGGAGATGCGTGAACGGACCCGGCGATCTGCGGTGTAGTCGCAGTTGGCCAGGAACTCAACCCGGCCGGACTCCAGCAGGCGGCCGCCCAGAAGATGGGAGTAGTAGGCGCAAATTTCGGGGGCATCGGCCCGCTCGTGCAGCCCGGCCTCCGGCCCGCGGCTCTGCACGAGGCCGCCGCCGAGCAATGTTGAGGCCACGCCGTAGAAGGCGGAAGCTTGGTGCAGGCGCACAAAGGGGTAGGCGTCGAGCCAGTGTCCGCCAACCCCGTGGCGCCGGTCCACGAGGGCCACGCGAGCCTTGGTGTGGTCAATCAGCGCGTCGGTGAACGCCATGCCCGTGGCACCCGCCCCGACCACAAGATAGTCCGCATCCACAATGCGCTCCATGGACTAATCCAAGCACCCTAAGGGTGGCGGAGCAATGGGGTGGGGCTTACTGGGCAGGTACGACGGCGTGAAGTTGGGGGAGTGCCTGAACCAACGGGGCCAGTTCCGGCAACAGGGCGGCCTCGGCCAGTGCGCACTCCAGTGCTTCGTCGTGAACGGGGCGTGCCGTGTCCAACAGTTCCGAGCCCGCTGCCGTCAGTTCCGTGTAGATCCCACGGCGGTCGTCGGCGCACAGGATGCGGGTCAGCAACCCACGATCCTCAAGCCGGTTGACCAGGCGTGTGGTGGCGCTGGGGCTCAGCGCCGTGGCCCGGCCCAGCTGCTGCATGCGCATGTGCCAGCCGTCCTGCCGGCTCAGGGCGTCCAGGACGGTGTATTCCACTACTGAAAGCTGCGCGGCGTTGGTCAGGGCTTTCTCCATGCTTGCCTCGATCAAGCCATGGAGCGCGGCCAGTGTCCGCCACCCTTGGGCGCGAATTTCAACGGCGTCGTCCCTGATGCCCATGGGCGGATTCCTTTCACGGGAAATGTGCAATGCAGCACAAAAGCAATTTAGTTGCTTGCGCGCTATAGTTGCGTGTGCAACAATTTATGAAGCGCTTGCAACTACTAGCTTACGCTCCTTATTTATTTTACCCAAGCCCCTAGAAGGAGAATCATGCCACTCGGCTTGATAGCCCTAGCCCTCGGAGGGTTCGGCATTGGACTCACCGAATTCGTCATCATGGGGTTGCTCCCCGAAGTAGCGGCGGACTTTTCCGTCAGTGAAGCCACCGCCGGCTGGCTCATCTCCGGGTATGCCCTGAGTGTTGTTATTGGGGCGCTGTTCCTCACAGCTGCTGTCACGCGACTTCCGCGTAAGCCCGTTCTGGCGGGCTTGATGGTCCTGTTTATTGTGGGCAACTTGATCTCGGCCATGGCACCGGATTACACCACCATGATGATCGGGCGCGTCATCGCGGCCCTGTGTCACGGTGCGTTCTTTGGCATTGGCGCGGTGGTGGCTGCAGACATGGTGGCCCCCCGCAAGAAGGCCGGAGCCATTGCCATCATGTTCACAGGCCTCACGGCCGCCAACGTGCTGGGCGTTCCCTTCGGCACTCTGCTGGGACAGCACGCCGGCTGGCGCTCAACATTTTGGGCCATCACGGCCATTGGCGTCATTGCACTGATTGGCATCCTGGTCCTGGTGCCCAACCTGAAGCACGAACGCGGTGCGGGTCTGCGCGGTGAACTGCGCGCCTTCAAGTCCCGCCAGGTCTGGCTGTCGATTTCTGTCACGGTGCTTGGCTACGGCGGCATGTTTGGTGCCTTCACCTATATAGCGTTCACGCTGACCGACGTCACGGGCTTCGCGGCAAGCAGTGTCCCGTGGCTGCTCATCCTCTTCGGAGTCGGTTTGTTCATCGGCAACACACTCGGAGGCAAGGCCGCGGATAAGAATGTCGACAAGACGCTGCTGGTGGTCCTCTCCATCCTGGTGGTCATTCTGGCCGTCTTTGCCCTGACGGCCACCAGCCAGATCATGACCATCGCGTCCTTGTTCCTCATGGGCGGATTTGGCTTCGCCACGGTGCCCGGCCTGCAGATGCGCGTCATGAAATACGCTGCAGCGGCGCCAACTCTCGCCTCCGGTGCCAACATTGGCGCCTTCAACCTGGGCAATGCCCTCGGCGCCTGGCTGGGCGGGGTCACCATCACGGCCGGACTTGGCTACACCTCACCCATCTGGGCCGGGGCCGGACTAACAGCACTGGCCGTCATCGTCATGGCCTACGCCGCAGCGAACGGGCGGAAGCTTGCCACCGCAAGCCAGCCCGCCGCCGTCGAACTTTCCCACGTCTAATTCTTTCAATCACAAGGAGAACACCATGAATTCCATCCCCACCCTTTCCCTCAACAACGGCGTGGACATGCCCCAGATTGGCTATGGCGTCTTTCAGGTGCCCGACGCCGAAACCGAGCAGGCTGTCGCGGCGGCTCTGGCTGCCGGGTACCGAAGCATCGACACGGCCGCCATCTACGGCAATGAAGAAGGCGTGGGTCGCGCCCTGGCCGGATCCGGACTGCCCCGCGAGGAACTGTTCGTCACCTCCAAAGCCTGGATCGCGGACTTGGGACTTGAAGCAACGCTGGCTGCGTTTGATGTCAGCTTGGCCAAGCTGGGCCTGGACTACCTCGACCTCTACCTGATTCACTGGCCGGCGCCGGCGACTGAGCTGTACTTGGAGTCTTGGAAGGCTCTGGAGCAACTGCTGGCGGCCGGGAAGGTGCGCGCCATTGGCGTCTCCAACTTCCTGCCCGAGCACCTGGAGAAGATCATTGCCCTGGGCGGCACAGTGCCTGCGGTCAACCAGATTGAGTTGCACCCCGCCCTGCAGCAGCAGGACATTGCTGCGTTCAACACCGCCAACGGCATTGCCACCGAGGCCTGGAGCCCGTTGGCGCAGGGCGCCGTGCTGAGTGATCCGGCCGTAGTGGCCATTGCTGTGGCCCACGGATACACCCCGGCGCAGGTGATCTTGCGCTGGCACCTGCAGCAGGGCCGCGTCATCATCCCCAAGTCGGTGACCCCGGCCCGCATCGCGGAAAACCTGGACATTCTGGGCTTTGAATTGTCGGCTGCGGAGATGGGCGCCCTCGATGCTCTGGAACGGGACGGCCGCACGGGTCCGCACCCGGCGGAGTTCAACGGCTAACCACGGCCAACACGGCTAGGACACAGAAACGGTCATGCGCTGCTGATTTATCAGCAGCGCATGACCGTTTCGACAGCGTGGGGTATTTACTGCACCGGCACCATGGGCAGCCCTTCGGCCTCCCAGCCGCTCATTCCGCCCGTAAGAGTGTCTGCGTTGTAGCCAAGATCAGTGAGCGCCTGTGCCACCCGGCCGCTGCGGCCGCCGCCGTGGCAAACGGCGATGATGCGCCGTGACTTATCCAGCTCTCCAACACGAGCCAGAACCTCGCCCGAGGGAATGTGGACGGCGTCCTCGATCATGCCCGTGGCGAGCTCGGCGGCCTCGCGTACGTCGACGATCTGGACATCCGGGTCTGCTGCCAAAATGTCGGTGGGGGTGATTTCCTGCACGGGTGCTCCTGAAGGTGGGTTCGGCGGGCAGCCAGGGGCCGGCGTCGAACATGGAAACTGTTACTTCCAGACTAGGCGCAAGCCACTAAGCTTGGGGCGTGAACGCGCCTCTTGCACCCCGTGCCCGCAATGTTGAGATTGAAGAGCTGGAACGCTTTGATGCGTTGGTGGCCCACGGCACCAAATCCATGCACGGGTGGCACTTTCAATCCGTGGATTTGAGGGAACGGTCGGCCGAACTGGTGCAACTGAGGGCCTCGGGGGCCATCTTTATGGGCTGCACTTTTGCCCAGGGCGTGGAGGAATTGCTGCGCAGCCGCGGCGCCTTGATCTTCCCCACGCTGCCGCACATCCCTTTCAACCCGTACCGTGGCCACCTGTACACCGGCGCCGAACTCTTCGAGGGGATCGGTACGGCGCAGTATGAAAGTGTGCCCGACGCCCGGATTTACCAGTGGAGCATGCAAGCAGGTCACGCGCCCGCCCTCCACGCCACCCTTGCCACGGCCATGCACGACCATGCCATTTCCGACGCCCTCGACGAGTTTCTGGAGCATCTTGACCGTCCCGTGGTGGGCGTCATGGGCGGCCACGCGGCGGCGCGGGGAAGTGCGCAGTACGCGCAGGCTGCGCAGTTGGGGCGCGCACTGAGCCAGGCCGGCTTTCTGGTGGCAACCGGCGGCGGACCCGGTGCCATGGAGGCCGCGAATCTGGGCGCCTACCTTTCCCCGTACGACGGCGGGACCCTGGAAAGTGCCCTGTCCACCTTGGCTGCCGTCCCCGGCTTCCGGCCTTCGGTCAGCGACTGGGCCCGGGCGGCACACGCGGTGGTTCAGGCGTATCCGGACGGCGCCCAAACGTTGGGAATTCCCACCTGGTTTTACGGCCACGAACCGCCCAATATGTTCGCCACCAAAATTGCCAAGTACTTCACCAACGCCCTCCGAGAAGCGGTTTTGCTCGACCGCTCAGGCGGTGGCATTGTGTTCTTGCCCGGTGCTGCCGGGACGGTTCAGGAGATTTTCCAGGACGCCTGCGAAAACTATTATGCGGCCGAAACAGCAGTGGCACCGATGATCCTTGTTGGTCGAAGCTACTGGGAAACCGAGCTGCCCGTCTTGCCACTGCTGACCGCGCTGGCGAGGGGGAGGGCCATGGACACCATGGTCCATGTGGTGGATACGGTGGAGGAAGCCTGCGCCTTGCTCACCACCAACTAGAAGTAGCCCGCAGAAAACGACGAAAATACGCGCTTTTGATGCGATTTTCGCCGTTTTCTGCGGGCCAGTTGTTGAGGTTGCTAGCCCACCACAGTGCCAAAGAGCAGGCCCAGGAGGTAGGTTGCTGCCGCTGCGCCCATGCCGATGGCGAGCTGTCGCAGGCCACGCCACAGTGGCGATGCCCCGGACAGCAGGCCAACCACTGCGCCCGTGCCCAGCAGTGCAATGCCCACCAAGACGCAGGCGAGCACCAGGGCGCCCATGCCCGTCATGCCAAACAGGAACGGCAGAATGGGAATGATGGCTCCGGAGGCGAAGAAGCAGAAACTGGAGCCGGCGGCGCCCCACGCCGTGCCCAGGGTTTCGTGGCTGTTTGTCGCTTCAAACTGCTCGGGCTGCAGCGACAAGCTGGGATCACAGTCGCAACTGAACTGGCCCATGCGCTCGGCAGCCCTGTGCTCGGCGACGTCGCGGGACATGCCGCGGGCCAGGTAGACCAGCACCAGTTCATTGTTTTCAAGGTCCAGCGAAGCCGCCGCAGAGAGAGTGATCTGGGTGGGTTGGGAGGCGTCCAGCAACTCGCGTTGGGAGCGGACTGAAACAAATTCACCGGCACCCATGGACAGGGCCCCGGCCAGCAAACCGGCAATGCCACTGAACAACACCACCTGGCTGCCTACACCGGTTGCGGCCATGCCCATGACCAGGGAAAGGTTGCTGACAAGGCCGTCATTGGCACCAAAAACGGCTGCCCGGAACGAACCGGAAAGCCTGTTCCGGCCCCTGGCTGCCAAGCCACGAATGACCTCTTCATGGATGGATTCATCGGCCGCCATGGCATCGGTAGCGTCAGCATCGGAGGCGTAGGGGGATCTGGACTCCGCCCGTTGGGCCAGAGCCAAGACAAACACTGAACCAAAACGCCGTGCCAAAAGGCCTAAGAGCTGGTTGCGCACGGACGGGCGCAGGGGCGGGTGGGCATGGTCGCCCAGCAAGTTCAACCAGTGCTGCTCGTGCCTGCCCTCGGCAGCTGCCAAGGCCGTCAGGATAGTCTTTTCTTCGCCGGTGCGGCGCTTGGCCAGGTCACGGTAGACGGCGGCTTCAGCGCGCTCGTCGGCCAGATATTGCCGCCATCGCTTGATTTGTGCGGGGCTCGGATTGCTTGTTGACACTTGGGGATCTCCTCGACTCAGCCCCTACTGTAGCCCGGATTCCCGCGGTTTTTCGGCCGGTTCCCCTAGCGAAAAAGTTTAGGTGCACCGCAACGTGGCCGCTCCGCTCCGCAGCCAATATTGGCATTCCCTGCACCGGCGAACTCGCATAGGCTCTAGTTCCAACGGCCGCGCACACTGCGGCCACGTCCCGGAAGGCGCGCTGGCCATGGAAGTACTGTTTCCGATGATGACCGGGGACCCGCAGGACTGCGGCGTCCTCATCGACTGGCGTGCGCCCAACGGCAGCACGGTGACCGCCTACCAGGTGATCGCCGAGGTGACCATCGAGAAGTTCGACGCCGAGATCAACGCCCCCGCAGCCGGCACCTTGAGGTGGCAAGTCCAGGAGGGTGACGAAGTGGCCCAAGGTGCCGTCATTGCCACCATCGAGTAGGCCGGTGCCAGTCAACTGTGAAAAGAGACGGCGTTCGCGCTTAAAGATGGCGGTAGAGCGCCGTCTTTTTGCGCCAGTGCCGTCCGAATTCGGAACCGGCACCTAACGGTTCAGTAGTTTTCGAGCTTGAAGCCCAGCCGACGCCCGGCCCGGGAACCCGTCTGGGCCACGGTGACAACCAACGTTCCGAGCTCGGCAATCCAGTGCGCGGGCCGCACGGCAGCGGCGAGGGCATCCACCAGCAGGGCCGGGTCTGCGGAGAAGTACGCGCGGTGCCCGGTGGGGGTGAAAAAGGTGACGGTGCCCAAATTCACGTCCACGGCGGGCAGCACCGGAATGCCGTTGGGATTCTTGGACGTCTTGGCGCGCTGTGCATGGGCGACGGAGATGAAAGTCATGGCGGGGCCTTTGTGATTGCTCTTGCCCGCGGATCCAGTCACCGCCGGCCGCTTCCTCATCCGAGCCACCCTGTGAACATGGGGTTGGCGTGCGACCAGTCGGAGCTTGGCATCGCATCTCTTGAAGCTGTCCCTTACGTTACTCCTTAAACGTACGACGGCGGGAGGTGACGTCATAAATTACGTCACCTCCCGCCGTCGTACATTAAAGAACAACTGACCCGCAGAAATCGCCGAAAATGGCGTAAAAAACGCGTATTTTCGTCGATTTCTGCGGGTCAGTTGGAAAAGCGGGGCTACTTCTGAAGCTGCGCAGGCACGTCTTCCGGGTTGGAATCCGTGGCTGCTGCAGCGAGGCGGTCGTCCCAGACCTTGCGGATGTGGGCCGGGGTGGCCGGGGTCAGCAGGGAAACCACAACGTAGACGATGAGCGAGGATGCCAAACCGAAGTAGATGGGTTCGTTGGCGTAGATGCCATCGGCGCTGTGGATGATGCCGGTGGCGTAGATGACCAAGGATGCGATGGTGACCAAGCAGCCAACGGCCATGGACCATGCTGCGCCCAGGCCCGTGCCGCGCTTCCAGATGAGGCCGCCAATGATTGCCACGAGAAGGCCGCCTACCAAGATGTCGTAGGCGATGGTCAGGGCGAACACCACGTCGTTGACCACGATGGAGATCAGCACAACAAGCATGCCGATTACCAAGATGTACCAGCGGTTTGCCCTGATGTCGTGTTCGGGGTTGGCGGAATCGGAGTTGTCGATGTCCTTGCCGAACCAGCTGGCCACGAAGGGCACAACGTCCTTGCGGGCTACTGTGGCGGCGGCAATGAGTGAGCCGGATGCCGTGGACATCATGGCTGCCACGGCGGCGGCCAGTACGATGCCGCCAACGCCGATGGGCAGCAGTTCCGTGGCCACGAGGGCATAGACGTCGTCCTTGAGTTCCACATCTGCGGAAAGGGCCACGGAGGCTGCCATGCCGATCAGTGCACCGGCCACACCGTAGAGGATGCAGTAGATACCGGCGGTGGCGCCGCCCCATCGGGCGACTTCCGGGGTGCGGGCCGTAAAGACGCGCTGCCAAATATCCTGGCCGATCAGCAGACCCAGCGTGTAAACCACAAAGTAGGTGATGATGGTTTGGGTGCCGATGCCGTCCCACTGGAAGAAGCTTGCATCCACGCGCTCACGGATGCCGTCAATGCCGCCCGCAGCGTTCCAGGCAAACGGCAGCATGAGCATGAAGACGCCCACGGTCTTGATGACAAACTGGACCTGGTCTGCCAAGGTGATGGACCACATGCCGCCAATGGTCGAGTAGACCAAGACGATCGCGCCGCCGACGGCGATGGCCAGCCACCTGTCCCAACCGAACAGCACCACAAAGATGGTTGCGTAGGCGCCGGTGGAAGTTGCCGAAATCATGATGGTGTAGGCCAGCATGACGATGCCCGAAACCTTGGTAGTTTCCTGGCCGTAGCGCAGGCTCAGCATTTGCGAGACGGTGTAGATCTTCAGTTTCTGCAGCGTCGGCGCAAACAGCAGGCTCAGCAGGAGCACGCCAACACCAATGGCAACAACAAGCCACATGCCGGAGATGCCGAACTTGTAGCCAAGCCCCACACCACCCACCGTGGAGGCGCCACCGAGGACGACGGCGGCCATGGTTCCGGTGTAGAGGAAGGGGCCCAGCCGGCGTCCGGCAACAAGGAAGTCGCTGTTATTCTTAGTGCGCGATTTTCCCCACCAGCCAAAGGCCAGCATGGCCACCAAATAAATGACAACTATGGCGACGTTTAAGTCCACGAGATGCTCCAGTGTAGGAAGAAGTAGGGGAAAGCCCCGAGTCATTATTGCCCGTAAAGCAACATTTGTTGTCTATTAGGCTAAACTGTGATGGTAGTTACAGTCAATGTGCCGCTTGAAAATCTTGACGGCTGGACGTGTCGTGAGGAGCCGCCATGAAAGCTTTGCCCCTGGAACCGAGCACCAACCCCGTGGCCATTGGGTCGCGCATCCGTGCCGCACGCCAAGACCAGCGGCTGACCATTGAGCAGGTGGCTGACGCCACGGGGCTGACCAAGGGATTCCTGAGCCGGGTGGAGCGTGACCTCACCTCACCCAGCGTTGCCTCACTGGTCACCCTGTGCCAGGTCCTCTCGATCTCCATCGGCGAACTTTTCGCGGTACCGGAAACCCACTTGAGCCGAAAAGGTGAAGGTCCGCGGATCTCCCTAGGTGGCGAAGGCATTGTTGAGCGCCTGCTAACCTCGCGCTCCGAGCGGCGCCTGCAAATTCTTGCCGCCACGATTGAGCCCTATGGGCGCGGCGAAACCGAACTGTACGCGGTGGACTGTGACGTGGATGTTCTGCATATCATCAGCGGCGAACTGACCCTGCGCATGACCCAGGAATCCTATGACTTGACGGCGGGGGACACCCTGTCCTTCCCCGGGCGGGAGCCCCACAGCTGGGAGAACCGCTCGGCCCAGCCGGTGGAAGCCCTGTGGATTCTGGTTCCCGCGGCGTCCGGATCCGGCGGAAACTAGCCCATGCGTCTTGAGAATTGGCTACTCGGCGGTAATGTTTATGTGAGTCAATTCACATAAGGGGACAGCCTTGCCAAAGATCTCGCCCAAGACGGCCACACAGAGAGTTGCAGCCGCGCAGCCTGTCACCGTGCGGCCCGGCCAAGTGCGGCCTGGCCCGGTGCCGCCCAGCGAACCCCTGATTGGGACCCGCACCTGGCTGACCTTGATTATTGTGGGCTTCGCCGGGCAGCTCGCGTGGACCGTGGAAAACATGTATCTCAACGTGTTTGTCTACAACACCATCAGCACCAACCCTGCTGTTTTGGCCTTGCTGGTTTCATCCAGCGCAGTGGTCGCGACTGTGGCAACGTTTTTGGTGGGGGCCGCATCGGATAGGGCAGGCCGCCGTCGGGCGTTCATCGCCGGGGGCTACATTCTTTGGGGCCTGAGCACAGCCGCTTTCGGCTTTGTCCAGACCAGCGCAGCGGCCGCCTTCCTGCCCGGCGCCAACGCCGTGGTGCTGGCCATCATCGCCATCGTGCTCCTAGACGCGGTCATGTCTTTCTTTGGATCGGGCGCCAATGATGCCGCCTTCAACGCCTGGGTCACTGAATCCACCGCGCCCGCCAACAGAGGCAAGGTGGAAGGCGTCTTGTCCATCCTGCCGCTGCTGTCCATGCTGGTCATTTTTGGTCTGCTGGACGGGCTGACGCAGGATGGGCACTGGAAACTATTCTTTGGCATCATCGGAGCCGTGACGGCGCTGATTGGTGTATTCGCGTGGTTCATGCTCCGCGATTCGTCCACCCTGGTGGTCAGTGGCGACAGCTACTTGCGCTCGGTCATCCACGGCCTGCGCCCCTCGGTGATGCGCACCAACCCTCGTCTCTACTGGGCACTTGCCGCCTGGCTCGTGGTGGGCACGTGCACCCAAGTGTTTCTTCCCTACCTGATCATTTATATCCAGCGGTATCTGCGGATCGACGGTTATGCCATCATTCTGGCCGTCGTCCTCGTTTCAGCGGCGGTCCTGAGCATCCTCGGCGGACGCCTGATCGACAAGGTGGGCAAGCTTGTCTCGGTCCTGCCCGCAACTGCGATCCTGGTGGCCGGACTCGTGGGCATGTTCTTTGCCCGCGGCATGGGCCCGGTCATGGTGGCCGGAACCGTCATGATGGCCGGATTTATGCTGACGACGGCGGCCATCTCCGGTTTGGTGCGCGACTACACGCCGCCGGAGCGGGTGGGTAACGTCCAGGGCTTGCGCATGATCTTTGCCGTCATGGTGCCGATGGTGCTGGGCCCCTTTGCGGGTGCCGCAGTCATCGCCGGCGCCGCCGAAACGTATGTCGACCTTGGCGTGGTGAAATCGGTTCCCACGCCGTGGATCTTCCTCGCCGCAGCGGTCATCGCCGTGTTCACTGTCTTTCCCGTGCTGCGTCTGCGCCGCGCAACCGCGGTGGCTGGGGCATGAGCGGGGGCCTGAGCTCGGCGCGTCCGGATCGCTTTACACCGTGGGGAGAAACCCTGGACCCGAACGCGGTCCTGCAGGAATACCCGCGACCACAGCTGGTGCGCTCGAGCTATCTCAACCTCAACGGGCTGTGGCAGTATGCCATCTCCACGCCAGGAGCTTCTCCCCATGAGGAGGTAGCCCGCGTGAATGCCGGAGCCGGGGAAGGCGCGGACGGCCAGATTCTGGTGCCCTTTTCCCCGGAAACCCCGCTGTCCGGTGTGAGCCGCCAACTGCAGCCGGGGGAGAATTTGAAGTATTGGCGGAGCTTCACCCTTCCCGCTGAATTCGTGCAAGATCGTGTGCTGCTGCACTTTGGGGCCGTTGACCAGCGCTGCAGCGTGAGAATTAATGGTGAGGACGTGGGGGGACACCACGGTGGGTTCCTGCCTTTCACCTTGGACATCACCGCAGCGCTGCAGCACGGCGCCCAGGGTTCGGCGGGCCCGCACACCCTGTCCGTCGACGTTCAGGACGACAGCGACACCTCCCATCATTCCCGTGGCAAGCAAAAGCTCAAGCGGGGCGGGATCTGGTACACAGCCCAGTCAGGCATCTGGCAAACGGTGTGGCTGGAATCGGTCCCCGAAACCCATGTTGAAAAGCTGACGCTGGTCCCGGACCTTGCCGGGTCCGCCGTCGAAGTTACCGTGACGGGCGCCGCCGGGACCGCAACCGTGGTGATTGCGGACGACGCCGGTGAACTCACCAAAGTCTCGGTGGAGGCGAATGTGCCCACACGAATTCACTTGGAACGGGCCCATCGGTGGTCTCCGGAGGATCCTTTTCTCTATGACGTTCAGGTGTCTTTGGGTGATGACCATGTCAGCAGCTATTTTGGTCTGCGCTCCTTTGGCGTGGGCCCGGACGCCAACGGCCACCTGCGGCTATTGCTCAACGGTGAACCATACTTTCATGCCGGGCTGTTGGATCAGGGCTACTGGTCTGACGGTTTCCTGACGCCACCCTCCGATGAGGCCATGATTTATGACATCGCCACAGCCAAACGGCTGGGTTTCACCATGCTGCGCAAGCACATCAAGATTGAGCCGCTGCGCTGGTACCACCACTGTGACCGGCTGGGGATGCTGGTGTGGCAGGACATGGTTAACGGCGGCACCAACTACAAGGCGCCCATCATTACGGCACCTGTGGTGCTGCCCCTGCGGCTCAAGGACAACAACTACGCCCGTTTTGGCCGGACATCGGTCCAGGGCCGGGCCGATTTCATGACAGAACTACAACAAACAGTTGAACTGCTGCGCAATGTGGCCTCGCTGGCCGTGTGGGTTCCCTTTAACGAGGGGTGGGGGCAGTTCGATGCGCTCGCAGCCACGGCTGAACTGCGCCGCCTGGATCCCAGCCGCACCATTGACCACGCCAGCGGATGGCATGACCAAGGCGGTGGGGATCTTAAGAGCCTGCATATTTATTTCACGCCTTTCAAGCTGCGCGCACGCTGGAAAAAGGATCCCCGGGCGGTGGTGCTCTCGGAGTATGGCGGGTACAGCCTGCGGATTGCCGGGCACGATTTCAGTGCCCGCGAATTTGGTTACCGGCGCTACCGCAGCGTTGCCGATCTTGGAAAAGCGTTCACCCGGCTTCATGAACGGGAGATTGTGCCAGCCATCGCGGACGGGCTTGCCGCCGTCGTCTATACCCAGCTGACCGATGTGGAGGATGAGCTCAACGGCTTACTCAGCTACGACAGGCGGGTGGCCAAGTTGCCCGACGCGGTCGTTCAGGCTGTGACGGCGCAATTGACCCTGAATCCCCACGCACATCAACCACTCTCACAGGCACCACTCTCACAAAGGCGAGGAACGTCATGACAGCGGGCATGCTCAACGAAACCGAAATTACCTCGCGGGTCGCCCTGACCCTACCCAATGGCAAGCTCAATCCGGCCGCCGTGGGTTGGACCCGCACGCCGCTGCATGACACCTCCGGGATTGGCCGCGGGCTGCAACGGTGGGGGCGGAACAAACGCTGGGAATACTGGGCCATCACCTCGCCAACGCACATCATTGCCCTGACGGTGTCCTCGCTGGACTATGCCGCCGTGCATGAACTGTGGGTGCTGGACCGTGCCACCGGGGAATCCGTTGGCGCGAACGTGACGGGTATTCTCGGCGGCAGCGCCACCTTGCCTACCTCGTTGGGGGATGGCTCCGCGCGGGCCAAGACCGGGAAGCTGACGATCGACATTGCCGAGGTTCCCGGCGGGACACGCCTGCGCGCCTCGACGGCCCGAGTCCGCTTGGACATCATGGCGGCCAAGCCCGAAGGGCACGAATCACTGGGCGTTGTGGTGCCCTGGAACGATCGCCAATTCCAATACACCGTCAAGGATGTGGCCCGGCCTGCCAGCGGCACCGTCTCCGTGGACGGGCGCAGCCACCACCTTGCGGCCGGCGACTCATGGGCTGTGCTGGATCACGGCCGCGGCCGCTGGCCCTACTCGATGCACTGGAATTGGGGAGCTGGCTCGGGGACCACGGACGGGCGAACCATTGGCCTTCAGTTGGGCTCCAAGTGGACCGACGGCACCGGGGCAACCGAGAACGCGCTGTTGGTTGACGGACGCCTGCACAAGATCAGTGAGAGTTTGGTGTGGGACTACAGCACCACCGATTGGCTGGCGCCGTGGCACATTCACGGCGCCAGTGCGGATCTGGTCTTCACCCCGTTCTACGACAAGGTTTCCGCGATCAACCTTGGCGTGCTGAGCAACAACACCCACCAGTGCTTTGGCCATTACGACGGCGACATCGCCGACAGCGACGGGAACCGCATCAAGGTGGCTGGCATCCTGGGCTGGGCGGAGGACGTTCACAACCGCTGGTGACGCACCTCCGCTTCCAAATCCACATCCCTTCAAATTTCCAACTAACCCGCAGAAAACGCCGAAAAACACGTCAAAATCGTGAATTTTCGGCGTTTTCTGCGGGTTAGTTCAAGTGGGTGGGGATTACCCGACGTGCACCCAGGGTCGCTGCGTCAGATCCGGTTCGGCTTCACGCAGCACTTCGCGGGTGACGGGCGCAATTTCGCCCTCGCCAATAAACAGGAACTTCAGCAGATTGGTGATGGGGTTGCCCTCGGTCCAGCGGAAGTAAATGTGCGGGATCAGCCCGGTGGCGTCACGGATGTGCAGCAGCACCGCGGCAATGGTGTTGGGCACGTTGGAGGAGTGGACCTGCAGGATTTTGAAGCCGTGCCGGGTAATGCCATGAACCTCGAGTGCTGTTTCAAAGTCTGAAGAGTCATCCACAATGACCTCCATGAACAGCACCTCCCGCGGATCCCCGATGTCGTTGACCTGCGCGGCATGGGAGAGTTTGCGGCGGTAGGCCGCGGCGTTGCGGGTCTTGGGGTCATGGGAAATGATCCGGATGGTGCCCTCATCCACTGCGGCCACAAAGTTCATGGCCGCCTCATCCATGCGAATGTAGGTGGCACGCAATTCAAAGGCGCGGCGCATCCGCGAAAGCAGGCTCACCACAACAATACCCAGGATGAAGAACGCTGCGATCTTCAGGCCGTCGGGGCGCTCAATGGAATTCGCCACCGTGGTGTAGACAAACGCCAGCGAGACGGCGCCAAAACCGATCACTTTCCCCTTCTCGCCCTTGCGCTTGGCGGACAGGGTCACGGCAATGGCTGCCGAGGTGATGAGCACCAGAACACCCGTGGCGTAGGCACCTCCCTGGGCATCGACGTCGGCCTTGAAAAGAATGGTGATCACCACGGCGATGACGGTGAACACCAGCACCAGGGGGCGGACGGCGGAAGCCCATTCGGGGGCCATGCCAAAGCGCGGCAGGTAGCGCGGCACCAAATTCAGCAGTCCGGCCATGGCGCTGGCCCCGGCGAACCACAGGATGGCGATGGTGCTGATGTCGTAGACGGTGCCGAAGCCTTCGCCGAGGAGTTCGTGGGCCAGGAAGGCCAGGGCGCGCCCGTTGGCTTCACCGCCGGGCTGGAATTCGGCTGCCGGAATCAGGATGGTGGTGGCCAGTGAGGAGGTGATCAGGAAGGTGCTCATGATTAGCGCCGCCGTGGTGAGCAGCTTGTGGGCTCCCTTGATGCGGCCCTCCGGATTCTGCTCAGTGTCGCTGTAGCGGCCCTTGATTTGTGGCATGACGGCGACGCCTGTTTCAAAGCCTGACAGGCCCAGGGCAAGGCGCGGGAAAACCAGCAGGGCCACGGCGATAACCATGAACGGGCTGCCGTGCTGGGTGGTCAGGGCGCCCCACCAGTCGGCCGTGAGCAGCGGGCTTTGGGTGACCTTGGCCAGGGCCACCGAGATGACCACAAGGTTCAGCGTGAGGAACACTGCCACGAGCGCCACGGCGATGCTCATGGCCTCCTTGAATCCGCGCAGGAACACGGCTGCGAGTCCGGCAATCAAAAATAAGGTGATGCCCACGTTGTGCCCCTGCAGGAAGTCGGGGGCGAAGGGGTTTTCAATGACGTGGGCTGTGGCGTCGGCGGCGGAAAGGGTGATGGTGATCATGAAATCCGTGGCGGCAAAGCCCAGTAGCGCCAGCACAAACAGTTTGCCCCACCAGCGCGGGAGCAGCCGCTCAAGCATGGCGATGGAGCCGGCGCCGTGCGGGCTTTCCCGGGCAACCCGCTTGTAGACCGGAAGCGCGCCAAGGAGCGTAACCAGCACCAGCACAATTGTGGCCAAAGGTGCCAGCACGCCGGCAGCCAGTGCTGCAATGGCCGGCTGATAACCAAGGGTGGAGAAGTAGTCCAGACCCGTCAGGCACATGACCTGCCACCACGAATGCCGCTTGTGGTCGGCGGCCGGGCGCCCGTGGGGCCCTTGGCGTTTGCCGGAGCTTTCGGGCATGCCTTCAAGCAGCCACTGGCGCATGGCAGCCTTGCCATGGGGCTTCCCGTTGTCCCCGGGTTCAGCAGGAGCTTTTGCAAGCGATGTCACGCGTGGGCCTTTCGTTGAGGCGCCTTTCATTGGCAGCTTATAGAGGTTAGCCCCGGCGGGGGAGCAAAGGTCCCGGTCTTGACGAAATCTATACGCGAACGGCTGGCATTGGGACGTGCGTCACTCCCAAGGCGGGGGAAATGTATCCCAGAGAAAACATTTGGTTCCCATTAGGCAACATCAGTTGTACTATGGTGAACAACTGCTTGGATGTGACCCACGTCTACTCCGCGCATAAAACGTGAATGACACCAGTGAAGAATGAATTGAGGATGTCCATGAAAGAGCTCCGTACTGAGGCCAACGGCAACTTAGGCCCCATCGACTCCTCCCGGATTCCGCGCTACGCAGGCGCCGCAACGTACGCACGCCTCCCGCGCCTTGATCAGGTCTCCAAGGCCGATGTGGCCGTCGTCGGAGTTCCCTTCGACAGCGGCGTTTCCTACCGTCCGGGTGCCCGCTTCGGCGCCAACCATGTGCGTGAGGCATCGCGTCTGCTGCGTCCCTACAACCCGGCCTGGGACGTTTCCCCGTTTGAAAACTGCCAGGTGGCCGACGCCGGCGACATGGCCGTGAATCCCTTCAATATCAATGAGGCTATTGAGACCATCCAGCAAAATGCGCTGGATCTGACGGCCGACGGCGCCAAGCTGCTGACCATCGGTGGCGACCACACCATTGCCTTGCCGCTGCTGCGTGCCGCCGCAGAGCGCGCCGGCGAGCCCGTTGCCATGCTGCACTTTGACGCGCACCTGGACACCTGGGATACATATTTTGGTGCCGAATACACGCACGGCACCCCCTTCCGCCGCGCTGTGGAGGAAGGCATCCTGGACACCGAGGCCATCTCCCACGTGGGAACCCGCGGCCCGCTGTACGGCAAGAAGGACCTGGACGACGACCACCGCTTCGGCTTTGGCATTGTCACGGCCGCCGACGTCTACTACCAGGGCGTGCTGGAAACCGTGGCGAAGATCCGCGACAGGATCGGCAACCGCCCGCTGTACATCTCCGTTGACATTGACGTGCTGGACCCGGCGCATGCCCCCGGCACCGGCACCCCCGAGGCTGGCGGCCTCACCAGCCGCGAACTCATCGAGATCATTCGCGGCTTCCGCGGCATGAACCTGGTGGGTGCTGACATTGTGGAGGTGGCCCCGGCCTACGACCACGCCGAAATCACGGGCATCGCGGCAAGTCACGTGGGCTACGAACTGGTGACCCTGATGGCTGACAATTTTGTTCCGGGGGACCGCTTCGGCGCCCCGAACGGCTACGCTGCCCAGGCCCTTGATGCTGAAGGACGACGCCGGCCGGCCGGCTTTGCCCCTCCCCAGACGCTCCCCAACCTCGCAGGCTCGGCCGGGGACCCCTCGCATCTGGGGGCCCAGCTCACCGAGGGTGGAAACAAGTGACCGCCCCGGTTAGCGAGACCTCCGTGGTTGAGCCGGCTGAAGTTCAGCGCAATGGTGGTGACCTGGTGGTGGAAACCCTGGCCGCCTTGGGCGCCAAGACTGTTTTTGGCATACCCGGCCAGCATGCCCTGGGCTTGTTTGACGCCTTGAGCCGTTCCCCGCTGCACTTTATTTCCTCCCGGGTGGAGAACAACTCGGCGTTCTCCGCCGACGGCTACTCCCGTGCCACCGGCGAAGTGGGCGTGCTGTTCCTCTCCACCGGCCCCGGTGCTTTGACAGCCCTGGCCGGCTTGCAGGAGGCCTACGCAACCGGCGTGCCCATGATTGTTGTGGCCAGCCAGATCCCGCTGGAGGGCCTGGGCGCCCGCCGCAAGGGCATGCTGCACCAGCTGGATGACCAGAAGGCATCGGCCGCCAACGTGACCAAAAGCCAGCGCCTCATCCAGCACGCGTCCGGCATTCCCTCAGCCATCCAGGACGCATGGACGGAAGCCGTTTCCTCCCCGCAGGGTCCTGTCTGGCTTGAAGTGCCGCAAAACGTGCTGCTGGATCCCATCTTTGTGCCCGCCGTCGAAGATGCCCTGGCTGAGCCTTTCGACAACCCGCCCCGCGTTGAGCTGGTCCGCGAAGCTGTGAAGTGGCTTTCCGCTGCCAAGCGACCTGCCATTGTGGCTGGCGGCGGTGTGCGGCGCGGCCGCGCCCACGCCCCGCTGTTGTCGCTGGCCGAGAAGCTCAACGCCCCCGTCGTCTGCACGCCCGGCGGCAACGGCGCGTTCCCGTGGAACCACGAACTCTCCCTCCAGTCATGGGTGGAGGACAGGTATGTCACCGAGGTTCTCGAGGACGCCGACGTGCTGGTGGTCATTGGTTCCTCCCTGGGTGAGGTCTCCAGCAACTACTTCACCATGGAGCCGCGCGGGCGCATCATCCAGATCGATGCCGAACCCCGGGTGCTCGAATCCAACCGCCCTGCGCTGGGCATCAGGGCCGACGCGGGCCAGGCCCTGCGAATGCTCGATGCCGCGTTGACCGAACCCCCTGCTGAAAATGCGGACTGGCACGGCGCCACGCCGCAGGCCGTTGTGGCGGACACGCTGGCGAAGGTGCAGGCCCGCCTCGACGGACAGGACCTGGGCCTGGAGCGCAAGTTCATGGCCGACATTCGTGCGGCAGTCCCGGCCGACATGCAAACGTTCTGGGACATGACCATCTCCGCCTACTGGGGCTGGAGCTGCTGGGATGCCAAGGACGGGGAATTCCACTCCGCCCAGGGCGCCGGCGGATTGGGCTACGGCTTCCCGGCAGCCATCGGCGGGGCGCTTGGCCTGCAAAGCCAAGGCAAACCGTCCCGTGTGCTGGCAGTTGCCGGCGACGGTTCATCCATGTACTCCATCTCGGAGCTGGCCACCGCCAAGCAGCACAATGCCCCCGTCACCTGGCTCATTGTGGACGACGGCGGCTACGGCATCCTGCGCGAATACATGATCGACACCTTTGGCAAGGCCACGCACACCGAGTTGGCGCGGCCCGACTTTGTGAAACTGGCGGAGGCCTTTGGTGTGCCGGCCCAGCGAGTGAAGGCCGAGGATGTGGGGGAGGCGCTCAAGGCGGGCTTCGCTGCAGACGGTCCCAACGTCGTCGTGGTTGACGTGCTGTTGAAGATGTTTGGCCCCACCCACCTGGACCTCTAACCTCTCACCTCCCCCCTTTTTGCCTCGTGAGCGGGCAGTAGTTGTTGATGTTTTACAAAAACATCAACAACTACTGCCCGTTCGGCAGGCGGGACCGGGCGGGTGCCGCAATAGACTGAGGCCATGGCGATCGTATACGCGGCCGAATTGCGGCCCAGCAAAATGGAACTCCTGGCCGACTGGCTGCCGCTGCAGGACTGGTTCGACGGCGGTGACTCACCGTTGGTGCGGCTGGGGTCCTTCCGCTTCGACGACCCCGCAGGTGAAGTGGGCATTGAGACCCAGCTGGTGGGTGCCGGCAATCAGGTCTACCAAGCACCGCTGACCTACCGCGGAGCGCCGCTGGCTGGTGCCGAGGCGTTCCTGATAGGCACCATGGAGCATTCGGTCCTGGGTCGCCGCTGGGTCTATGACGCCACGGGCGATCCGGTGTACGTGGCCGAGCTCGCCGCGGCACTGCTGATCGGCAAACCGCAGGCCGCCCAATTCCGGGAAGCGGACGGGAAAATGGAAACCCTGCCCGAAACAGCGCAGATCAGCAGCACGGGAGCATCCGACGTCGAACTGCCGGCGTTGGACCTGGGCACGCCTCTCACAGCGGGCGGTGTCACGTCCATCCCCGTGGGGCCGATGACTCTGGCGCTCAACAGGGTGTTGGACACCGCCGCAACGGCCGGCCCCGGGCCCGTACTTGCCGTCAGTTGGGCCGGTGGGGAACAGCAGGTGCTGATGGCCTCTGTGGGGGACGTTCCGGCCCCGTCCTGACGCCACGGCAGCAGCGGCGTCGGCAGCAGCGGCGTCGCGTCGAACTGCCCGCCTACTTTTGCAGGAAGGCCAGCAGCGCCGCGTTCACTTCCTGGGCATGGGTCCACAGCAATCCGTGGGGAGCGCCCTCGATTTCCACATAGTCAGCCCCCGGCAATGCCGTGCGGAAGCGGCGGGCCGTGGCATCGATGGGCAGGATGTTGTCCGCCGTGCCATGCAGGATCAATGCCGGCAAGCCGCTGGCACGGACGGCCTTCACATCGCCGCGGAAATCCTCTATCCACGCTGGAACCACGGCGTAGGCGGCCACGGGTGCACTTGAGACGGCAACGTTCCAGCTGGCTGTCACGGCCTCTTGGCTGATCTTGGTGCCCAAGTTGTCACCAAGGTTGTAGAAATCGTTGAAGAATCCAGTGAACCACGCAAAGCGGTCCTCCTTGGCCTTGCTGACAATGCCGTCGAATACTTCCTGCGGGACGCCCTCGGGGTTGTCCTCGCGTGCCACCAAAAATGGCTCCAGTGAGGCCAGAAAAGCCAGTTTCGCAATGCGGGCGTGGCCGAAGGTGGCCACGTAGCGCGCCAGCTCCCCGGTACCCATGGAGAAGCCCACCAAAATGGTGTTCTGCAGGTCGAGCGTCTCCAGGATCGTGTTCAAATCTGCTGCAAAAGTTTCGTAGTCGTAGCCCGCGGCAACCTTGCTTGATTGGCCGAACCCGCGGCGGTCGTAGGTGATAACCCGGTAGCCGGCGTCGAGCAGTTCGCGTGTGGTGCGCTCCCAGCTGCGTCCGTCGAGGGGGTAGCCGTGAATTAGCACCACCGGCTGGCCGGACCCCTGGTCCTCGTAGTAGAGCTCAATCGAGGTGCTGTTTTCGGTTCCAACGGTGATGTAAGCCATGGGGTTTCCTTCCGGTTGGGGCAGATCTGGTGTCCTTTTCGAACCTAACGCGGCTGGCCCGCAGGCGCAAGGGACGCGGGTTTCTGGTGACGTGCTCAGGCATGCCAACTCATGAATGCCATGGACCCTTCCCTGCTGATGGACGACGTCGGACCCAGCACGTCGCGTGCAGCCGCGGCCAGCTCGCCCTCGGTTCGTGGGGCTGCAACCTCGCCGGACCGGTGCAGCAGGGCAAGGGCTCGGCGTCCAATGGGGGACTCGCCGACCAGCGAGGTGGCATGAAGTGAGCCTCCCGGGGACACTTGTGATTTCAGGGCGCTCATGGTGCCTGCGAGGTCCTCGAAAAGATGCAACATGCCAAAGCTGGCCACCGTTGAGAATGCCTGCGGGCGGAACGGCAGATCGAACAAATCAGCTTGAATGTAAGCGACCCGCCCGCTGTGGATGCCGCGCGCATCCAGGCGCTCTGCGGCGCGGGCCAGCATCCCCAACGACCGGTCAACAAGGATGAGGGGACGGTCGGTGCTGCTGTAGGCGGCTGCCGTAAAGACTGCGCTGCCGCAACCAACATCAAGCATCGGTCCGTGACCTCTGTTGACAGCCGTGGCCGCAAAATCGGCGTAGGTGGCTGGCGATGATCCCCACACCAGGCGATTGTAGAGGCGGGAGCCGATGACGCGGTCGTACATCGCCGCCCGCCCGTCATAGGCGGACCCGCGGTCGTCCGGCTCAAGCGCTGTCAGGAGCCCGCCGTCGAGCTGGCGCAACTGGCGTCCTGGCATGATCAAAGCGTCGATCCATGATGCTGACATGCTGCAAATTCTTGCACAGCCGCGGGCCGTGAGTTGCGCCGGTAAAAGGCGCGTCCCCGAAGACCATTCTTGAACATGTTCAAAAAGAGTGCTTTACTCATAATTGAACACGTTCAAAAAGGGGATCTGGATATGGATGGCAAGAGCGCGCAAACCAAGGCACGGGTCTTGGATACCGCCCTGGGCATGTTTCGCACCAAGGGCTTTGCCAAGACCACCATGCGGGCCATTGCCGCCGAGGCAGGTGTTTCCCTGGGCAGCGCCTACTACTACTTCGCGTCCAAGGATGAGTTGGTGTTGGAGTTGTACCGGGAGTCCGTGGCCGAACAGCGTGCTGCTGCGGCCGTGGCCATGGACGGTGTCAATGGTTTGGCTGACAGGCTCAAGGCCGCCCTGCACGCAGGTGTGGACGCGCTGACTCCGTACCACGACTTCGGCGGCGCGTTCATCTCCAGCGCCCTGCCTCCGCGGTCTGCGTTGAGCCCCTTCGGAGAGGCGTCCAGGGAAGCCCGGGAGAACGCCGTGGGACTGTTCGACGACGTCATTGACGGCACCAAGGTGCCACATTTTCTGCGCCCGCAGCTGCCCGAACTGCTGTGGCTGGCCTACATGGGCGTGGTCCTGTTCTGGGTTTACGACACCTCCGCGAATCAGCGCCGCACCCGCACCCTGATAGATGGGGCGGCACCACTGGTGGCGAAATTGGTGTCCTTTTCGAGGCTGCCCGTGGTGAAACCGCTGGTGGAGGAAGCCCTGGCGCTCAAGGCGAAGGTGCAGCTGTGAAGACTGTAGTCATCGCCGGAGCCTCCGGATTCATCGGCACACACTTTCGCAGCCGCCTTGCCGGGGCCGGATGGCGGGTCCGCACCGTCGGCCGTTCAGGCGACGCCGTCTGGGGTGACACCTCCGCCATCACGGGCCTGCTGGAGGGCGCCGATCTGCTGATCAATCTGGCCGGCAAGTCAGTCTCCTGCCGCTACACCCCGGCCAACACCGCTGAAATCATCCGCTCGCGCATGGAGACCACCGCCGAACTGGGCCGCGCCGTCGCCGCCTGCAACCGCCCGCCGCGGGACTGGTTCAACGCCAGCACCGGGACCATCTACCGGGATGCCCGGGACCGTGCGCAAAACGAGGACGACGGCGAACTCGGCTCAGGCTTTTCCGTTGACGTGGCGCGGGGCTGGGAAGAGACGTTCGCCGCGGCGGACACGCCACAGACCCGCAAGATTCCCTTGCGCATCACCATCGCCATGGGCCCGGGCGGCGGTGTCATGCGGCCCTTCAACAACCTGGCCCGCCTCGGTCTGGGTGGGCGCATGGGCGATGGCCAGCAGAAATACAGCTGGATTCACGTCGAGGATTTGTTCCGGGCAGTCGTGTTCCTCCACGAACACCGCCAGATCACCGGTCCGGTCAACATCGCCGCCCCCGAAGTGGTTACCAATAAGGAGCTGATGGCGGCCGTGCGTGCGGCAAATCGGGTGCCTTTCGGGCTGCCCACACCCGCCTGGCTGCTCAAGATCGGGGCAGTGGTTATTCGCACCGAAACAGAGCTGGTGCTCAAAAGTCGCTGGGTCTCTTCCGGCAAACTGCAGGACGCCGGATTCATCTGGCAGTACCCGGACCTAGCCCGCGCACTCGCGGACATCTCGGGACGCAACGCAGCGGGGACCAGCGTCCCTAGGGCGTCGGCCCGGCGCCACGCTTAGGGCCCGGCAAGCTACCCGCCGAGGGATTCCCGGTGAAAATCGGTGCGCCAGAGATCAACTACCGCACCCGAGCCATCCGTGACGAGGTACTCCGGCCAGCGGTCGAACGCGGAACACGGATGCGAGATGCCCAGTTCCACAATGTCCGTCACGGCCAGGCCCTCGGCGCCCAGCAGCACGGCGTGGTGGTCGAACAGCTTGTGCACCGTGGCCGTGGCGTCAGGCTTCTCAACCCCGGCGGCGGTGTAGGCGGCTAGAAAAGGCGGCAGGCCGGCGTCGTACGGCAGATCACGCTTGCCGGCACCCGCAACCACCAAGCCATCCTCGGGCGCCGAGAGAACCAGGGCGCGGACGGTCAGCGCCGCGGTGAGGCCGGGGAGGGGATTGACGCCCGCGTAGGTGCCGTGGTCATGCGTGGCGTAGCAGCCGGAACGCAGCACATTGACGGTGCCGGGAACCTCGGAGGACGAGGGCAGGAATTCGATCACGCGGTCCGGAAAAGCCGAACCGCCCATGGAGAAGATCGGTGTCGACGTTTCAAACAGCCCGGCCATGTCAACGTAGATGTCATGCACCAGTTGGCAGTGATGGTCAACGGCGTCCAGGTTGATGGCGTCGCGCGAATTCGGCACCACGCCTTCATATCCGGCAACACCCACCAGCCGCAGTCCGGGCGCTGCCGTGATGGCCGCGGCCACCTCGCGCGCCTCGGCGATGGAGCGCACGCCCGTCCGCCCGGCCAGAGTGCCCACATCAATCAACATCTCCAGGGGCCGGGCACTGCCGTCAAAAACCGACGCTGCCACGGCCACGGCTGCCTTGGAGTCGGCGAAAATGCGTATGATCTGAGCCGGATCAGCCTCGAGCCACGCTCGAATCCGGCCCAAGCCATAGCTGTCCACCACCTGGTTGGCGACGAAGACGTTCCGGTGTCCCCACTCGAGCACGGTGTGCACCTGGTCCACAGTTGCCACCGTCACCCCCACGGCTCCGGCGGCAATTTGTCGCTCAATGATGGGTGCCGACATGGTGGTTTTCACGTGCGGAGCCAAGACCACATTTCTCTCCCGGCACCAGGCGGCCATGATGCTGATATTGCGCTCAAGCGCGGAGACGTTCAGGCGCAGTTGAGGGTAGGCGGATTCGTTCACCAGGTTCTCCATTTCGATGCTTCATTGCTTTTGGGGCTTGCTGGCAATTCTATCGGCGTTGCGTACCCGGACATTTTGGCTGGAAGGCATGGCTATTGACGCAAAGTGCTTGTTGGGAAGTAGCAGCACCCACAAAGCCGCTGTTGCCGGTAGGCTCCTGATCATCCACTAGTGGACCGCAGAACCAATGCGCCTGCCACCTCACCCCTCCCGGAACAGGAACCCCGCATGACTTCCACCCTGAGGCTCACCACCCGCATGATTGAACTGGCCGAACTGGGTCAGGATTCGCCCATGCCGTCCGTTCAACCATTGCTGGAACCGCCGTACACGGTGGGTGAGGGCATTCCGGCGGAAGTTGCCGCGGGAGTGGGTTGGGGGAAGGTGAAAAACATTTATCCCTATCCCATGCAGGAGAGCTACTCCCGGGAGGTCAGCCCCACGGAACTGACCGCCGTCGTGCTGGAAAATGAGCATGTCAGGGCACTGTTCCTGCCGCAGCTGGGCGGGCGGCTCTGGGAACTCACCGACAAGGCAACGGGCAAGGAATTGCTGCACACCCAGGACCGCATCATGTTCGGCAATCTGGCCCTGCGCAATGCGTGGTTTGCCGGTGGGATCGAATACAACATTGGCACGCGTGGGCACTCACCCACCTCCAGTTCGCCCCTGCATTCAGCCATTGTGCGGACTCCAGAGGGGCAGGAAGTCCTGCGCATGTGGGAGTTTGACAGGCTCCGCGAGGTAGTTTTCCAGATTGACGCATGGCTGCCGGAGAACTCGCCCGTGGTGTTCGTGGCCGTGCGCATCCAGAACCCGAATGACAAGACCGTGCCCATGTACTGGTGGTCCAACGCCGCCGTCCCGCAGACACCTGCCACGCGCGTGATTGCCCCGGCGAGGGAATCCTACGCCACCGACTACGACGGCTCCATGACCCGAGTTGATGCCACCCATTTCCATGGCGCGGATGCCACGTGGCCCATCAACAACGCCCAGGCCGCCGATTTCTTCTTCGACATCGCTCCCCAGGAGCGCCGCTGGGAGGTGGCCGCCGACGGTTCCGGGGACGGGCTGGCGTTGGTTTCCTCGGCACAATTGCGCGGCCGGAAGCTGTTCGTTTGGGGTGAAACTGTGGGCGGGCACCGCTGGCAGGAATGGCTCACCCCCACCGTCTCGGGGGAGCCGCGCCACTACGCGGAGATCCAAGCAGGGCTGGCCCAGACCCAGTTTGAGCACGTGCCCATGCCCGCCGGCGCAAGCTGGCAGTGGGTTGAAGCGTACGGCAATGCCGCCCTTGACCCTGCGCTCGCAGCCGGTCCTTGGGACGATGCCGTGGCCCACGGCGCGCAGCGCGTCGAGGACTTGGTTTCGGAAGCGGCCATTGCGGAGGCCTTGTCCGACGCCGGTCGCTGGGCTGATCTGGCGCCGACGGAAATGGTGGTGGCCGGCAGCGGCTGGGGCGCCTTGGAGGTGCTGCGCCGCCGTCACGCCACCATGGATTGGTTGGATGGAACAGGAACCCCGTTTGCGCCTGAAACCCTCACCGCCGATCAGCAACCGTGGCTGGAACTGCTCAAGAGCAATGAAGGCATCGTGGAAAAGCCCTTCGAACCCGCCGCCGTAAAAGCTGGCAGCCAGCCCTTTGGTGGTGCCGGCTCCTTTGTGCGGGGCCTTGACTGGGAGGACCTGCTCACCGCCAGCCGCAACGCCAGCGCCGAGGCAGCCTTCCACCATGCCGTCATGGTCCATGCGCGGGCTTCGAGCAGCGCCGGCGATCTGGCGGTTGTTGCAGACCTGTACCGCACGGTTCTGGCCGGATCCCCAACTGCAGCAGTTCCGCTCAGTCCGCGGAGCCGGGTTCTGGCATTGCGTGGCTTGGCATTGGCCTTGTTGGCGGCGGGCGACATCACCGGCGGCCTGGCCCAGTTCAGCACCGCATGTGCTCTGGAAGTGGACAACCGCTGGCTTCTCGTGGAGGCCATGACCATGGCGGTGGACAGCGGCAACGCGGAGTTGGCGCTGGAGTTGGTGAGCCGGGCGCCGCAGTCCTTGGCAGAGCTGGGCCGGGTCAAGTTCCTGCAGGCCCTGGCCCTTGCGCGCACGGGTGACAGCGCCGCAGCCGCAGAAATACTGAAGGCTGGCATTGAGGTCCCCGACCTGCGCGAAGGCGTGAATTCTCTGACGGAGCTGTGGCGTGAAGTGTGCCCCGGCGAGGACGTCCCGGCGGAGTACCAGTTCAGCATGCAGTAGCCCTTCCAACTACCGACGCTCCTTCACATACGGGGCTGTTTCCGGGGACGCTCCTTCACATCCGGGGCTGTTTCCGGGGACCCTCCTTCACATCCGGGGCTGTTTCCGGGAACGCTCCTTCATTCACCGAGCGAGCGTCTACAGAAAGTGCCCCGGATGTGAGGGAGCGTTGGGAAAAAACGCCCAGGATGTGAAGGAGCGTCTGAAGGGAGGGGAGCGGGCCGCGGATTGACACCGCCCTGTGAGCCGTGTCATAGTCTCCTTTATGAACTTGTCAGACAGCTGGACAGCAGGACAGGGACCGATTGTCCGGGTCAGTGCCGCCGAGGCCGTATTCAAAGCCATCCGCACTGCCATTGAGGACGGCGCCCTGCAGCTCGGCACCAAGCTCAGCAGCGAAACCGCCCTGGCCCAGCAGTACGGCGTGAGTCGCTCCGTGATCCGGGAGGCGCTGCGATCCTGCACCGCCCTGGGCCTGACCGAAACGCTCACCGGCAAAGGCACCTTTGTCATTGCCAACAGCGCCTCAAGCGACCTGATCCTGGGCAAATTCTCCGCGCGCAGCCTCATGGAGGCCCGCCCCCACATCGAAGTGCCGGCCGCCGAATTTGCCGCGACCCGCCGCACCGTCGAGCAGCTCGAGGAGATGCGCGGCATCCTGGCCCTCATGGCGGAGGAGGACGACCCCGAAATTTGGGTCAGCCTCGACGCCAGTTTCCACGCCGCCATTGCCAAGGCCAGCGGAAATGGCGTTTTTGAGCGTGTCATCAACGACATCCGGGACGCCATGGCCAAGCAATCCGAGACCATCAACTTGATCACCGGGCGCAAGAGCACCTCGGATGCCGAACACATCCTCATCCTGGACGCCATCGCCCACGGCAATTCCGCGGACGCCGGCCGCGCCATGGCCATCCACCTCACCGCCGTCGACGCCGCACTGAGCACCATCATGGGAGCAGAACAATCTTGAGCACCAACCCATTTCCCGCCCACGCACCGCTCGCCGTGCAGACCCGTGGCGACCTCGTTGAAAGCGTCCACTTTGGTTCGCTCATTGCCCTGAAGAACGACGGCGGGAGCCTCCTCTCGCGCGGAGAGCCCGGCGCCCGCATGTACCCCCGATCGGCCCTGAAGCCGTTGATCGCCGTGGCCATGCTGCGGGCCGGCCTGGAGCTGTCCACCGAGCAGCTGGCCCTGGCCGCGGCAAGCCACTCCGGCGCAGAAAAGCACCAGGAAACGGCGGCCGCGATCCTGGCCAATGCCGGTCTTGTTGTGCAGGACCTGCGCAATTCCACAGACATTCCCTACGGCCCAGCCGAACGCGAGCACTGGCTGCGTGCCGGCAACGGACCCACACAGCTGGCCCAGAACTGTTCCGGCAAGCACGCTGCCCTGCTGGCCACCTGCGTCAAAAATGGTTGGCCCTTAGAGACCTACCTGCACCCGGAGCACCCGCTGACCGTCCTGATCCGCGAGGTCGTGGCGGAGCTGACCGGCGAAACGATTACGGCCATCAGCACCGATGGCTGCGGGACCGAGGTGTTTGGCCTGACCCTGACCGGCATGGCCCGCGCCTTCGCCCGCCTGGTGACGGCGGCCCCAGGCACGCCCGAACGCCAGGTTGCCGACGCCATGCGCAGTCATCCGGAGATGGTGGCCGGCCGCGGTCGGGACGTCACCGCCTTGATGGAAGCAGTCCCCGGGCTGCTGGCCAAGGACGGCTTCGAGGGCATCCAGGTCATCGCCCTGGCTGACGGCAGCGCGTTGGCCCTGAAGATTTCCGACGGCGGCGACCGCGCCCGGATGCCGGCGGCCGTTCCGGCCCTGCTGGCACTGGGCGTTGAGCCAAACCTGTTGGCACCCTTCAACGAGCTGCCCGTGTACGGCGGCGGCCATCCCGTAGGTGACTTGCGGGGACTGCCCTTCGGTAGCTGACCACCAAAGACAGACCCCCAAAGACTCACCACCAAAGATTTTCCCGCACCATTACCATCCGTATTTTCGGCCCAATGAAGTGCCAGCATCAAGGAGAACCATGCCCCAGACAGAGCCCAACAACCCCGTATCCGATCCGCTGGCGTACCGCAGTGAACATGACCTGATCGGCGACCGCAACATCCCCGTGGACGCCTACTGGGGTGTGCACACGCTGCGTGCCGTGGAAAACTTCCCCATCACCGGGATTCCGCTGAGCACCAACACCCACCTGGTCAACGGGCTGGCCATGGTCAAGCAGGCGGCCGCCCAGGCCAACCACGAGCTGGGCCTGCTCGATGATGTCCGTGCCGGGGCCATCATCGCAGCATGCAAGGAGATCATTGCCGGGGCACTGCATGAGCAGTTCGTGGTGGACGTCATCCAGGGAGGTGCCGGGACGTCGTCGAACATGAACGCCAACGAGGTCATCGCCAACCGTGCCCTGGAAATCATGGGCCACAGCAAGGGCGAATACCAGTTCCTGCACCCGAACGACCATGTGAACCTGAGCCAGTCCACCAATGATGTATATCCGACGGCGGTCAACGTTGCCACCATTTTCGGGGCAAAGTCGCTAGTGATCGCCATGGAGTACCTGTGCGATGCCTTTGCCGTGAAGGCGGTGGAATTCCGCACCGTGGTGAAGATGGGCCGCACCCAACTGCAGGACGCGGTGCCCATGACTCTGGGCCAGGAATTCAACACCTACGCCGTCACCATGGGGGAGGACCGTGCGCGCCTGGCCGAATCCACCATGCTGGTCCATGAGATCAACCTCGGCGCCACAGCCATCGGTACCGGACTCAATGCCCCCATTGGGTACTCTGCACTGGCCTGCCGCCACCTGGCTGAGATTTCCGGGCTGCCGCTGACAACCTCCATCGACCTCATCGAAGCCACCTCCGACGTCGGCGCCTTTGTGCACCTCTCCGGCGTGCTCAAGCGGGTGGCCGTGAAGCTGTCCAAGATCTGCAACGACCTGCGTCTGCTCTCCTCCGGACCGCGTGCCGGCTTTGGGGAGATTACCTTGCCCGCCGTGCAGGCAGGATCCTCGATCATGCCTGGCAAGGTCAACCCCGTGATCCCGGAAGTCGTCAACCAGGTGGCCTATGAGGTCATCGGTAACGACGTCACCATCACTATGGCGGCCGAGGGCGGGCAGCTTCAGCTCAACGCCTTTGAGCCGATCATTGTGCACAGCCTGAACAAGAGCATGACCCACTTGGAGGCAGCCTGCATCACGCTGGCCGACAAGTGCATCCGCGGCATCACAGCCCACGAGGACAAGCTGCGGGCACAGGTGGAACACTCCATCGGACTTGTTACCGCGCTCACCCCGCGCCTGGGTTACACCACTTCCACCGCCATCGCCCTGGAAGCCTTGGCCACCGGCCGCGGCGTGGCGGAGCTGGTGCTGGAACATAAGTTGCTCACGGCTGAGCAACTTCAAGAATTACTGCGCCCGGAATATCTCGCCAACCTAGCTGACTGATACCGCCAACCGGCAATGACGCCAACCGGCAACGACGCAGGGGGCGGCGAAGCCACACGGCACAGACGAAAAGGATTTGCACCATGAACCACCAAGAAACAACCGACGTGTCTGACTTAGTTCAAGATGCCCCCAGCGCCTCGCTGACAGCGGAGGACGCCGGGCTGCACAAGGGCTTGAAAACCCGCCAAATCCAGATGATCGCCATTGGCGGGGCCATTGGGACGGGGCTGTTCATGGGTGCCGGCGGGCGTCTTGCCAGTGCGGGCCCCGCCCTCATGTTCAGCTACGCGATCTGCGGATTCTTTGCCTTCCTGATTTTGCGGGCCCTGGGTGAACTCATCATTCACCGCCCCAGCTCGGGCTCGTTTGTGTCCTACGCGCGGGAGTTCTTTGGGGAGAAGGCGGCCTTTGTCTCCGGCTGGCTCTACTGGCTCAACTGGGCCATGACAGCCATTGTGGACATCACCGCCGTGGCGCTGTACATGCACTTCTTCTCCAAATATGTGCCTTGGATGGGCACAGTGCCGCAGTGGATCTGGGCGCTGGCGGCACTGCTGTTGGTGTTGGGGCTGAACCTTGTCTCCGTGAAGGTCTTTGGCGAGATGGAGTTCTGGTTCGCGCTGATCAAGGTGGTTGCGCTGGTGACCTTCTTGCTGGTGGGCACCTACTTTGTCATCTTCGGCACCCCTGTGGCCGGGCAGGAAGTGGGCTTCAGCCTGATCGCGGACAACGGCGGGTTCTTCCCGAACGGGCTGCTGCCGGTGGTGGTGGTCATGCAGGGCGTGGTGTTTGCGTATGCGTCCATTGAGTTGATTGGCACCGCGGCCGGGGAGACGCAGAACCCGGAAAAGGTTATGCCCAAGGCCATTAACACTGTCATCATCCGGATTGCCGTTTTCTACGTCGGTTCCTTGATCCTTCTCTCACTGCTGCTGCCGTACACCGCTTACAAGGCGGGGGAGAGCCCCTTTGTCACCTTCTTCGGTTCCATAGGTGTTGAAGGCATTGACGCCATCATGAACCTTGTGGTGCTCACAGCCGCCATGTCATCCTTGAACGCCGGGCTGTACTCCACCGGCCGGATCCTGCGTTCCATGGCACTGGCCGGTTCGGCACCGAAGTTCACCGCCAAATTGAACAAAGCCGGCGTCCCTTATGGTGGCATCCTGCTCACCGCCGCCGTGGCCGGCCTGGGTGTCATCCTGAACGCCGTGGTCCCGTCCCAGGCCTTTGAAATTGTGCTGAACATGGCTGCCCTGGGCATCATCGCCTCCTGGGGCATGATTGTGCTGTGCCAGCTGGCCTTGTTCCGACTGGCCAAAAAGGGGAAGGCCATCCGGCCCTCCTTCCGCATGATCGGCGCCCCGTATACGGGCTACCTGACGCTCGCGTTCCTGCTGGCCGTGCTGGTGTTGATGGCGTTCGACAGCCCTGTGGGCACCTGGACCATTGGTTCGCTGGTGGTCATCATCCCGGCGCTCATCGTGGGCTGGTACCTCAGTCGCGGGCGGATCAATCAGATCGCGGCGGACCGCCACATCGACACCCACAGCCACCCGATGGGTGCGCACCATGGTGGGCCTCAGGCGGAAGACTAGGGTGCAGCGAGGGTGCCGGGAATATCCTCCGGCACCCCGAGGTTGACTCCATTAGATGCAAACGCATGAAGTGTTTGATTTCGCCAGGGAGTATAAGGAGTAGTTGTGCAACGTACTGTAGTGGTCATTTCTGCCGGTCTCGGAGTTCCGTCCTCCACCCGCATGCTGGCTGACCAGATGGGTGCTGAGGTCCAGACGCAGTTGGCTGCGCAGGGCATCACGGCTGTGCTGGACGTTATTGACCTGCGCGATTTCGCCACTGACATTGCCAACAACATGGTCACCGGGTACGCCGGCCCGGCCCTGAGCGATGTGGTGCAGCGGGTAGCCGCGGCGGACGCCATGATTGCGGTGACCCCCACCTTCAGTGCCTCCTACAGCGGCTTGTTCAAGTCGTTCTTTGACGTTTTGGACCCGAAATTCCTTGACGGCATGCCCGTGCTGTTCGGCGCCACGGGCGGTTCCTCGCGCCACTCGCTGGTGTTGGACATGGCCATCCGCCCACTGTTCAGCTACCTGCGCGCCAACACCATGGCAACGGCCGTCTACGCCTCACCCGAGGATTGGGGCAGTGCCGGGACGCAGTCGCTGGAACGCCGGATTGCCCAGGGTGCCGGAGAACTTGCCGCCGTTATGGCCCGGGTTTCACACGCAGGCACGACGCCGGCCGGCACGGACACGTCCGCCTCGCTGTCCGCCGCGTCCCCGGCATTGGCGGGCGGCCCCGTTGTGGGGCACGGTGTTGGCCACGGAATTGTGGGGCACCGGGAAAAAAGGGCACAGCGCGAATCCTTTGACATGACCTCCCTGCCCTTCGAGCAGCTGCTGGCCCAAACGCAGGCCCGCTAGACTCGCAAGGAACCTAGCCTCGCAAGGAAGCAGCCCAGCCTTAGAAGATGGGTTGGACCGGCTTGCTGGTTAGTGGCGGCGGGTCCAGCTGATCGAGCACCACGCGCAGTGCCGTGCTGTAATCATCCGGGTGTATCTCGGGACTCGCGTGGCCTGTTTTGGGCACGTTGTAGGCAAAACGCGGGTTGCGGGGGAACAATGACTCCCAGCCCAGCGTGGCTGCTCGAGCGTTGACAATAAAGTCGCCCGGATCGTAAATCAGCCCGATGCCCGTGCTGCCGGGGACCCCGCCGTCGTACTGGGCAGGGAAGGACTGCAGGAACGTTGCCTGGGTGGTGCTGAGGATGAGCGAGTTGCTTTCCAGGTCGAAGGACCGGGCAAGGCCGCTGCGCGCGGCTTGATACATGCCCTGGCCGTTGGGGTTGGAGAGCCCGCCAAACAGGCCCGCGCCCACACGACCCAGCAGACCCAGATACGGGACCACCCTGCCGGCCAGGGCAATGTACGCCTTGCCAGGATCCAGAATATCGAGCACATTGCTGGGGCTTGAACCCATCACCACCACGGGCACCGCAATGCCGTTCTGTGCCAGCAGTGATGCCAGAACGGCGGCCGCCATGCCGCCAAAGCTGTCGCCGTAAAAGTACACGGTGTTGATCTTGCGCGCATGCGCATCGCGCTGGATGGCGATGAAAAGCTGCGCAATGTCAATGCCCTCGTTGGAGTAGCCAATGTACGACGCCGGGGCGCGCTGGTTCATGGCCCCCTGCAGGGCCGCCAACTTCCGCCCGGCATCCCGGTGGCTGACCCTGAATCCGCCCAGCAGGTACCAGGTCTTGCCCGAGAAACGTTGTGCGGCCGTCCTGTTTTCCTCATTGTCGGGGGTGGTGATGCGGTATTGGCTGCGCTCCGTCAGCAGATAGTCGGCGGCAATGTTGGCCTGGAATGCTGTGGTGATGGCCGCCGTGGCCAGCGTGGCCAGGACGATGCGCCGCGGAACATCAGGAATCTGGCGCGTTTTTCCGGCGGCGGGGGCGGGCCCTTCCGGCTCGCTGTCCCGCTGTACGGGCTGAACGTCTGTGCTGGTGCTCATGATGAATCACTGCCATTGTGCCACGCCTTCCCACCCAAGGTACGACGGCGGCACGCACCATGGGTGCCGACCTCCCGGCCGGGAGTGCCGCCGGCTGGCTAACTCTCGATGGAGGCCACTATCTTGCCAATGTGGGCGGCCCGTTCCGCCACTGTCTCCGGCCGGCCCTTGATGCCTGGACGCTGCTGCCACGGTAGGGGGCCGGCGGACTGCCTGTATTCCACCCCTACTGCGTCCAGCCGGCTCAAGTGCGCCTCCAAACGCGTGGAGAAGCCCGGCAAATTCTTCTCAGGGGTGCTCCACAAAACCTCGGCCATGGCGCACAACCGCGGGAACGCCATGTAGTCCAGCATGCGGGGGGAGTCGATGTACTCGGTCCACAGGTTCGCTTGCCCGCCCAGAATGTGGTGCTCCGCCTCGGGGCTCAGCCCCGGCGGCACCGGGTCAAAACCGTACACGTCGGCTACGGTCAGGGGGATCGAAACCGGGATGGGCTCCGCTGCCAGCTCCGACTGCCTGTAGTCAAAGTACGCCAGATTGTCAGGGCAGCAGACAACGTCGTGGCCGCGCCGGGCAGCGCTCAAGGCACCTGTCATGCCGCGCCAGGAGGCAACTGTGGCCGTGGGTGCCAGGTCACCCTCAAGGATTTCATCCCAGCCAAAAATGCGCCGCCCGCGGGCAGAAATGTGCTTGTCCATTTGAGCAATGAACCAGGTTTGCAGGTCTTCCACCCGGTCCAGCCCCAGCTCGGTCATGCGCTCCACCGAGCGAGGATCGGCGAGCCACTGGTCCTTGGGGCATTCGTCCCCGCCAATGCCAATGTATGTGCCGGGGAACAAGTCCATGATCTCGTCAAAGACGTTGTTGAAGAACTCCACGGTGGAATCCTCCACGTTCAGCACGTTGTAGTTGATGCCCCAACGCGTGTAAACCTCCATGGCATGTCCTTGCACGCCCAGTTCCGGGTAGGCGGCCAGGGCTGCCTGCACATGGCCTGGGGTTTCAATTTCCGGAACCACGTCAATGAAGCGGGCCGCGGCGTAGGCCACGATCTCGCGGATGTCGTCCTGGGTGTAGAAGCCGCCGTGGGGACGGCCGTCGGAGCCCGCATCGGTGCCGGCGTCCATCTGGGTTTCGCGGCGCCAGGCGCCGATCTGTGTCAGCTTGGGGTAGCGCAGGATCTCCACGCGCCAGCCTTGGTCGTCAGTGAGGTGCAGGTGCAGGGTATTGAGCTTGTGCATGGCCATGAGGTCGATGAACCGCAGAATCTCTCGTTTGGGCATGAAGTGGCGCACCACGTCCAGCATGGTGCCCCGCCACCCAAAACGGGGTTTGTCCGCCACGCGGCAGGCGGGCGCAGCCCACCGCACCCCGGCAACAGGAGCGGTGCGGAAAATGGCGGCAGGCAGCAGCTGCAGCAACGTCTGGCAGCCGTAAAAGACTCCCGCAGCATCGCCGCCGCGCACCTCAACCTTGCCGGGGGAGACCTCTAGTGTGTACTCCGCCTGGCCCAGCCCCGGGTCAAGGAGGAGGGAAATGTCGGCGTCGCCGGCGTCGAACATCAAGTGAAAACCCGTGGCCGGGCGAAGCGCGTTCTGCAGGCCGATCGCCACGGGTTCCAGTCCCGGCGTGCAGGAAAGCGTGGTGGCGGCGCTCAGCAGGAACTCACCGGCCGCGTGCTCTTCATGGACGGGGACGGGCAGCAGCGGCAGGGCGGTGAACGGCATGAGACGGTTCCTTCGTGGCTGGCGTGAGAAGTTCAATCGCTATTGCAATAGAGTATTTCATAATGCTCGTTGGATTGCTCCCAGAAAGGCCGGCACCATGCAACGCCTCGGAATCAACTCACCCAAGACCCTGCGCTGGATGAATTCCAGAGCCCTGCTGGCTGCCTTGGTGGAAGCGGGCCGGCAGTACAGTGTCACGGAACTCGCGGGGAGGTTGGGGCTGACGCGGCCCACCGTGGAGGCCGCGCTGGTGGATTTGCTGGCCGAAGGCTGGGTGGGGGAGAGCAGCCCGGCGCCCACGCCCAACAAGGCCGGCCGCCGGGCACGGCTGTATCAGTTCCGTGCTGATGCCGGGTACCTGCTGGGGATCGACCTAGGGCCGCGGCAGGTCCATGCCATGCTGGCCACCCTGCAGGGAGAAACGGTGGCAAGCGTGCGCCATGGCGGGCTGGACATCGCCGCGGGGGCCGCCGCCGAATCCGCGGTGCAAAACACCGTGAGCGAAGTCCTTGCCCAGGCCGGCGTGCAGCCCTCGGCGGTGATTGCTGCCGTGATCGGGGTGCCGGGCATTGTCAGCCGCGGCGGGGAACTGGTGCATTCGGTGGTGGTGCCGGACTGGATTGCGAGCGGAACCATGGGCAACATTGCCACCTTCCTGCAACCGGCGGCGACGCATGTGGACAACGACGCGCGGCTGGCCACCACCGCCGAAGCGGCCGGTGGGGTGCTGGCTGGGATGGACAACGGAGTCCACGTGATCTTAGGGCAGCAGATGGGTGCCGGGTTGCTTGTTGACGGGAAGGTGATGCGGGGCCATCACGGTGCAGCGGGTGAAATTGGTGGACTGGGGAGTCTAGGTTGGGCCGCAGCGGCGGCTGCCCTGGCCAGCGCTGCAGGCACGGCTAACGCCGTCGACCCTGTTGGATCTGTCGTGGCGGGTGCCGCTCAGGGCGAAGGGTGGGCCGTTGCTGCCATCGAGGACTTTGCCAATGGTGTGGCGAACGGGATTGCGGCCCTTGCGCTGGCAATTGATCCGGAAGCCATCAGTGTGGGTGGGGACATGGCTGGTGCCGGGGAGCTGTTGGTGCGCCCGCTGCGGGCGGCTGTGGCACGCCTAGGCATGTTTGAACCGGAACTGCACATCTCGGCCGTGGGTGCCGATGCCGTGATGCTCGGTGCGGTGGCCCGTGCCCGTGACTCTTTCCACAACGATGTGTTGGAACTTTCAGCTGCGCTGCCACGGCGGCGGTTGTGAGTGGACGGATGGGGTCCGTTTGTAGCTGGGTATGTGCTGGGCGTCAACTAGACTGATGGGGTGAGTCGACCCAGTCCTGAGCAACACGTTGAACCCCTGGTTGAATCCAGTGTCGGGGAACTGTTGGGGCGCCGCTACTCGGGGCTTGAATCTTCACAGCGGGCCATGGAACGGCATCGCCGCCTAGTTGCCGCCGGCGTGGAGGTCTTTGGCACCCTGGGGTACTCCGGTGCCAAGATTAAGACCTTGTGCAAGAGCGCCGGTCTCAGCGAGAGATACTTCTACGAGTCTTTTGAGTCGCGCGAACACCTGCTTGGCACGGTGTTTAACTACTTGGACGCCCTGTTGACGGAACAAATAGCTGGTGCCCTCCAGGCCCCGGGTATGGATCTGTTGGCGTCAGCGCGGGCGGGCATGGAAGCGGTGGTTAACTTCATGCTTAACGACCCCCGTCATGCACGGATCATGTTGGTGGAGGTGGTGGGTGTTTCGCCCGAACTGGAAGCCAAACGCCACCAATCCATGAGTGATTTCGCCGACGAGTCGCTGCAGCTGCTGTTGCTGTTGAGCGGGATCGATCCCGTGCACGGGCAGGAACAGCTCACGGCAAGGCTGGGCGTTGTGGAGGCCGCGAGAATCTTCGAAGGTGCGCGGCTCACGGCCGTCTCCATGGTGGGCGGCGTCAACAACATGATGCTCGATGCCCTGCTGAGCGGGACCAGGCACGACACCGAGCGGATCAGCGACGTAGCTTTTCAGCTCATCTACAACGCTTCCCAGGGCGTTCGCGCACTCGCCGAAAAACCGTAGCCCCCGCGGCCGCCTGCGCGGGTGGGTATTCGTGGGCACTGATACCAATTCCGCCAAGTGGGTGGCAATCCTATAGGGTTTGCCACATGAAGTCATCGAACGGATCTCACGCAGTCAACCGCCAAGTGTTGGCAGACCACGTCTATGACGAGATCTTGGAATCGTTGATGGATGGGCGACTAATGCCGGGTGACTCGGTCAGTATCGATGGAACTGCCCGTGCCCTGGAGGTCTCACCCACGCCCGTACGGGAAGCGTTGGCACGGTTGGAACACACCGGGCTGGTGCAACGCGTGGCGCTCAAGGGCTACAAGGTGGCGCCTGTGTCGACGGCGGAGGAACTGGCCCAGTTGATGGAAGCCAGGCTGGTCATCGAACCCGTCAACACAAGGCTGACCAGCGAAAGGATGACGGAGCAGACGATGGCTGCTCTGGAACAATCCATCCATGACCTGGAAACAGCGCCGCGGGGCCCATCTTTCGCGGAGTTTCGGGACTATTTTGATGCCGATGAGCGCTTTCACCGGCTGATCGCCGAGAATGCCGGGAACCCCTTTTTACTTGCGGCCTACAACGCCCTGGGTGGCCAGGTGCAACGCTTTCGATTGTTCAGTGGAGTGGGCATCACTGACGCCAATCATGCGATCGCGGAGCACCACGCGATTTTCGACGCGCTCCGCGCCGGTGACGCGGTTGAAGCGGCAGCCAAGATGACCGAGCATGTCTCCAATGTCCGCGCCAGAGCGATGGCTGACGCGCCCGAGGCCTGACGCGCCCGAGTTCTAAAAGTGCAGCCCGCCATGTGACGTTCCATGGCGGGCTTTGCTGTGCCACGGCGGAGCCGGCCCTCACGAAAAAGAATTGTGACGCGGCCGTGACGCCGGCGCCCAGCTCTTGCCCAGAAATGGGCTTTTGATGGCTTTCAAGGCCCCGAGATCCGCAGCTTGGCAACGATTTTTACAGGCCGAGGCAGCCACCGCTGTCCGCTCTGGCGCTTTCATTTGAACGGATTCAACGCACTCAACAACCGCCGAGACTGTGACGCTTGACATATCCGCCGCTCTTCACGATAGTAGATCCTATAGGAAACAGGATTCATCACAAGGGAGTGAAAGACATGGCTTACACAGCAGAAAACTGGCCCATCACCGCGGCCCTGCTGCAGTTCCCGGGCACTAGCGCCGCCGGAGTCCACATCAACGATGCACAGTCCTCGGCCTGGGTTGACGTGTTCCAAGAGGTCAAGGATGCTGGTTTTGCCAACGCCGACCTCACCGACAGCTGGGTACGCCCCGGCGATCTGAGCGAATCCCGTCTGACGGAATTCAAGGCAGCAGCTGACCACGTGGGCATCGGCATTCCGGTCATCTCCGCGATTCGTCGCAGCGTCATCGACGAGGCCAACTGGGAAGACAACCTGGCCTACAGCCACCGCACCATCGACGCCGCAGCCGCCTTGGGCTGTGAAGTGGTGTCCTTCGGCCTCCACCAGGCACTGACTGCTGAGCAGCAGAAGCAGCTGTGGTTCTGGACAGTCCAAGGACACGTGGACCCGGTGGGCGATACTGACACCTGGAACAAGGCCGTGACCCGCCTCCGCGAACTCGGTCAGCACGCAGCGGACGCCGGCCTGCTCCTGTCCTTGGAGTTGTACGAGGACACCTACCTGGGGACCGCAGACTCCTCGGTACAGCTGGTCCAGGACATCGATCTGGCCAACGTTGGGCTGAACCCGGACATTGGAAACCTCATCCGCCTGCACCGTCCCATTGAGGACTGGCGCGAAGTAGTGGCCAAGACCCTGCCGTACGCGAACTACTGGCACGTCAAAAACTACATTCGCGATGAAAACGTGGCCCGCGGCAACTACACAGCCATGCCGGCACCCATGGAAAGCGGCCTGATCAGCTACCGCGAAGCCTTTAAGGTGGCCCTTTCGGTGGGCTACCAGGGCATCATCTGCACGGAGCACTACGGCGGAGACGGTCTTAGCGTCACGGCCAGCAACCAGGAATACCTCCGTTCACAGGTATTGCCGAAAACCGAGGACTACGTTCTGGGCACCAGCCAGGTGGCCCAAGGCCGTCAGCTTCCCTTGGCGTCCTCGGCACAGTCATCCACAGCACTGCTCAACGCCTAGGGCCAAGAAGGAATCATGACTTCGATATTCGATAATCCGGCAGAATTTGCTGACGACGCCCTCGACGGCTTCGTTGCCGCAAACCGGAACTACGTCGCCAGGGTGGATGGCGGCGTGGTTCGCTCCACCGAGATGAACCCGGGACAAGTTTCCCTCGTTGTTGGTGGAGGATCCGGCCACTACCCGGCGTTCGCTGGCCTGGTGGGGGCGGGCCTCGCTGCCGGATCGGCCTGCGGCAACATGTTTGCCTCCCCGTCCGCCGGGCAGGTGTATCGGGTGGCCAAGGCCGCCGCCATGAACGGTGGCGTCCTGCTCAGCTACGGCAACTATGCCGGTGACGTCCTGCATTTTGGTCAGGCTCAGGTGCGGCTCAACGCTGAGGGCATTGAAACTCGCACCGTGCTGGTGACGGATGACATTGCCAGCGCGCCCATCGATGAGTGGGAAAAGCGCCGCGGCATTGCCGGAGACTTGACAGTCTTCAAGATTGCCGGTGCCGCCGCTGAAGCGGGCCTGAACCTTGACGACGTCGAACGTCTGGCCATCAAGACCAACTACCGGACGCGTTCACTGGGCGTGGCGTTTGATGGCTGCACCCTGCCCGGTGCGGATGAGGCGCTCTTCCATGTTCCCGCCGGAAAGATGGCCTTGGGGCTGGGTATCCACGGGGAGCCTGGTATCTCCGAACACCCCATGCCGACGGCGTCCGAGCTGGCGGAACTGCTGGTTTCGCGGCTGCTGGCCGACAAGCCCGACGACGCTGGCACTGAAGTTGTCGCCATCGTCAATGGGTTGGGAACCGTCAAATATGACGAGCTCTTCCTCCTCTTTGGCAAGGTGGAGAAGCTCCTGAGTGTTGCAGGGTTGAGCGTTGTGGAGCCCGAATGTGGCGAATTGGTAACAAGCCTTGACATGTCCGGGCTGTCCCTAACCCTGCTGTGGCTTGATGAAGAGCTCAAGGAATACTGGGCCGCACCGGCTGACACGCCGGCCTTCCGCAAGGGTAATTTGGCTCCCCGTGCCCAGCGCAACGTGGCCGAGGAAGTCCAGGCTGAAGCCGCCGAAATGGAAACCCCGACGCCGGCAGCCGCCGAGTTGGGCCTGCATGCAGTGACAGCTGTTTCGGCCATCCGCGATGTGGTGATGGAACACGAAGAAGCATTGGGGAACCTGGACGCCATTGCCGGCGACGGCGACCACGGGATCGGCATGCGCCGTGGCGTTGACGCCGCCAACGCGGCGGCACAAAAGACGGCCACTCTTGAGGGCGGCGCTTCGGTTGCCGCCGTGCTGACCGCAGCCGGTGAGGCGTGGTCCGAAAAGGCGGGCGGAACCTCCGGTGCACTGTGGGGAACGGCCCTTATCGCCGCCGCAACCGCACTGGGCAATAGGGATTCCTACTCCAGCAAGGATGCCGCCGTCGCCGTGGGAGCTTTCGCGGACGCCATCACCACCCTCGGCAAGGCCGAACCGGGGGACAAGACCATGGTGGATGCCATCCTGCCGTTCCGAGACGCCTTCATCGCATCCCTTGATTCCGGAACATCGGTGGTGGAAGCACTCAAGGGCGCCGCCGTCGTCTCCCAGGAGGCGGCCAACGCCACGTCAGCACTACGTCCCTTGAAGGGCCGCGCCCGGCCCCTGGCAGAAAAAAGCCTTGGACACCCCGATCCTGGCGCCATCTCCTTCGGCCTGATTGTGGAGCGGTTGGGTCAACACCTTGACAACGAACTAATGGAAAGTGGGACGCGAGCATGAGCGCCACGCAAGCAACTGGTTACCGGATTGTCGTCGGAAACGATGAGGCCGGCGTCGAATACAAGAACGCATTCTTAGCACTCCTAGAGGCTGATCCCCGTGTCCATTCTGTGGTGGATATTGGGGTGGGAAGCAACGATTCCCGGGCCTACCCGCACGTTGCCGTTGATGCGGCACGTAAGGTTGCTGACGGAGAAGCTGACCGGGCGCTGTTGGTTTGTGGCACCGGCCTGGGGGTCGCCATTGCTGCAAACAAGGTGCCGGGAATCCGTGCTGTCACAGCACATGACAGCTATTCCGTGGAGCGGTCTGTGCTCAGCAACAACGCCCAGGTGCTCACCATGGGCCAGCGCGTCATCGGATTAGAACTGGCCAAGAAACTGGTCACCGAATGGCTGTCCTACACCTTTGATGAAGAATCGGCGTCGGCGGAAAAAGTCGAAGCAATCTGTTCCTACGAACCCACTTACACGAAAGCAGTCTGATCATGAGCAACAACGCAGAAAACACCGAAAAGCAGCTGCAGTTCGCCGTCGTGGATTCAGGATACATGGGAGGCGGAATCGCCCAGGTACTGGCACTGGGTGGTGCCCGCGTGGCGCTAGCTGATGTCTCGGCCGAAATTGCAGCCAAGAACTACGAGCGCCTGCTGGTTGAGTCGGATCAGTTTGTGGCCGACGGTTTGTTCCCCGAAGGTGCCACCGAGACTCTACGCAAGAACCTATGGGCCGCCCAGGACATTGAGGAAGCTGTCGCCAACGCGGACTTCATCGAAGAGGCCGTCCCGGAAGTGCTCGCCATCAAGCATGCAACGCTGGCACGCATCAGTGCCGCCGCCCGGCCCGACGCCATCATCGGCTCCAACACCTCCACGATCTCCATCGCCGAACTGGCCGAGCCCGTGATCAACCCGGAACGCTTCCTTGGCGTTCACTTCTCCAACCCCTCCCCGTTCATTCCCGGCGTGGAAATCATCCCTCACGCTGAGACCTCCAGTGCCACCGTTGGTGCCGCGCGTGACATGGTCCACTCAACGGGCAAGCAGACGGCCGTCGTCAAGGACGTCACGGGCTTTGTCCTGAACCGGCTCCAGTACGCGCTGTTCCATGAGGCTGCGCAGTTGGTTGAGCAGGGGATTGCCACCGCGGACGACGTCGATACCCTGGTCCGCACGACCTTCGGTTTCCGCTTGCCTTTCTTTGGCCCCTTCGCCATTGCCGACATGGCCGGGTTGGATGTTTACGACTTCTGCTACAAGTCCCTGCAGACCGGATTCCCGGAGCGCTTTGCCACACCGAAGATCCTTACTGACCTGGTCGACGCCGGGAAGCTGGGTACCAAGACTGGCGCCGGCTTCCTGAACGTCCCGGCCGAGCGGACGGCCGAACTCATCGCGTACCGCAACAAGGCCTACGTTGCGATGTCGGCGTTGCTCGAAGACCTCGGCCCCGCTCCCATTCACTAACTGGCACTCCGGCACAACAAATTCTTAGGAGCAACCATGTCTGAAACCGCAGTAAAGTTCCCCGCAGAACGCACCGCCATTGTCACCGGTGCCGTCTCCGAACGCGGCATCGGCCGGGCCACCGTGAATTATCTGGCCGAAAACGGCTGGAACATTGGCATCATTGATCTCGACGACGCCGCCTGCAAGAGCGTTGCCGCTTCCGTCGCTGCCGAGTTCGGGGTCAAGGCTCACGGCGTTGGCGCCAACATTGGTGATGAAGCCTCCGTTCGCAGCGCCATTGACGAGCTGGAGGAAGAGCTGCCGCAGATTGTTGCGCTGGCCAATGTTGCCGGCGTCAGCTCGCCCGTCGGGTACCTGGAATTGGAACCAGCCGAATGGGACCGCGTGATTGGCATCAACCTCAACGGCGTCCACTACGCCACCCGTCGCGTCGCCGAAACCATGGTGAAGAATCGGATCGGCCGGATCGTGAACATCTCCTCCGTTTCGGCACAGCGTGGGGGCGGGACATTCTCCAAGACGCCCTACTCCGTTGCTAAAGCTGGCGTCATTGGATTGACCCGTTCCACCGCCCGCGAGTTGGGCCCGTATGACATTACTGTCAACGCCATCTCTCCGGGCCCCATTGATACCGACATCATGGGCGGAACACTTTCGCCCGAACGCAAGGACGACCTGGTCAAGGACCTGGTCGTCAACCGGGTGGGAACCACCCGCGACATCGCCACAGCCATCCACTTCTTGATCAGCGAGGACACCGGATACATCTCCGGGCAGACGCTGAATGTGGATGGCGGCCTGTACATGCACTAGGAGAGCACATGAATAACGAGAACTCCACCAAGTGGAGCATGGCACGCAAGTTATACCTCTTAGTCGGAATCGTCATCTGTGGCGTCGCCATCGTCATGATGACCTACCCGCGCTAACCAAGCCCATCGGCGTGCATGTCAGTACGCGTCAGAGACGAAGTTTTCAAGGTTTTGACTCAATGAGGAGTTCCCCATGACTGTTGAACTAAAGCAAGAAAAGAAGGCGCTGGAATCACCGGCCCTGAAATCAGCAATTTCCAAGGCGACCTTCCGGCTCATGCCGATGCTCGTCATCCTTTACATTGTCGCTTTCCTGGACCGCACCAATGTTGGCTTCGCAGAAGCTGCACTGGAGGCCGATCGGGGCATCTCGTCCGGAGCATATGCTCTAGGCGCCGGTATCTTCTTCATCGGTTACGCGATCTTTGAGATCCCCAGCAACTTGATGATGAAGAAGGTTGGCGCAAAATTCTGGCTGGCCCGCATCGCCATCACCTGGGGCATCGTCTCCGCCTGCTTCGCCTTCGTCCAGGGCGACGCTTCATTCATTGCCCTGCGCTTCCTGCTCGGTGTGACCGAGGCCGGGTTGTTCCCTGGCGTCATCATGTACCTGGCCGAATGGTTCCCCAACAAGCACCGCGTGAAGATGTTCGCCATCTTCTACCTGGCCCAGCCGTTCTCGCAGGTCATCGGGTCGCCGCTCTCGGGATGGCTCATCAACATTGGTGACAAAGTCCCCGGTGTCCACGGCTGGCAGGTCATGTTCTTCGTTGAAGGGTCCCTGGCGATCATCGCCGGTATCTTTGCGTTCTTCCTTCTCATCGACGGGCCACAAAAGGCTAAATGGCTCCGTCAGGATGAGAAGGACGCGCTCACGGAAGCCATGAATCAAGAAGACACCATCAAGAAGGAATCCGGGCCCTCAGGAGTCCGGGCGGCTTTGACCAACGGCCGTGTTTGGTACTTCACCATCATTTACTTCTGCCTGCAGATTGCCGTCTACGGGGTGACCTTCTACCTTCCACAACAGGTCGCGCAACTCACCGGCCAAAAAGTGGGCATGGCTGTTGGTCTGCTCGCGGCAGTGCCGTGGTTCTTTGGAATGTTTGCCTGCATCCTCATCGGCAGGTACGCCACGACGGTTATTCGGCGTCGGGTGCTTGGGACCTGGCTGTTCGTCTCCACCGGCCTGTGCATTATCGGGTCGGCGTGGGCCGGGGCCAACAACCTGCCGGCGATGGGCATTATTTTCATCACCTTGGCTGTGTGCAGCTTCCTGGCCATTGGCCCCATCACGTGGTCATACCCGACGGCGTTCCTCACGGGAACGGCCGCCGCAGCAGGCATCGGCCTCATCAACTCCCTGGGCAATCTGGGTGGTTTCGTGGCACCGATCATGCGTAACAGCATCAATGAAACGTTTGCCTCCGAATCTGGCGCCATGGGAATTGTTGCCTTGGGCATACTGCCATTCGTGGCGGCGCTGATGATGTGGGGCACCCGCCGTTTCAAGAGCAAGGCTGATGACCTACTCGAGAAGTAGATCGCAGCAACCAGTTTCGTGAAAGTAGAAATATTGTGACGCAATACAGTCCCGCAGACTCCACTCACCAAGTGACACCTTTGTACGTCGGCGTCAGTACCAAGATGTACATGGGCTACGCCGAGAGCCTGCGCTGGTTGCGGGCAGTGCGTCACGAAGTTGACACCCGTCCGGCTCTGGCAGCCGGGCGGGTGGTCCCGTTTGTCATCCCGTCGTTCCCGGTCTTGCCTGCCGCGGCGGAAATTATCTCCGGTTCGGCCCTGGTTCTCGGTGCGCAGAACGCTGGGTGGGATGACGGTCCGTGGACGGGTGAGGTGGCGCCGTCGATGCTCGCCGAGCTGGGGGTCACCTTGGTGGAACTCGGGCATGCCGAGCGCCGTCGGCACTTTCATGAAGACAACGCCATGGTGGCCAGAAAGGTCACGGCTGCGTTGGCCGCAGGGATCAAGCCGCTGCTCTGCGTCGGGGAGCTAGAACGCGCGGAGCCTGCGGACGCTGCGGCGGTTGTGTACGAGCAAATTGCCGCAGCAAGTGACGATTGGGATGCGGCGGCCTCAATGATCATCGCCTACGAGCCAGTGTGGGCGATCGGCGCTGAAGAACCGGCACAGGCCGCGTATATTTCTGCTGTGGTTCAGGCCCTGCGGACTCTTTTGGGCCGGCATGGGTTGGGGTCGCTGCCCATCATTTATGGTGGTTCGGCCAAGCCCGGACTTCTGCCCGAGTTGGCCCATGTATCGGGGCTGTTCCTTGGCCGGTTTGCTCACGACGCAAAGAACTTTGGTGCAGTCCTGGATGAGGCGCTCGCGGCTGCGGAGTCAACGCCCGCCCGGCCGTGATGTTGAACGATCATCAGTTGGCGGTCTCGGATGCTCAACACCGCCAACAATGTTCGTTCGCGGCGGCGGTTGTGAGTGGACGGATGGGGCCCGTTTGTAGCTGGGAATGTGCTGGGCGTCAACTAGACTGATGGGGTGAGTCGACCCAGTCCTGAGCTACACCTTGAACCCCCGGTTGAATCCAGTGTCGGGGAACTGTTGGGGCGCCGCTACTCGGGGCTTGAATCCTCACAGCGGGCCATGGAACGGCATCGCCGCCTAATTGCCGCCGGCGTGGAAGTCTTTGGCACCCTGGGGTACTCCGGTGCCAAGATCAAGACCTTGTGCAAGAGCGCCGGTCTCAGCGAGAGATACTTCTACGAGTCTTTTGAGTCGCGCGAACACCTGCTTGGCACGGTGTTTAACCACTTGGACGCCCTGTTGACGGAACAAATAGCCGGCGCCCTCCAGGCCCCGGGTATGGATCTGTTGGCGTCAGCGCGGGCGGGCATGGAAGCGGTGGTTAACTTCATGCTTAACGACCCCCGTCATGCACGGATCATGTTGGTGGAGGTGGTGGGTGTTTCGCCCGAACTGGAAGCCAAACGCCACCAATCCATGAGTGATTTCGCCGACGAGTCGCTGCAGCTGCTGTTGCTGTTAAGCGGGATCGATCCCGTGCATGGGCAGGAACAGCTCACGGCAAAGCTGGGCGTTGTGGAGGCCGCGAGAATCTTCGAAGGTGCGCGGCTCACGGCCGTCTCCATGGTGGGCGGCGTCAACAACATGATGCTCGATGCCCTGCTGAGCGGGACCACGCACGACACCGAGCGGATCAGCGACGTAGCTTTTCAACTCATCTACAACGCTTCCCAGGGCGTTCGCGCACTCGCCGAAAAACCGTAGCCCCCGCGGCCGCCTGCAGACAGGCATCGATGGTTACGCCATTGTGTCAACGCGCCAACGCACCGTCTAGGCGGCATCCGGCTGAGGTGGCACCATGGGAGGATGCAAGAATTTTGGCAGTTTGCTGGCAGCTATTGGTGGTTGGCCTTTCCCCTCGCCGGAATTGGGGGCGGCTGGGGCAGGTCCTGGTCCAAGTCCGGTGAGCGGCGGCACCAGCGCAAAATAGAACTGTACAAGTTGGCGCATCCGGAGGTGGCCGGTCTGGACGTTTCCGCCACCAAAGCCGCTGCGATGGTGTCTGCCTATGAGGAGCCCGCGCCCCAGGGATATTCGACCGCGGACGTAGCCAAGCTGATGGCTGACCACGACGCCGTCAACAGGCGGTGGCTGGACTACGAGCTGGACGTGGGCAAGCTGATTGACTTCCCCATGATGAGCGATGTCCGCGAACCCCTGACCGTGGCATTTCTGAGGGCCAAGCGCGACGCCGATGCCTTGCGTCCGATCGCTGCCACCGATGTGGCGGCCAAGAGCCGCTGGGACGACTACCGGAATGCCGTCAACGCCTTTGCCGTGTCCTTTGATGTGGCAGAAAGGGAAGCTCACAGGATCAAGGACACCTCGTTCAGCGATGTAGACCGGCAACGACTGGGCACGGCCAAGAAGCTCGTCAAGATTGCTGAAGACGAGGCCGCCAGCCCGGCCGAGCGCCAAACAGCCTACAAGCGGGCCCGCAAGGAACTGGACGGGCTCATTGTCCTGCCCGATGTTTCGGTGGCCGCGTTGGAGAAAAAAGTGGCCCGCATGCTCGGTGGCGCACAGTAACTAAGCGGCCACCGCCGAGGAATGTGGCCCCGAAACGCCGCCCCGACTCGCGTTGTCGCGTTAGGATGCCGTTCATGGACCAAGGGAGCATTGCACCATGAAGGAATGGGTCCGACAACACCCCTATGTGGCCCTGGCCGTGGGCTACATACTTCTCTTCGTGTTCGTCACCGGCATGTGGTTCGCAGTGCGGCACGACCTAACGTATGCCCTTACCACCGCTTTTGTGTGGACCTTGTTTTACTGGCTCTTTGCAGTCGTCCAAGTACGGCGAAGAAGAAGAACCAAAGTCCGCCTCGAGGGTCACGGCCAAATCATGGTCTACCTCCGCTACCCTGACTCTCGCCCCGGCTCACTGGATAGCATCTGGAACCAAGGGATCGCGACGCCCAGCCCACGGACCATCCAGTTCCAGCCCGCGGTATATGACACCTTGGAGCCGTCAGGGCGGCCGACGACGATCAAAATTCAGGAACTTCTCCCCGGCCGCCGAAAAATGAACGGCAAGGACCGCAAATACATTCCTGTCTATGGGCTCCAAGCCATGACACTCATGGGCGATGGCGGCAAGGTCGAGATCGCCGCGCACCCGGAAGCACTGGACAAGTTAGGCGAGGTTCTGGGGCAATAGCCTAGCGGCGGGCTAGTGCATGCCGCCAACGCCAGCGCTGTCCCTATCATGTTGAGTATGAACATTGAGGAAGTAGACGAGCGCGATAGTACTTGGGAACAACATGACTCCATTTTTCGGGTCTACTTCGCTCAAGGCATCGACCGCGCAATCACGACGGTTGACGTTTCCGGAGCCACTTTTAGCGAGGTTCGACGATGGGCAAAAGAAGAGGCATCCGATGACACAATCGTCGCGATCGCGCTTGTCAGTCTCGACGCACGGGGATTGAAGGGGTTGACTTGGTTGTTGGGGATGGACCCGAACGACCAGCCGGTGGCCGATATCGAGTTCCGCATGCTTGCGGAAATGATCGACGAAGGCCCCTCTCGCTGACGTTCCGGGTAGTCATGGACTAAGCTGCGAGCCTGACCTACCGGTTAATGTTGAAACTTTTCTAAGGACGCTACATGTCACACACTGTCATCATCACCGGAGCAAGCGATGGAATCGGTGCTGCCGCAGCAAAAATATTGGCCTACCCGGGGGACACACTGGTCCTGGTGGGGAGGTCTGCTGCGAAAACGGCGGCCATTGCCAATGAGTTGGAGGCTGACTACTTTGTTGCCGACTTTACCGAGCTGTCGCAGGTGCGGACCCTGGCGGCGCAGCTGTTAGCGAAGTACCCGCGCATTGACGTGTTGGTCAACAACGCCGGCGGCATCATGGCGGAGCGGGAGGTGACAGTTGACGGATTTGAGAAGACTTTTCAGGTCAACCACCTTGCCCCTTTCCTGTTGACCAATTTGCTGTTGGGGCGTTTGGTGGAAGACCGTGCCACTGTCATCAACACCTCCAGCGCGGCCAACCATTTCATGGCACGCTTTGACATTGATGACCTCAACGCGGAAAAGAAGTACTCGCACAGTGCTGCCTACGGCAATGCGAAACTGGCCAACATCCTCTTCACCAAGGAGTTGCAAAAACGCTTCGGTGATCACGGGGTCAATGCTGCCGCGTTCCATCCGGGTGTGGTGCGCAGCAACTTCGCAGCTGAATCAACAAGTCGCAGCAGAATGGTCTATTGGGGCTTGATGCGGCGGTTCATGCTCTCCCCGGAGCAGGGGGCGGACACCTTGGTGTGGCTGGCAACCACCGTACCGGGTGAGGACTGGACCCCGGGGGAGTACTACGCCAAGCGCAAGGTGGCCAGAACCAACAAACTAGCCAAGGATGAGGCCGTTGCGGCGTCCCTTTGGGATCGCAGCGCAGCCATGGTGGGGCTCAGCGGCAACGAGGTTTAGCGGCGGCGGGGCCTAGCCCTCCACCGGCTGGGTGAGCGGGAACCGCCCGCCAGTGTAGACACCCTCGGCAAGCTGTTCCACGAGCCACGGGCTAAAGGTGAAGGGAGTGGCGGTAACGGCCTCTTCCACATCCACAATGTCAGCCCAAGCCCAATCGCAGACTTCCTCCGGGTTGGGGGAGAGCTCGCCCGGGCCGGTGTAGACGGCGGTGAACACGGGGCAAATCTCGTTTTCCACAATGCCTGAGGCGTCCACGGCGCGGTATCGGAAATCCGGCAGTGCGGAGGTGATGCTGCTGATCTCCAGGTTGAGCTCAACAGCGGCGCGGCGCACAATGGCGTCTTCAAACGATTCCCCGGGTGCCGGATGGCCGCAGAAGGAGTTGGTCCAAACACCGGGCCAGGTCAGCTTGGACAGGGCCCGGCGGGTGAGTAGCGTGCGGCCCTGGGTGTCCAGAATATGGCAGGAAAATGCTAGGTGCAGGGCCGTGTCGGTTGTGTGCACCAGCGCCTTGTCAGCTGTGCCAATGTCGTTGCCGGACGGATCAAGCAGCCGGACCAGTTCTCGCTCGGAACCCATAATGTCAAGACGCCCTTTCCGACGAAATCAATCTCAAGTCTACGGTTTGACCACGTCGCAGAATTACTAGCATGGACGCCAAGTCTTTCCGCCTGGTGCGTAGCATCGTGGTCCCGTATATCCTGACGGGTTTCCGGAACCCGGGGCTGGAGGGACATAGACGGGCGGTGCTGGAGGGACATAGACAGGCGGTGCAGGGGGAAGATTTCGGATCCGCTCGGCTTCACGTGCGGCAGCTTCCTCGATGGCTTGAGCCTGAGCCTCAGCCGCTGCCTGAGCCTGGGCCGCGGCTTGAGCTTTGGCTTCGGCATCTGCTCTGGCTTGTGCCTCTGCAGCTGCCTGCTTCGCCGCAGCGTCAGCTGCTGCCTGGGTTTCAGCTTTCTCTAGGGTTGTTTGGGTTACCTTGAGTTTCGAGGCGGCAGATTCTGATTTCTCGATCTTGGTCGAGAGCAAGGTTGTGTGTGCTGCCAGCTCGTAGTCGTCAAAGGCCGCCCAGCGGACCAGATTGGTTCCAGTTTTCCCCGCTTTGAGCAAGGCATTGAGGGCATGGGCCGTGGTGATGGCAGTAGCTGCAGTGGCTATTGCTGCGCCAGCGGCGGCCGAGGTAGTCGGAGCCGCAGCCTGATCTGCGGCCGTTAGACCAGCCGTGATCGCTTCAATCTGGGCTGGCAGTGTACATGCGATGGCGGGATCGAAAATGCCGCGCGAGCTGGCCTTCGCTTCCTGTTGTGCTTCTTCCACTGGCGGCAGAAACTTTGTGTTCGGCGCAAAAGAAACAGCGGAGCCTAAGCCAGCCCGGGCAATTTCTGCACTGACGAACTCGTTGGACGGGGTGAATACCGCCGCCAGAGTGCGGTCGTACTTGTCTTTGCGTTCGACGTCGTACATGAGCGTGATCTTGGAGCCCACCGGAAGCAGCCCGGCCAAGAAATCGGTGGCTTCCGTGCCAAGACATTCGACGGGTTGCTTGGGATCCTTGGTTTCCGGGGTGTCGATGTTCAGCAACCGGATCTTTTCATCCTTGCCATTTACCGACGCCACCAAGGTGTCCCCGTCGGTGATCGATACGACCGTGCCCGTATCCGAATTCTCTTTGGTACACGCCGTCGCACCAAGGACCAAGCCAATGGCCAGCCCCGCTGAAAGGCCAAACTTTAGTGCAGAAACTTTTTTGCCGACCGCCATGGGACGTACCACTCCTAACGAGCCGAAAGAGCCGCTCTTGGCTCAAAGTCAGGGTCAAGTCTACGGTTTGACCACGTCGTGCGAGACCACCTCATGCAGCTCAACTCCGCCAGCACCCAGCTTCCAATAGTGCAGGCGCAGGGCTCCCGCCGTGCCCTTTTCCACGTAGAGCCGCATGCACACGTCCTCGCCGCGCATGGTGAGGCCGGCATGCGCACCCTCGTTCAGACGTAGCGGGTGGGCTTCGCGCTTGCGCAAGGATCCGGTCATCCCGGCCGCCAGATCAACCACTGCACGCAGGGTTTTGCTGCGCTGCTGCTCCGTAATGCTGGACCATGAGGCCAAAAAATGTGCGCTGCAGCCGTAATCGCTCAGGGGGTGGGCCGCCTTGTCCACGGCAGGCACCAGCCGGGCCCAGGCGAGCTGAACATCAAATTTAAACTGCTCGGCCGAATCCAGGAACAGCTTTTCCATGGGCGCATCCGTGCGCGACGTTGTTGAGCGACGCTGTTGCTTGAGCTGGACCAGGGCTGACTTTGTCCGCGCCAGGTCCTCCCGCAACGCCTCAATCTGGTGCTCGGCAGTGTTGTGTAGCCGGGCCAATTCAGCAGCCCCCCTGCGTTCAGCCTCGAGCTGGTCCTGCAACGCCCGCGCCACTTTGTCGGTGGCGCCCTGCCGTTTCTGTGCCTCCAGCAACTCGGCAATAGTGTGCCTGGCCAGCTCCAATTGCATTTGGGTGCTGCGCAAGGCAGTGCGCCGCTCGGCGGGCGTCAGCAGGGCTTCTTCGCTGGCCGAATCTGGGCCGGCCAGTTCGGTTCTTGCCTGTCCGACGCCGGATACTCCCGCTGGGCTGCCAGCGGCGGCAGGACTTGGGGCAAGCCCCGCCACGGACGTTGCGGCGGTGAAGATGCTGGCGTAGGGGCGATCGTAGTCAAGCCATGGCGGGCCCCCGCGCAACAGGGGCGGGGCAGTGATGGCGGGTTCGTCGTCGTCCACGTCCAGCATGGAAAGGACCACCGCGCCGTTCTCATACAAGACCCGCACGCGCACCACCTCCCCTTCTGTGAGCAGGTCAACGGCCGAATCCAGGTCATTGGAGGAGATGCGGGCAACGCCAATCCGGAAATCGCTGCCGGGCCACAGGTGCACCAGGGCATGGGAGGGCGTGACGGACTTGACCCGGGCCAGCGCCACGTCACCGTGCTTGTAGACCGTGACGGGGGAGGCGTGCGGCAATAGCAGCGACTTCACGTTCAAAGCGTCGGTGGCCGGGTCAAAGATGCCTGTCAGCCTTTGCCCCTTGTGCAGCAGCCATTCCAGCGGGATGCCAGGGAGCAGGTCTTCGCCGCGAATCACCGCCCGCTGGCCGTTGGAGAGCAGCTCCACCATGGCGCGGTCATCGGAAGGGAAGCCCTTGACCTCGGCCTCGCTGAGAACGGGGAGCGATGTGGTGGTACTTTGCTGGTTGGATTCAAAGTGCTCGGCGGCCAGAAAATCGTGTTCAAGGATGGTGTACAGCTGTGGAAGGTAGGCGGCGCTGTGCAGTATGTGCGGCCTTGGCGTCCTTCCCATCCACTGCGCCCCGTGGGGGTAGACCCGGGCGCTGTTGCCAAAAACATGCAGCCGCTCAGGCACCCCTTTCTGTAGTTTGTGGGTCTCCGGGCCGTTGGCCAGTTCAAAGACCTGGGCGTCGGCCCCCAGCAGCGCGGCAACTTCTTGTGCATCTATGCGCAGCGCATTCTCGGGCAGAAAGGAAACAACCACTACGGTGTGCGTGCGTTGCGGGTCCATTAGGAATGCGGCCAGGTCACTGCCGTTCATGTGCCGGACAGTAGGGGGTGGTTCCGGCGTGGCAATGACTGCAAGGAGCCGGTTCCTGTTCTTCTGTGCAGGCATCGGACGCTCCTTCCTCATGTGGGACACCGGGCCGTGGTAGTGACTTACATTACATGGCGGTGGGGTGGCTGCAGCAGTTGGAAGGCAATGATTACGCGGTGGCGGAAATGATGTGGAAATGGCGCCCGGCAGCACACTCTTGTGCACCACTGGCTGCCTGGACTACGTCCCCGGCATCCACAGCGGCGCCGGCACTGACAATGCTGCGGCCGTCGGTATTGACCAAAGCTGCATTTGGTCCAATGGTCCGCAGTAGGCCCAGTGTGGCCCGTTCTAGGGATTGGGCTGTGACATCCGTGCCCACCACGAAGCCGGCTCCTGACGTATAAATGCGCTTTGACGGCTAGTCTGCGGTTGCTCAACCGCAGACAAGCCGTCAAAACGCATTTACGCGCACAAAGCGCTGTTGTGGGGCTTAGAGGTTGTCGGGCTCGGTCTCGGCTTCCTCGGCCAGGGCGGCTGCTTGCTCGTTCATGTTTTCGATGTCCGGTGTCACCAACCCCGTGTAAACCTGCGCCAACGGATCGGCGTCGCCGTGGTCATGGATCAGATCTTGGTCGTCATAATCTGGGTTCTTGCTCATATTCACACATTAGCCCCGCACCGCACGGCTGCGCCATAGCCCGCTGGTACTACTAGGACGGTTTTAAGGCCGCTTCAGCCTTCGTCGGCCAGCGGAAAAGTGGCCGACTCCCAGCCAAGCTCCAGGGGGTTGGTGCAGTCCCGGCCGTACCGCAGACCAGCAAGCAGGGCAGCGGTGGCTTTCCCCGCGCCACGCTGAAACCTGTGCCAATTGGGTGCCTCGGCGTCCGGCGGCGTCCAACCCGCCTGCTGGAGGTATCCGACGTCGAGCGGCCAATCATCAGCGGGCATGTACTGGTTGGAGACCACCTCGAGGTGGTAGCCGTCATCCTTGGGCCTCAGCTGGCCGTAGACGGTGTAGTCGGGGTCCCCGGTGTTGTAGTCAACCAGGAGGAAATCGTCATCCTTGAGCCAGCGCACGTCCTCGGCCAGGGCAACATGGACCAGTTCCCAGAATTTTTCCATGTCGGCGGGGCCGGGCAGGGTTTCCGTGCCCGGCGGCTCGGCCACGGGCAGCGGCTGCAGATAAGCCTCGCCAAGCTCGCCCGGGAGCGCCAGGTAGGCAACATCGTCAACGTAGGCCCTGCGCCGGGTGCCAACGTCATCGCACCGGGTCCAGTCCTCGTGAACGGCAAACAGAACTGTGGGGAGCCCGTCGTCGTTCGCTTCCGTGACGATGGATACGGCCCAGCCCAGGGCATCAGTGGCCCTGTCAGTACAATCGGCGCACAGATAGTTGCCGGGAATCAACCGCGATTCCCGCGGCCCGTGACAATGCGGGCACGTTGTAATGTCGGTGCTCATCCTCCCAGTCTAAAAGCAGGGTCCCACAATGCTGGTGTTAGGTGTCTTAAAGCACTGCGGCGGACGGTGGAGTTGCGCTGTCAGGCAAGGACCACATGTCAGTGACCAGTTAGTTTGTCAATGATCCAGATGTGGGGCATCTACCCAAATATGGGTCATATGACCTATATTTGGATCAAAGGAGGCAATTCATGGACCTTTCACATCCCGCCTACGACCTGTTCGGGCGCAGCACAGCCCGGATTCTTCAGCGCCTGGCCGCCGTGAATGATGGGCTGACGGGTCGCCGTCTCAGCCAGCTCGCTGAAGTTTCCTTGAGTAGTACTCAACGAATCTTGGCCCGTTTGGAAAATGTGGGCTTGATTGAAACGCAGCCTGTTGGCCGGGCTGTCATTTATTCGGTGAATCGCAACCACTTGCTGTGGACAGTCATCGATTCGGCGTTTGACGTGACCCGGAAAGTGGAAGAACTGGTCACTGAAATAGTTCAAAACTACTCAGATGTAGAAATGACCGTTGCCCTCTACGGCTCGTTCGCACGCGGTGAGGCTGGCCCGGACAGTGACCTAGACATAGTAGTGATTTGGCTATCTGGGATGGACGAGAATACACAATCTGCAGTACTTGGCGAACTCAGTGAGCAGCTATTTAGAGCCACAGGAAATAGTGTTGAGATTATTGACTTGCCGTTGCCGGACCTTCAGCGCATGGCCACGGAAAACGATCCGCTGGTTGCGTCGTGGAAACGCGAAGCAAAAACACTTACCCAAGGTCCCGATCTCCGCGAGCTATTGAAATTGGTTGCAGCATGAATGCACGCGTAGTCAGAATGTCCAAGAGTGATGTGGAAACGCGTGCAGAACATGCGCGCTCGTTCCTTGCGGCAGCGGATCTTGTTTTGGATCTAGGCCAAGATGCAGGGGTTGTCAGCGTCAACAACCTGATTGGTTCACTGGCCGTCCTTGCGGGGATTGCCGCCGCAGATGCCATCTGCGGCAGTGCTTTGGGGGAGCGGGCAGCAGGAGAGAACCACCAGGAAGCAGTTGCCTTGTTGCGCAGAGTAAGTGCGGTGGGGGACAACTCTGCAGCCCAACCAAAGCGCCTGCTCGATGTGAAAACTACAACGCAGTACAGCCCGGTCTTGTTGGGTGACGGGAAAGCAACCCAGCTGCTGTCCATTGCGCGCCGGCTAGTAGGCGCCATGGATGCCCAGCTTCGCATCTGACGCTGGGTTAACGGAAATCGCGCAGGCGTCATGCCGCTTTGTCACGTGGTGAGGAATTGTTGGGTCAACCCCACACACTGGCCTAGTTTCTCGCCGCTATTTGCCGCGGCGACCTAGCCCCACGAAGCCGGACAACAACGGTCACAGCTGCTACGGCGGCAGCGCCCACCAGAGCGGCGATTGCTGTGGGAGTGGAGAGAAGATCACCGTTGAGCCGTGCGACAGCCACCCAAGCCAGGCCCCAACACAGAGACGCGGCAGGGGCGAGCCTTCCCTTGCCGTAGATGGCCAGGGCAATGCCGACGGCAGTCGCCACAGCAACAACCACCACGGCCCACCCCTCAGGGTTCAGGCCGAATCCGTCAAAGCCAGCCGACACAAGAACCGCGGCGATGTTGGCCGCCGTCGCCACGCACACCCAGCCCAAGTACAGGCCCATGGTGCCGTCGGTAACAACCGCGTCCCAAATGTTGAGGGGTTTGTTGCGCAGCAGGAGCACAAAGATCCATGACAAAACTGCCAACAGCGCAACTATGATGGGCACGCTCAGCCAGAGTTGGTCGAATTGGATGCTCAGGATCCATGCCGCATTCAGGATTAGGGACGCTGCGGCGGGGTAGCCAAGGAGCCTGTGTCGGCGGGCAGACTTTTGGGCCGGCAAAAACTGCCATACCGCGTAGGCCACCAAGCCCAAGTAAACGACGCTCCAGATGGAAAAAGCTGGACCGTAGGGCGCTATAAGGGTGGCGTCTGCCGCCAATGCTCCGTTGGACGCGTTCTGGATGGGAGTTCCGCCAGCTGCTCCCGAGCCAATGAATGAACCGATGACGGCGAAAACGGCGCTCGCCGCCACCACCAGCTGACGGCGCAGATCCTGTGGGGTTGAAGCGGAGATTGCGGCACTATTCATAATGGGTGTCCCTTCTGGAGTCCGGTTTAGTCGGTAGATCCGATCCTACGGTCAGGCTCCGTCATTGCCCAGTCATTGCCTGCCCGTCCCACAACAAGTGCTACGCCTCTGCAGGCCCCGGCACGAAGAACGTGGTGGATGCCAGCCGTGTCTGGTCCATGAGCACGATCCACTCGTAAGTGGCCCCCACGTGGAGCGGCAAACCGCTGGGGAAATTGAGCACGATGTTTGAATTTCCGGGGAACCCCATGGGCGGCTCCTGCAGGTGGGCGGCGTTCGCGGGCCTGAAATCCACGTCCTGGCTAAAGCGCATGGTGTTGGTTCCGTCGGGCCCGGTAATTGTCACGGGCTGGCCGTCGGTGTCCACCAGAAGCACCTCCACGGAGGCCGAGGTGTCCTCAAACTGCGGAATGTTGACGGTGACATTCACAAACACGGCAAATGGAGCCGAGAGCCTGCTCTCCGGGTCGAAGCCAAGAAACTGTATCCCGCCGCCAATGATATTGACCTTCCCCGCCGCATCAACGTTGACAAAGTCGGCGATCAAAATGGTGCCGTTGGCCGCACTTGAACTCTCACTCATGCGGAAGTCTCCCTAGCGTTCGTCAAAAAGTGCCGTGCTGCCTGTGGCGGCGCATCGTGCCTTAACCATAGCCACCCCCAATGATTCCCCTGCGTTGGAGCACGACGCCGGGCCGTCGCCTTGGCAGGGACGCTCACTCAGGCGGGCTCAGAGGTGGCGAACAAACTGTCCGCCTTGGTGGGCTTGACCTTGTAGTTCTTCCCGTTCGTGGACACGGTGAGGTTGCCCTGATTGGGGGACTTGTCGCCTATGGCCTCAACCTCGCCACAGTGGACCTTCAGCGAAACTAGTGCCACTGCTGCCAGCTCGGGCGATTCCTTCAGGTTGCTCTGGCGTCCTGGGTACACGGCAAAGAGGTGCGAGGTGTGCCAGTGGATGTCGGTGGTGCTGTCCATGTCCGTCTGCCATTCCCGCAGTTGGCCCCATTTGCCAATCCCGTTCGGTGCAAGGAGCCGTCCAGGGTGATTTCGGAGACCTGGAAGTGGCTCACTCCGGACTTTGGCTTGAACTCGAACTTGTAGAAAAGATACGCGGTGGTGTTGGCGGCCGTGAATTCCTTGGCCTAGCGGCGGTTCTTGAAGGGGCGTGATCGAGGGAGTCCAACGCCGTCCAGGTGGTGCCGTCCTGTGAGCCGGCGAATGACCATGTCGGGGGGTCCCGGGCGGGAACGTCATTGGCGCTGGCCAAGGTGTACGTGGACATCGCCACGGTGGCCTGGCAGCTTAATCTGCCGGGCCACCGTTGCCGGCGGGCTTTCTATGCACTTTTTGGGGCCGGAGTTGTTGTCGATGGGGGCGTCGACGTCCGCGAATCCACAGATCTTGTACGGGCCGCCGGGGGCTGAGACCACTGGCTGCTCGGCAAAGCTGACCACTACGTTGCCGAGATTCTGGTAGAAGCCGAAGCCGAAGCCGAAGCCGGTGACGCTGGTGTCGTAAGCGCCGTCGGGCTGGCCGGCTAGGGCGCCCGGCTGCTGGTACCAAAGCGCGTGGGCGGACAGTGCGGGGTGGGGAGCCAGTGTGGTGGCGGGCCGCTGGTCCGATGCGGCCAATCAGCTGGGCCACGAGAGGCGTGAGTGCAAAAGCACTTCCGAGCCTGAGGACTGGGCGGCTGTTTGGCTGCGCGGGGGTCATGAGCAACTCGTGAGGCTAATTGCTCTGGTGTTTGAAGCGCATATCGGCAAGAAAACCGACTTCCGGCGCCCTTTCATGACAGCTTTCTACTACTAACATCCGATGTTTACGGATCTGTGTGGACTGGTCCAAATGGCTAGGGGGGGCTGGCAGTTGCAGACAACATTCGGGACCTCACATTTGAGAACGCTTGTGGTACTTTCAGGAGCTATGCTGCGATTACTTTGAAGTTTGGCCGAGGAGGGGGCATTGTTCGTGGAGGTGTTGATTTGCCGCAATACCCATGATGCTTATCAGCGCATGCCGACGGAGAGTAGATCTGTTGCCTACTACGCGACTGGGTGGTCATCGATAATTGAGAAGCCTCCAATGCTTCCAGTCTGCAAGCTCGTGAGCGTCTCTTACATTCGGCGGATTCCGTCCCCGTGTTCGAAATGGATGGCTTTACCTTTCATGATGTCGGGCGACAATACCGTTATCGAGGGCAGGATGGGTTCGGTTTCGGCCAGAACAGTCGGGAATTGCTGTCCCAGCTGGGGATCAAGACCGCGATGCGGACCACCTGCGCTTCGACGGCAAGCAGGCCGAACTCACCTTGGCAATGTAAGTGCGTGCTCAGGTCTGCCCCAACGAGCTAAACGCTAAAGCCAAGCGAATTCACTCAGTCAGTCCTTCGTCGGGGACGATGCGTTGTTCCAAATGGGGGAAGTGCAGCGTCAGAATGTCCTGATGGAAAATGTACGTCAGTTTCGAGGCTAGTCAATGGTCCCTACCAAAGTGGAACGGGGTGGCTGTGCAATGGTTGATATTGATGCCTAGGCTCTGTTGGCTGGGGGTAGTGCGGCCATGCATGATGTCTGGTTCGGGGAGATAACCTGGTAACTTAGTTAGATAATGAAAGACGCGAACCATACACAATCTCCAGCTCCTATCCCTGTAATCGACCTGTTTGCCGGTCCTGGAGGTCTCAACGAGGGCTTCTCAAGTGTGGGTGAGGATACGGACAACCCAGTTTTTCAGATGGTTGGGTCGTTTGAGATGGAACGTAACGCTGTAGCAACGCTCACACTGCGCTCGACGTTCCGGATTCTAAAACGCGCTGGACGAGTGCCGCAGGCGTACTACGACTATGTTTCTGGGAAAATTTCAAAGGATGACTTTGAACAGGATAGGGCTGTCGTTGACGCCTTAGCGTCGGCGAAGGCGCACGTACACCAAATTGAGCTGGGCGCGAAGACCCGCGATGAGGTGGACAAAAAAATCGCAAGCGCATTAAGCGGTGCCCTCAAAGAGGAAGGCAGTGACTGGGTTCTAATTGGTGGGCCTCCATGCCAGGCATATTCCTTGGCTGGTCGCTCTCGTCGGACGAACGACGAGAAGTTTGCTCTTGATCCCAAACACTTTTTGTATGAGGAGTACCTTCGGATAATCAAGCAGTTTCGGCCGGCAGTGTTCGTGATGGAGAACGTCAAGGGCCTGTTGTCCTCCACCAACACAGGCGTGGGGATGTTCAATCAGATCCTCAGGGACCTCCGCCATCCGGATCCGCTCCATCTGAAGTATGAGATTCGATCGCTCGTTGTAGACGAGGTGGCAGAGGATCTTCTACCCCGAGACTTTGTCATTCCCGCTGAAAAGTATGGCATTCCGCAGAAACGGCATCGCATCATCCTGCTCGGCATTCGTTCAGACGTAGTTGAACGGACGGATCGGGTTGTACTTACGGAAACCAAACCCGTCACCGTGAGGGATGCCATAGGGGATCTGCCATCACGACGATCACGAATCTCGCCTCTGGCGCACGACAGCGACGAAGCGTGGGATCAACTCCGGTCCGATGTTCGTAGCCAGGTTTCCACGAGCCGGGGTACGGACAATGTGATGGCTGAACCGGAGACCGATGGTGACGCCGTAGATGGAGACGGTGGTGAAGCCGTTGTTCGGTATAGGAAATGGATCGAGGATCCACGAATCAGGTCAACTGTCCACCATGAATCTCGTAGTCATATGACCAGCGATATTAAGCGGTATGGACACTTGGCTGCGAAAGCAATCGAATTGGGGAAAACTCCAAAATTCACTGATCTTCCGGATGATCTAGTACCTAATCACGAGAACATCAAAAATGACGTCACGCCCTTCATGGATCGATTTAGAGTTCAAGTCTGGGACGCTCCTTCGTCGACAGTCGTCTCTCATATCTCAAAGGATGGACACTACTACATCCACCCCGATGAGACGCAGATGAGGAGCTTGACTGTGCGCGAGGCCGCACGGCTGCAGACATTCCCCGACAACTACTTCTTCGAAGGCAGCCGAACGGCACAGTTTCACCAGGTGGGAAATGCAGTGCCGCCCTTGCTGGCTCTCCTCATTGCGGAAAAAGTCGTCGAGACTTTACGTCTCACCAAGAACAACGACGATAGCAAAGATTAGAAGTCGGAGAAGCCTTTCGCCCGCGCCTTTTCCAGTGTGGCAATAAGGCGAGCGCTTTGTCGTTCGGAGGGAAACCCGTTTTTTCGCCCGGTAACGAGATCTAAGATGCCCAAGTCCGTCGGTCCGGCTACACGGTAGTCGATGGCAAACGATCTCAGCGCTTCCCACTGTTGGGGAGTGGTAGCGAAGACTCGCTTTTGGATATCGATGCTGTTGTCTAGCCTCTGTGTGGTTTTGGATTCGCTCTGAGCTTCCGCTCGAACTGAGGAATCGACGAGCTCTTTCACGAAGGAGCTTGGCAATTTGAACTGCGCTGTCCGCACCGCCTCCCAGCACGCCTGCGATTTCGCCCACTCGGTTACGTTGGCGACCCGGCGGGTGGGCGAGGTGAGCAATTCGGAGACGAGTTTAGCGGCGGAAAGCGCCGTCGTCAGCATCGCTTCGCTTAGGGCCTGACGCTGCCAAGTCACCGCGAAGTTGAAGTGTTTACCAAGTGTCTGTCTGCCGATTTCGAAAGCCAACTTGGCCATGGTGTAGGTCACGATGTTTGCGAGATAGCCCTTGTCGTACCAGTCGGCTTTGGCAACGGAACGTCGAATTTCCTCGTACATGATGGATTTCGCGACGATTTCACGGAAATACTGCTCATTTATTTCCTCGTTAGAGCTTTCCCAGATTTTGGCGACGCTTTCGGCAAAGGCCACAAAGTTTTTCTGAGCGCCGGCGCTTACTACGTGAGGCTTTTGATCCCAAGAGACCGCATATTTTGCCACATCCGTTTTAGTAAAGACTTGACCTCGTGGATAGGTTGCCAAGAACTTGTTCGCGTCGGCGGTGGCGAGCTTGTTTCTTTCATTGAGGTACTGTCCCCGAGTTCGCTCGTAGTACCACTTGGTCTGGTAATTGACGCCTGGGCGGGCAGGGACGAGCAACCTGCGCGACAGTTCTTCCATGCGGATATGGAATGGGCTATTTGAGAAGAAATCTGCCTCGCTGACTCTGTTCTGGCTGTTGGCAAATCTCGAGATCTTTGGAACGAGGTCGACAGCTTTCTCGGGGTCTACCACCACCAGTTTCATTGGTACGAATACATCGCTCAGTATGGAGCTTTTGGCGTTTTCCCTAGCCACATAGAACAGCGAGGCAGTAGTCTGTCCACCGTTCACGATCTGGAGGTCAACGAGAGCCGTTACTCTGAGGCCATCTGAAGTTCGAGTGAGGCCGGTGGCGGTGGCGGTGATGCCGTTGTTGTACGCCATGAACATCTCAGGCTCGGACAGAATGGTCGTCTTGATACCCTTATTGACCTTGCCCCGCCCGCTTAGAAAAGAACGGACGTTTCCTTCAAGGAGTCTGCTTCCGTACTGCGCATATAAGTCAGCAACGAGGGCGCCTGGAACGGCGGCCATGTATGTTGCGAAGTCCGTCGAATCGCCGCTTATTTCTAGTATTGGGAGTCCCTCCGGAACCCACTTCGTCAAGTTGATCTCGAGGGCTTCACGGCCCCGCTGGGACTCCTGAACTTGGTGAAGTCTCTGCAGGTCCCACAGGTGGAAATCTACAGGGACACCGTTAAGAATCGATGATGGGACTTCCTTGATACGGTCGCTGAGCCGGCCATTGGTGACGAGGTACAGACGATAGCGTGAGACTGCTCGTCCGCGATGCTTGAGGTCTTCGGCAAGCTGATAGGCGGCCGAACTTTCTTCCCGGCCAACAGCGAATTGCCCGGAAACTGCTTCTGACAGAAAGTTCTCGAGTGCAGCCAAGCGTTTCTTTGCGTCTGTAGCAGTAATTACGTCAATAGAGTCGGAGTTCGAGTGCAAAAGAACGGCCAGTGAGACCGATTCGTCGGCGTCGTCCAAGTCGTATGCGTTGACTGCAAGCTTTTTGTTCCGTTGGCCGGAGCCTTCAAACTGCAGCACGGTAAAATCTTCAACCTCACCAGCTTCGGCGAAGCGTTCCGACACCTCTGCCATGAACGCCATTGAGGTGTAGTCATTATCGACTGCTGCACGAGCGTTGACGGTGTTTTGCAGATCCAGATAGAAATCTTCAAGGTTCATTCGACGACACCTTCAGTTCTGCTATGGGGAGTCCCAGCTGTGAATGGTCACATTCAAAGGGCGATAGATCTGCCAAGTCCAAGGAGTAGGAGACGCGACTGACGCCTGCTGGAAGGGCGCTGGGCACGATTCGCGGGAAGGACGCAGTTACCTCCAGATATCGAACGCCCGTCGGGAGGAAGTGCATATCGGCATAGGCGTCGTCAGATCGATCGAAACCTAGCTCAGCGAGGCGGTCTGCAAGTTCAGACTGCGAGACGCCAGCATCCTGGAGAAGTCGATCCGTTTGGTCCAGGAGCGCAGGAATCGTCAGTGCCCCTGGCGTCTCCGCCATGGCGTCATCAGCGGCCACGACGCAGACGAAGAGTTGCTCATCCGGCAGGCGATTGAGCTGGTTCTCAGACGAAATCTGAATGCGTCGAGCGCGACTATGAACAGTCTTTACTTCAATCAATGGCCCGCCTGGGAACTGGAAGTCTTGGTCACCTTGGAACGGCCCATGCCATGCTTCCATTACGTGTCGGACAGAACAACCCGGTACTAAGTTCAAAAAGCCGAGCCAGAGCTCGCCGAAGAGACCACGCGCGGCGTCCAACGAGAGTCGCTGACTCGGGGGAGCCTTGAGCAGGGTTCGCCAGTCCTCGACACCGGCCATGAACGCTGCAAGTCCCTGAGCTTCGGAGCTGGACTCGGACACTCGATCTACGATGTGTCCACAGAGCTGGACGAAGACGTCGGTAAATTTGGCCGTCCTGAGTGTAAGCAGGAGCACCCAATGACCATCGATGCTCCTCTGCGTGCGGGTCACGTCGACGGCATCAGACAGATCTGGGATGCCCGGTTTGAGACTGCTGATGGAACAGAACATCGGCCGCCCAGCTTGATCAGTTCCGCACACCAGACGAAGTTCAATATCGGGGTCAATCTCCAACGTCCGCGATAGTTTCTGGTTAATGAGCTGGACCCACTGAGTCTCTACAGGATTAGACATCATCGTCCCCGTCGTCGCCCGTATACTCAACAAACCATTGCTCTTGGGCCACCGTGTTGATGAGATACTTAACGTCGCCATCTCGATCATTTACGTCAAGCCGATTGCCTTGGAACGCTAGCTTGATCCCAACGACGAGCTCGTTCTCGAGGTGGGCGACCTTCTTTAGGTCCTCTTGAAGCAGTCCATCGAATTTCGGATGCAAAACGTAGAGGAGCAATGTCGGCCGGGGAAGGTGCTTATAAATCACAGACTCAGTGAGGGTCTTGCCCGGGTTTTCGCCCGCGAAGGCTCGGGTGACGGACGCATCGGTAGAAGGATCGAGAATTCGCCGGAGATCGTCTCCTCCTGCCAACCGGCTACTCTTGCCCGACACCAGCAATTCTCCTGAACCGCCGATTGTCATCGATCTTGTCGGCGGATGAATGACGACGTCTCCGAAATTCAAAGCAGAATTGGGAGCCTTGGACCCGTTGACAAAAATGACGTCCCACGAAGAGAATTTGGCCTTTTTGTTGTTCTTGACAAACTTGCCGATGGCGTTCCGGTAAAAGTACGGATCCATCCGGTGCGCCGTGTAGCCATCCAAGAACTCGGCGACCACCGATTGCGGTACGTTTGTGAAACGCGGATAGTCTCGCTGCGTTCTTTCAGGCTGGCCAATGGTCTTCACGAGATTTGCGGCTAGGGCGACAGCGGCATCCCGGTTTTCTTTGACGATGACAGGTCGTGAGTCGAGCCGCGACGTTTCGATCCGTTGTCCGATAAGGCTGATGACCTTTTCGGCTACAGCGGCCGATTTGGATTTGTTCTTCGCAGTGATGAGCAAAGTATCAGGGTGCATTCGGATCGCCAACCCGAAGTCCTCCGGAGTCAATTTCTGGCGGCGCATGAATTTCAGATCGGATCTCAGCTCATCAATGGTGGCGGCGATAAATCGGTAGTCCGCGGCGACGCCAGGGTCTATCCAAATTCTGCATAAGTCCTCAAAACCGTCCCGGTAGCCGAACCATCGGGCCATTTGCAGCATAGTGTCGGCCGCGCGTACGTTTCGGTAGTAGTAGCTGATTGTGAGGCCCTCTAAAGTCAGCCCACGACTGAGCACGTCGCCGCCGATGGCTATGACTCTTTTTGGCATTTCAGTGCTTAGCTGCTGCTCTTTTAGAAGTCGTTCGGTATCTGAGTTGAAGGTCCGGACTGTAATCTCGATCGACGCAGCCGGCAAGGCGCTCAGCACCTCTGGCCAGGCAACCTCTGCGTCGGGATAGAACCTTTCAAATGTCGATCGGAGTTCATCGATGATGTGGTTCTTCACGCCTTCGGTGTAGAGAATTGCGTGTGCCTCAAGCGCATTCTTGATGCTGTCCAGCTCGTGCTTCACTAGCTCGTAGAGATGCGCTTGGACGCGCTTGAACCGAGAGATGTTGACCAGCATGGCCCGAGGCTGGTCCTCTTGACCGCGAATGTCTCGGATCGCGTTTGCTACGACATAGACGCGAATAGCTGTCTTGAGGCTTTCCGGGATGTTACTAAACGAATGGTGCTGCTTATGTTTCAGTGGTAATACTGGTTCGACATCGTGAAGATCAATGACGTTCGTCCGATTGATGTTTTCTTCCGTACCAAAGGTTTTGGCGGCGCCCACATAGTTTGTTGGTGTTTCTAGGCCATAAATGAAATCCTTTGGAAACAGGTCCTTATGAACCTCGCCATCCTTGACTGTCGTGGCTTTATGGTCGATGAGGATATTGGCAAATGGAGTTGCGGTTATGGCGACGTAGGAGCTTCGCGCGAACTTCCCGAGCAGCTGGCGGATGAGGAAGTTAGTTCTTGTCGGGTCGTCTTCTTTTCCCGTATTTACGGAACCATAGTCCGACTCGTCATCAACGAGCAGAAGAGGCAGCGTAATCTTGCCGTGGGATTTGGCTTGGTCGTCGGCCCACTCAATGAGTGCATTTAGGACATGTACGTTCTTCTTGATGACAAAGATGAAGGGATGTGGAGATTCTGCCGAGACACTGATGCTTGTTGCATCTTTGCTGGCTTGCAGAAAGTCTTGGACGACGGTCGTCATACCGACCGCTTGAGTTAGTTGCTTGTTCAGCCGCCCAACACCGACGATCCTGTCGGCGGCTTTGGCTGTCCCTGATCGTGTAACATTGCGGCTCGAGTCTTTGCCAAGGAAGCCCTCGTCGATACGGATCTGAGTTTGCTGCCGCAGCGACTCCGTGTTGCCGGCCAGCAAGACTACGAGCCGATATCCAGCGTCGGCGGCCTTATTAAGAAGTCCCAAATATGTCTGGGTCTTACCGGACTGGACGTCACCGATAATCAGGCCCTTACGATCCCACTGGCCCGGGACAGCAGGATCGCCGACGTAGTCTAGGATGTCGTCAGTAAACTCCTCCATCTTCTCGAGTACTTTCGGAGAACGGTTGTTATTCCTCAGCCACTGCTTATACGTCAGCCATCGAGTCCATTCGATGTGATGCTTTTTTTGCGAGAGCCAAGGCTTGAAATCCTTGTCGGTTATTCCGACACCAATCTCCACGTCAATGCTCAATTTACTCACAAGGCGTCGGTGAACGGCTGTGATGTCGTTGTCAGAGACATTGGGAGCCACGACAGGGCGGAAAGTTTCCAGCTGGTCGTGTAGGTGAGACTCGCTGTAAGTGTCGTCGCTGAGCAGAGAGCTCACCACGGTCTCAAGTTTTTCCATCTGAGAACGGATGACACTGGGATCGGTGGCGGCCTGGCTAGTCATTTACGACCTTCCAAAGTAGTTCTGTGGGGGCGGATGTGTGAGCGAAGGGTTCAATCGAAGACATAGCTGAGACAAACAGTTCCGAGTCACCTCCGCTTGCTTTGTGTGCTTTCCAAAGCGCCGAGGCCAAGCCTTCGAGCTCTGGAGCAGTGGGCTGAAGCGGTGAGTGACTCTCGTCTTGACCGAGTCTGTTGTATGCGTCCTCAACGGGGAAAGTCGATTCCAGGAGCGTAAGCACCGACGACAGCTGTGTCACATCGTCGGGACTCATCTGATCGGCCAACATCTCCAAAGCTGGGTGTTGCCGATTGATTTCATATCGGAATGTGCCTCTGTCATCGACGACGTTCCACATTGGACTGGTCCGGGACTGTTCCTGGACGATGCGGCCACGATAGAGGTGGACACGTCTGCTCGGCTCGACGATTCGCCCTGCGATTCGGCGAAGGTTGTCCCGAATCTGCGGGGGTGGTGCGGCCGAAGCTTTCTTTATATCCAGTGACCACAGATGATCCAACGTATTTGGGATATCGACTTTGACCCGGGCGAGCTTCCCGAGATCGTCCTTGGGAGCAATTCGGAACCACGTTCCCCAAATGACCAAACGAAGTCCACGATAAATGTAGAACCCTTGACTGTCGCGAACACGGCCGGCGATCTGCGCCCGGTTCTTGTCCGCAGATGACATGCGGCTGAGGTGCGGTAGTGTGTATGGCCGGACCTCAATCCGCTCGTCCTCAACCGAGAAGGACTCGGACGGACCGACTTGGGTGGCCTTATTGGATTCCAGAAACGGATCGGAGCCTTTTACGGGAACGCGGTTCATTGAGATGCTGAATCGCCCATCATGTTCGCCGGCAAGAAACCGGTGAAAGACGAGCGCGAGGTGGTCTCGCACGTCCATCATGGCGGTATCGAACGCCGAGCTGAGGTCTCCGACGGTCGCTTCTAGCCTGTCGAGGTTCCGCCAAATGACGAGAGTACCTGAGGCAAGGTCGGCGATTTCGCTAAACCGGGGGAGCTGCCGTATCTCTTCCTCGGCCAGTACGAGGAGGCTCCAAGTTTGCCTTTCGATCATGTGATCGATGTTCCACTCGAAGCCGCAGAGTGCCCCGTTGCGTTTTGAAATAACGATCAAATCTCGGCACTGTGATAACGAAGCTGTCTTTAGTCCAAGGCCAAAGCGTCCCAAGTCCTTCGGGTGCCTTGTCTTCATCGGACTGGTCCCGGCGAGGCGCATGGCAGCAATTGCCACTTCCGCCGTCATTCCTGAGCCGTTGTCTGCCATGGCAAGGTAGGGTTCGGGCTGGTCGCCAAAGAAAATATCCACGGTGGTGGCGTCGGCGGATATCGAGTTATCAATGAGGTCTGCGACGGCCGTGCGCAGGGTGTAGCCTACGGCCCGCATCGACTCCATCAGATGTGGATCGGGTGGAACAATTTGCTCGATAATAGCTGTCTCCCCCTAATAACAGACGCCATTGGAAAGTGTTTTCCCCATGAATCCTATCTGTTTTAGCCGTTGTCTTGCGGGATGGACTCGCCTCATGGCTGGCCCGCGGATCCTGGCATTGCTGACATTTTCACGTATGCCTCTGGGCCAAGGAACCTAGATCGATTGCGTGTAACGTACCTATGTCTGTTAGACGGGTTGCCCAAAGATGTCGCTCTGCTTCGTATCCAGGAGGAGAGCCGGGTAGCCGTTCCCAGAGTTCGAGCAACATGGTGACGGCCATTGTGCCGATGCCGTTGACACGATCGGTCTCAAGGGCTTGGTAGTAGTCGAGTGGCTGGGGACTTAGGTGGAAACGAATACGTTCGTACAGCGAGCCAGGGGTGCCATGAACTTGCTCAGACCAAGCTGAGTAGAGAATTTCGTAGTTCATCATGCGCAATTTGCGCTCAGATACGACGCAGAGTTCTTTCAAATTCTTGTCGCACCACGACTGCGCCCAATGTGTTCTTTTCCCATCCTTCGACGTTCGAAGAAACTGGGACTTATGAGGGTGCGCCAACGCCATCTCAATTGTCGTGGCGTCTTGAATGGACGCAGACTGCCCTTTGTAGTGACTGTGTTGGAGTTCTCGCTGTGCGCCTAAGAGCTGCTGTAAGTCTCCGTATTCCGAAAATCTGGCTACAGCTGCGGCCCTGTTGGGGTAGGTTTCGATATGTTCCATGTGTACGCATAGTTCGAATAGTTGCCGAACGGCGGCGCTGGCTGTTTCCCAATGGTCATTAGAAAGAAGAAGACGTACAGCATCTCCGGTGGAGACTGCTCGCTCGAAGACGGCCAAGTCGAACTTGTCTAGGGGGCCCCGCGGCATTGCCTTGAGAATCGCGCGACTGCCGGCGGCCAATATTTCTTCTAGGAGATCAAGAATCTGGGCCGTGCTCATATATTTTCTTTCGAGACCGAAGAATCTCGGCCCTCCATGAAGATCAGTCATTGGTCTCCTGTTGATAGGATGCACGTCAAACGAGCTTATCCATAGGCTCCGTATTCGTTCCAGGGGGCCGTCTACAGCCATTCGCGAAAACGGCCATCTGACCAGCTGGCCATCGAGTCCTGCTGTGTGAACAACACAAGGTCCTCTGTCCAAATAGAGGCTCGTAATCACGGGGACCTATAGGCGTGCATTGTTGGATTTGGCAGCAGGCCGTTGGTGAAGCTGGATAATTTGCCGTCAATTTTCAATGAGCGTTGCGGAGTCTGCAAGGTAGTATACCTAGTATCAGGGCTGTGACGTGGGATTTCGCTGGAGGGAACACCGCCCTCGGGGCGGGTAGTCGACGTCTCAGAAGTAAAAATACATTAGCGCTCGCGAGTTTAAATTTGTTGTCGAAATTGAATACCCGATCTCATGCCGTGACACCGACCGCCACTACCGCTTGAGAGGGGAAGTGCCGATGACTACGTCGATCGAATCTATTGAGTTCATCAGAGCACGTCATATAGCAAGATCGCTCAATGAAGCGGTTTCGTGTCTTGCGTCCGACGATAGCAGTGTTGTGGCCAAAATTTTGGAGGAAAGGCAGTTTAGTAGCTGTCCAGTCCTTGATGCGGGAGTACCCATTGGCATACTTACCGCATTTGACTGTCAACCACGGCTGACTGCTCGCGAAGCCATGCAGCCGATTGGGTTGAAATCAGTAATCTCGGCGGACACTTTCCTGCTAGATGCGGCACGAAAGTTACTTGCCTCTCCCTTTCAGTTGATCTTAGAAGGCAGCCACCTCACCGGATTCCTAACGGAAGCTGACTTGGGATCGGCGACGGGAAAATCTTTTGCGTACCTTAAGCTTGCCGCTGTCGAAGTGAACCTCTGTAAATTCTTGCGACGGCGCTATGCTGACGAGGGCTCAATCCTGTCCACGTTGAATGAAAAACGGAAATTTGAGGTCGAAGGACTGATAACCAATTTGAAACTTAGCGATCAATACATTGATCACTTTGCCTCTCTCGGACTCTCGGACTTGCTTCAGATCGCAGGCCGGCAACCCGATTTCAAAGAGAGAGTAAAACAATTCGGGGGTTGGCAACGATTGACTAGAGGCCTGCCCAATCTTCGCAATGATGTAATGCATCCTGATCGTCCGTTACTCGGCCAGCATCGACAACTTGAATCGTTCGTTGAGAAGATTCAGAACCTTGAGTCCATTCAAAGCGCGCTTCAAATGTGCATCGACAGTGACTCCCGCCACGGAAATGACCGGTTTCATTTCTAACTGGAATCGTTCGACCGAATGGCGATCAGTTCCGCCGTCGCGGTGTTCCGACGGGCCCAATCACCGCGTCTCGCGTCATCTACTGCGCAGTAACCACCTTGCATGTCAAAGTGGGAAGGTACCCCCGCTTCAAGAGGAGACCTGCATTGAGCATTCGAGACAACACCAACCGCCGACTCAAAGAAGTTCTTGACATCATGGCCGCCGGATCGTGGCTTGATGAGAAGCCCAACGGGGGAGTGGTCCTCGCTGAGGCGGTGGCCCGTGTCCCGTTCACCAAGGAAGAAGCCGAGATCCTCAGTGGCGGCATTCCTCGCGGTCACAAGAACCTCACCAAGGCCACCGCCGATCTGGTCAAGGCCGGATGGATGACCAAGGGCCGCAGCGGCTGGGAGATCACCGAAGAAGGCTTGAAAGCCACGGTTGTTTTCACCACTGTTGAAACTCTCGCAGAAGCACTCTCAAGCGGAGCCCAGGCTCCTGCTGGGACCGCATTGCCGGAACAGCCCACCGCAAAGCAAGCAGTGAAGGCCCCCGCCAAGAAGGCTGCAGCTAAAAAGCCTGCCGCGAAGAAGGCGTCCGCGAAGGCAACCCCAGCAAATGAAGCCGACAACCAGGCAAGCCAGAAATCCGGCGTAGAGCATAAGGAACAGCCCACCTCGGTGGCGCTGGCCGGCGACTTCGGCACCACGCTGGGTGCCGTGGAGAACTGGGATCCCAGCCACAACAACGTGCAGATGAGCCTGGATGCCAAGCAGGGCACCTGGAAGCTCACCGCGGACCTGCCGGCCGGGCAGTACAGCTATAAGGCAGTGGTGAATGGCTCGTGGGATGAAAACTACGGTGCGTTCGGCGTGAACGACGGCGCCAACCATGAGTTCGCGCATGCCGGCGGCCCTGTGACGTTCCACTACGACCACACCACCAAAGACGTGCTGCGCAGCGAAGTCTAAGCCAGAATTGGCCCAAAAGCAGGCGGTTGAGCCGCGCCGGTTTCGGCAGGCTCAACCGCACAGCTAGCCTTGATGCATGACATTGGACGCGAGCGATTCTCCCCAGGACCCTGCCTCGGCAACAACCTGGCAGGCAACAGGGAAAAACCTGGTTGTAAAAGGGGACAATCTCAGCGTCCTGGCAACATTGCCGGATGAGAGCTTCCGGCTCATCTACATTGATCCGCCGTTCAACACCGGCCGGATCCAGACCCGCCAGACCATGAAGAATGTGCGCAGTGAAACGGGGTCGCGCTTGGGCTTCCAGGGCCGCAGCTACGACACCATCAAAGGCCTGGCGTTCAGCTACAACGATTCCTTCGGGGACTACTGGGAGTTCCTGGAACCCCGGCTCGAAGAAGCGTGGCGCCTCCTGGCCGATGACGGCACGCTCTACCTGCACCTGGACTACCGCGAGGTCCACTACGCCAAGGTCCTGCTGGATGCCCTGTTTGGCCGCGAATGCTTCCTCAACGAGATCATCTGGGCCTACGACTACGGTGCCCGGGCCAAAAAGAAGTGGCCCGCCAAGCACGACAACATCCTTGTCTACGTCAAAAACCCCAAGACGTACTACTTCAACAGCGAAGAAGTGGACCGCGAGCCCTACATGGCGCCCGGCCTGGTCACCCCCGAAAAAGTTGCACTGGGCAAGCTGCCCACGGACACCTGGTGGCACACCATCGTCTCGCCCAACGGCCGGGAAAAGACCGGCTACCCCACGCAAAAGCCCGTGGGCATCCTGCGCCGCATCATCTCCGCCAGCACGGAGAAGGGCGACTGGGTCCTGGACTTCTTCGGCGGCAGCGGCACCACGGGAGCTGCGGCGCTGGAGCTGGAGCGCAAGTTTGTGCTGGTGGACCAGAACCCGGAGGCCATCGACGTCATGCGGCGGCGCCTGGATCCTGAGGCCGTGGATTTCATAGAGTTCGACGCCGAACCCTAGTCGCGCTGCCGGGCGTCAGCCGAGCGGGATCAGCCACTCCACGGTGAGGTAGACGCAGGCAGCTATGGCCAGCACCCCGGTGAGAAGGGCAGCAATCCAGTAGGGCCGGCGTCGAGTTTTCACGGCGAGGCCCAGCAACAGCGGGAACGCCAGCATACTCAGCGTGGCCACGAATCCCAGAATTCCCAGGGCCACGCTGGCAGCCGTTGTTGTGCTGTCCAGCGTGCCCGTCATGATTACAAATGACAGCAGCGCCAGCAACACCATCGGGTAGGCCAGCAGCACCCAACCCACCAGCGTGATGGCAACGGCCCACCAGATCGAGCGTTGCAGCAGGGCTTCCGGGGCGGGCGCCTGCGAACGGGATACTGCCAGGCGTTGGGACGGGATCTCACTGTGGGGACGGGGCATGCTTAAGTTTCTAGCACGTGTGGCTGGAGCAAGCCTGTCAGTTCGCTACACCGGGAGGTTAATGTAGATCATGAAGGCCACCACAAGTGCTGGTGCCGCTGTGCAGATGGCTGCTATCCACAAGCTCCGGTTGCGGAAAGTGAACGCAAATGCCATCAGGGCAGGGCTGGTGACCATACACAAGATTCCTGCAACGCAGAGGAATACAAAGAAACCAGCGCCCTCGTGACCGCCGCCCAAACCGGGGCCGCTGGCGGAGTTGAACATGGCGATAAAAACCAGCACGATCATTGGCACCGCAAAAAGACCATACCCAACGACTGCCATGAGCGCGGCCCATACGGCATTTCGGGGCTTGACCCGAGCCACTGCAGACGCCCGTGCGCCAACATCGAGCTGGTGCTGGTCATGATGTTCATACATCGGGTGGGACATAGGAACTCCGCCCTCGTAATCATTATTCCAACAAATGGATTATATCTGTTCCGGGCCCACGCCTAGGGGTGTTCACGCATGCAGTGCATGCGAAGCATTTTTAGCCCAGGTTGCTGAGCCAGCGGAATACGACGTACAAAACCACTGCCGCGGTGGGAATTCCCGTGATGGCAGCGGCGCGCCACATGGCCCGTTCGCGGTGAATGACGGCCTGGCCCAAAAGATGCGGAGCTGCGATCATGCAAAACAGCAACGCTGCACCCAGGAAAATGAGTGCAACCTTGCCCACGGTTGCCATGCCGCCGTCGGGGTTGGTGACGGCCGAGAAAATTATCAGCGCCATCACGATCATGGGAACAATGACAACCACCCAGCCACCCAGCGACGCCAGGGTGCCCACCAGCTGCGAACGCGGTGGGAGCAGTTCTTCGCCATGGGCACTTGAGCGGCTGGATGCATCAGTCATGCCTTAGTTCTATCAGCAATGGCCGCAGATCTTCAGTTCGTTGCGCAAGCCCCACGAGCCCGAACATGCCGCTGTGCGCCCAAGCCCAGAGCCGCCGTCGTCCATCATTTGGCTGAAAACTCTGGACGGAAGACCCGGCTGGGTGTATTCTGCGTCACCGTCTATAGTGGTCTGGGTGACATTGAAAGATGTCCCGGGAAAATTTTGAAAGAGGACCACTGTGCACGATCGTATCCGCCATGCCGGGTTGTTGGAGAAGCGTATGTCAGCCGAGGCGGCAGCAGCGCTGATTAAGCCCGGCATGACAGTAGCCATGAGCGGCTTCACAGGCGCCGGCTACCCCAAGGCTGTCCCGCAGGCACTCGCCGTGCAGATGGAGGAAGTGCACGCCAAGGGCGAATCGTTCAAGATCAAGGTTCTCACCGGTGCTTCCACGGCCCCCGAGCTCGACGGCGTTCTCGCCAAGGTGGGGGGCATGGAACTGCGCCTGCCGTACATGTCCGACCCGGCGCTGCGCAAGCGGATCAACGACGGCGAACTCGACTACATGGACATCCACCTGAGCCACGTAGCCCAGCACACCTGGTTCGGTTTCTACGGCGACATTAACATTGCCATCATTGAAGTGGTGGGCATCCGTGAGGACGGCACGCTGATTCCGTCGTCGTCCGTGGGTAACAACAAGACCTGGCTGGACATGGCCGACGCCGTGATTATTGAGGTCAACAGCCAGCAGTCGGCTGCCATGGAAGGCATGCACGACATTTACTACGGCACCGCACTGCCGCCGCACCGCAAGCCCATTTTGCTGGTTGATCCTGAAGACCGCATCGGTGTTCCGTACCTGCACGTTGACACGGACAAGATCATTGCCGTTGTTGAGACGGATGCACCGGACCGACTCTCCGCTTTCGCTGCCCCGGATGAGGCCTCCAACCAGATCGCCTCACACTTGCTGGACTTCCTCGACGGCGAAATTGCCAAGGGTCGCATGACCAACAAGCTGCTGCCGCTGCAGTCCGGCGTGGGCAACATTGCCAACGCTGTGCTGGCCGGTTTGTCCCGTGGCGGCTACCGCGGCTTGAAGGCTTACACCGAGGTCATCCAGGACGGCATGCTGGAACTGATCAAGGACGGCACGCTGGCTTTCGCCTCTGCTACTTCCTTCTCGCTGTCCGAGGCTGGCATTGAGGAATTCAACCGCAACGTTGACTTCTACCGTGAGCGCATCGTTTTCCGCACCCAGGAAATCTCCAACCACCCCGAGCTGATCCGCCGTCTGGGCTGCATTGCCCTCAACGGCATGATCGAAGCCGATATTTACGGCAACGTGAACTCCACCCACGTGGTTGGCTCACACGTCATGAACGGCATCGGCGGCTCCGGCGACTTTGCCCGCAACGGCTTCCTGTCCGTGTTCATGTCCCCGTCCACTGCCAAGGGCGGCAAGATCTCCGGCATCGTACCGATGGCCAGCCACGTTGACCACACCGAGCACGACACCATGATCCTCATTACCGAGCAGGGTCTGGCCGACTTGCGTGGTTTGGCCCCGAAGCAGCGCGCCCGCGTCATCGTTGAGAAGTGTGCGCACCCTGACTACAAGCCCATGCTGGAGGACTACTTCGCGCGCGCTTCCCGTGACTCCTACGGCAAGCACACACCGCACCTGTTGGGTGAGGCGCTTTCCTGGCACCAGCGCTACATCGAAACCGGTGACATGCGCCCCTAGTTTGACCGGCTCGATGCCCCGCTATCACTTTCCTATGGGCAGTGAAAGCGGGGCATTTCTATGTCCTTTTGGTTAGTGGCAGTTGAGGCATAATCAAAGACGAACAATACGTTTATGTGAGCACTGGGATGCTTAACGTTTTGGCATCAATTTGCTAGGTCTCAAATGCCAAGGCGATTCACAATGGGGGAAAATACTTTGAAGAAACTTTGGCAGACGATTCTCGGGGGATCGGCGGTCACCGCGATTGCATTGGTTGGCATGTTGCCGGCTCAGGCAGCGCCCGGCGATGTGGCTGTTCCGGACAGCAATCTTAGAAGCTGCATGAACGTCGCCTTGGGACAGGCCCCCGATGCAGTCATCACTGAAACACAAGCGGGATCCTTCACCGGTGTACTCAGTTGTGCTACCCGCGGCATCACGTTGCTCACAGGGCTTGAAGCATTCACCTCAGTGAACGAAGTTGATCTCCGCGGCAACAATTTTCAGGACCTATCTGCCTTGGCTGGGTTGACGGAGCTTACCGTCCTGCAGCTGTCAGAAAACGACATTGTCAACATTTCTGCGCTGGCAGGTCTTGGCAAACTCCAGACTCTGGGCCTGAATTACAACAACGTCGTGGACATTGCTGCTGTGGCAGGCATGCCCAATCTGGCGGACTTGGGACTGTTTGGGAACAATGTTGTTTCCGTGGAACCTTTGAAGCTCCTGACGAGCCTCAAGCATGTTGACCTCTACGAAAATGACGTTGCGGATGTCTCGGATCTGAGCGGCTTGGCCAATCTCACCTTTCTGCGCCTGTCCAATAACAAGGTCACGGACATTTCCGGCTTGGCGGGTCTTGCCAACGTGGAAGACCTGCTGCTGTCTGAGAATTCGATCACTGACATTTCTCCGCTATCCGGGCTAACCAATTTGGAAGGTCTCTTCTTGTCCGGAAACCATGTGGCAAACGTGGCCCCCTTGGCGAGTCTGAGCAACCTTGAAACGCTGGACATAGTGGACCAGATGGCCGTTCTGCCCGCCATTTATGTGGGCGCAAACCAGGAATCGCCGATTAAGAGCACTGATGGCACCACCATCATCCCTGTCTCCACCACGGCCCAGGTCAACGCACAGACCGGGGCGTGGAGATTTCCCCAGGCTGGCAGCAACGAGCTGACATGGGCCGTCAACGTTGGCATCGCCGGCAAACAGTTCAGCTTCGCCGGAACGATTCAGCAGCAGTCCCTGCCCTCCGGGCTGGTGGTGACGGCTCCGCAGGACAAGTCCATAGCAGCTGGCGCTGATACCAGCTTCTCTTCCACGGCAACATCTGCCGTCGGCACAAACAGTGTTGTGTGGGAGTCAAGCACTGACGATGGAGACACCTGGCTGGTAGTTCCGGGAGCCACCACCGCCGTGCTCTCCATTGCTGACGCGGGCGTGGAACTGACAGGCACCTTGTACCGGGCCACCTATACCAATAGTGCTGACGGGGCCGTTGTGAGCAGCCTCCCTGCAAGGTTAACTGTCACGGCGCCCACAGTGGAACCCACAGTGGTTCCGACACTGCTGTCAACGACGAGTGCCTCAACTCCGTCCGCGGCACCCTCAACGACTGCCACCGCGGCCGCTGCGCCGCTTGCCACCACGGGCGCCAATTCGCCGTTGATGGTTGCAGGAGGAAGTCTGGTCCTTCTGGCACTTGGAATGGTTTTGTTGTCCGCCAGACGCCGAACCAACAACCGCACACACTAAACTTATTTGGCCCGGGCTATCTGCCCGGGCCAAATTTTATGGTTCAGTTGACGCTTAGGCTGTGTGTGCCGCCACGGCTGCGGCCAATTCCTCCGCCATCATGTCCATGTTGATGGCCACGGCGGCATTGGCGCCGCCCTGGGCCGCAGCCAAAACGGTGGCCTTCATGTCCGTGACATTGCCGGCCGCCCATACGCCGGGAATGGCCGTCAGCCCCATTTCATCGGACTCAATGGTCTCGCCGAACGGGTTGGCGGTGGGCACCAGTCCAAGCCCGGCCAGGAACCCAGCCCGCGCCACCACCCGCGATTGCACAGTCAGGGCCTGGACCGGGTGCTGGCTGCCGTCGGCCAACTCAACGCTGCTGACGGCGTCGTCCGTGCTGTGAATCCGGGCCACTGAGCCGGTCACCACAGGAATCCCGCGTGCAGCCAGCTGCTCAAGTTCGGCTTCGGATGGCTGGGGTGCGTTGTTCAGGAACAGCGTGACGTTGGCCGACCACTGGCGGAACAACAATGCCTGATGGGCAGCAAATGTACCGTTCCCGATGACACCGATGGCTTGGTCCTGAATTTCCCAACCGTGGCAGTAGGGGCAGTGCGCCAAGTCCTTGCCCCACCGTTCGCTCAGCCCGGCAATGTCCGGAAGCTCATCCACCAATCCCGTGGTGACCAGAACACGCTTGGCCTCAAAGCTTGCGCCGCTCTCCAGGGAAACGCAGTAGCCAGCATCCGTCCGATCGGCACTGACAACCGTGCCGTCCTCAACGCGCACATCGTAGGGTGCCAGGTCAGCGCGTCCCAGCCGGGTCAGCTCGAGGGGAGCAACGCCGTCGCGCGTGAGAAAACCATGCACGCCCGCCGCGGGGGCATTGCGGGGCTGGCCGCAGTCGATCACTGTCACCGAACGGCGTGAGCGGCCCAGCAGGAGTGCCGCGCTGAGTCCGGCTGCGCCGCCGCCAATAATAATTACGTCTTGCATGGTGTCCGCCTTTTGCTGGATGTCGTTGTCCCTCAATCCTGCGCCGAATCGATCCGGAGTGGCAATCTTTGTTGCCGAAGTGGCAAACTCAGTCCATGAGTGAAGAAACTGAGGAAGTGCTGTCCGGAGTTGGGCAACGGCTCAAGGCCCTGCGGCTGCAGAGGAACAGAACGTTGGCCGACCTTGCTGAGGACACCGGGATTTCCGTGAGCACGTTGTCGAGGTTGGAAGCAGGATTGCGTCGGCCCAATCTGGAATTGTTGCTGCCGTTGGCGCGGGCCTACGCTGTTCCGCTGGATGAGCTGGTGGGCGCGCCTGCCACGGGGGATCCGCGCATTCACCTGCGGCCCATGAAACGCAACGGGCAAACCATTGTGCCGCTGACCAGGGGCGCCGGCGGTCTGCAGGCGTTTAAGCACTTGCTGCCCGGCGGGACGTCGCTGCCGCAGCCTGAGCCCAAAGTTCATGAGGGGTACGAGTGGATGTACGTGCTCCGCGGCCAGCTGCGGGTGGTGCTGGGGGAGCGCGACTTTGTGTTGAAACAAGGTGAAGCTGCGGAGTTCGATACCCGCACCCCGCACTGGTTTGGCCGCGCATCAACGGACAGCGTTGAATTCCTGACGCTGTTCGGGCCGCAGGGCGAACGCATGCACGTCAAGGCTGCACCGGCGAAATAGCGCCCACGGACGCTGTCGCACTTCAGGTGGGCCGGACCGACGTCGTGCTTGGTATATTGGGCGAAAAGTCTAGGGGACTAACGTGGCGACAATTGTTTTGGTGCACGGGCTGTGGTCCGACGGCACAAGCTGGGCCAAGGTCATCACGGAGTTGCGGGCCATGGGACACAATCCAGTGGCGGCGCAGTTGAGCTTGGAGTCCTTTGGCGACGACGTTGCCTCGGTGCGCCGAACCCTCGCCACAGTTTCCGGCCCAGTCCTTTTGGTCGGCTGGTCCTACGGCGGCGCGGTGGTTGGCGAAGCGGCCCGCGGAACTGACTCCGTGAAAGCGCTGGCTTATATTGCGGCCTTTGCCCCGGCTGAGGGCGAATCCGTCAGTGAGCTGTCCCGGAAGTACCCCGGCAGCCTGATCCCCAAGTATGTGGTGGTGGCGGACGGCCATACCTATATAGCCAGGGAGCATTTTGCTGATGTGATGGGCACCGACATTCCGGCAGAGGCTGTGGCGATTGCTGCGGCCACGCAGCGGATGGTCCGGATAAGCCTGGACGGGACAAAGGTGGGGCCGCCGGCGTGGCAGGACCTGCCCGTTCACTACTTGGTGGCCACCGAGGATCATGCGGTGCCGCCGGTTTTGCAGCGCGAAATGGCTGCCCGCATGGGTGCCACTGTTTCTGAGATCGCATCCGGCCATGCCCCGGTCCTTTCACACCCCCGCGAGGTTGCCGAGTTCCTGGACAGGGCCTGCGCGGCAATGCTGTGAGAGCCGAGCAAGGATTATATGAGGAGGAATTGTATGGATTATGACCTGAATCGATTTGTTGCGGCGCAGTCCCGCGTTTACGACGACGTCAAGGCTGAGTTGGCTGCCGGGCGCAAGACAAGCCACTGGATGTGGTTTGTGTTCCCTCAGGTCGCCGGGCTGGGTTCCAGCGACTATGCCAAGCTGTACGCCATCTCCTCCCTAGCCGAAGCCGTCAGCTACGCGACCCATCCCGTCCTCGGTACCCGGCTCCGCGAATGTGCGCAGTTGGTGCTCAATGTGCCGGGGCTCAGCGCGGTGGAGATCCTGGGAGGTATGGATGCGAAGAAGCTGCAGTCGTCCATGGCCTTGTTTGCAGCAGCGGCGCCGGAGGAGCCCGTCTTCGGCGAAGTCCTCGAGCGGTTTTATGGTGGCATGCCCGACCCGGCAACGGAAGCGATCCTGGCCCAGTGGCGTAGGGTCTGATTCGGCGATGTGCCGGGGACTTGGACGGCCTCCGGACTTGACCCGCAGCGTAGCCTGTAGCCATGACCGCCAACGATGCCGGAACCGTCCCCAGTAGTTATCCAACGCACCACGTGGTGAACCAGCCGCCGCCGCGGGTGGACGTCAACGAGTTTGAGGCGAACATCCCGCTGAGAGAGTACGTGCATTCCATAGGGGAAGCGGGTGCGGCGCAAGAACTTCAGGCGAGTGGCGCCGTCGTCGGCTCTGCGCAGTTTCAGGACGACGCGCGGCTGGCGCACAATTGCCCGCCCACCCTGCACACGCACAGTAAATATGGTCAGCGGATCGACCAGGTGGAATACCACCCGTCCTATCACCGCATCATGTCCCAGGCTGTTGCCGCCGGTGCCCATACGTCGGCCTGGGCCAACCCCGGTGCGGGCGCCAACGCCCTGCGAGCGGCACAATTTATGCTGTTTGCTCAGGTGGAACCCGGCCACGCCTGCCCCATTTCCATGAGCCACGCCGCGGTGGAATCCCTGCGCCAGGCTCCGGAACTGGCGGGGGAGTGGCTGCCCCGGCTCTATTCACGGCAGTATGACCCCGAGCTTAAGGCCGGCAAGGCGGGTGCCTTGTTCGGCATGGCCATGACCGAGAAACAAGGAGGATCGGACGTCCGCGCCAACACCACCCGCGCCGTCCCGGATGGCGAACGGTTCCTGCTCACGGGCCACAAGTGGTTTTGCTCAGCACCCATGTCGGATGCATTCCTGGTCCTGGCCCAGGAAGACGCCGGATTGGGCTGCTTTCTGGTGCCGCGTGTATTGAACGACGGCGCACTGAACACCTTCATGATCCAACGGCTCAAGGACAAGCTGGGCAACAAGTCCAATGCCTCCTCCGAGGTGGAGTTCGCCAACACCCTCGGGTGGCGGATTGGCGATCCCGGGCGTGGGGTGCGGGCCATCATGGGCATGGTGGGCCAAACCCGGTTGGACTGCATTCTGGGCACCGCCGCCGGGATGCGCCAATCTGTGGCCGAGGCCGTGTGGCATGCCCGCCACCGCAGGGCATTTGGCGCCCGGCTCATCGACCAACCCGCCATGAGCAATGTGGTGGCGGACCTGGCCCTTGAATCTGAGGCGGCCACCGCCGTGAGCATGCGCCTGGCACGGGCCTTCGACAACGATGCATCGCCGCAGGAACAGGCGTTCCGGCGCTTGGCCACGGCCGTCACCAAATACTGGGTGTGCAAGCGCGGACCCAACCACGCCTACGAGGCCATGGAATGTTTGGGCGGTAACGGTTATACGGAGGATTTCCCGCTCGCCATGCGGTACCGGGAGCAACCGGTTATGGCCATCTGGGAAGGAACCGGAAATGTGATCGCCTTGGATGTTTTGCGGGCCATGTCCACCGAGCCCGAGTCGGTGGATGCCTTCTTCGCCGAGCTGCGCCTGGCCTCGGGCGTCCACAGGGTCTTTGACGACTTTTCCGCCCAACTCAAGGAACAGCTGGCCCCCATCCGGTCCGCGCCGGCAGATTTTGCGGGCCAGGCCCGGAACATTGTGGAGAAGCTTGCTCTCGCCCTGCAGGCCTCGCTGCTGCTCCGATTTGCCCCGGCCGCGGTGTCCGACGCGTTCATCGTCTCCCGGCTGGGACCCGACCGCGCCTTCAACTACGGCAACCTCCCGGCGTCGTCCGATCTGGCAGTGATCCTGGCCCGGGCCTGAAACAGACAGGAGTGCACGGCAAAACAAAAGGGTGGGTGCCGGAGAAAATCCGGCACCCACCCTTTGTACTTTCCTAGCTGACTAGTGGTTCGCTGAGCGTCGGCGGGTGGCTGCGAACAGCACCCCGCCGCCGATGACCAGCAGCAGTGCAAAGCCGCCGATCAACGTACCGCTGACGCCGGTGCTGGCCAGGCCGCCAGCCGCTGCTGCGGTAGTGCTTGTACCGGCAGCAGTGGTGACGCCCGGCTGCGAGCCGCCCGCGACGGTCAATGCAAGGCTGACTTGCACCGACCTGCCCTCGGCGCTGGTGCCGGCAATGACCACGGTGTGGCTGCCAGCCGGGACGTTGGCCGGCAGTGTGGTGCGCAGCGTAACGGTGCCGTCGTCAGCAACTTTTGCAGCGCCCAGGAGGATGGGGTCGGAGTGCAACGTGAACGATGCGCTGGTTCCGGGCTTGAAATTCCGGCCCGTGATGGTCAGTTCCCCGCCCGGTGTCACAGTTGCAGTGCTCAGGGTGCCCGCCGCGGAGCTTGTAGGCGTGCTCGACGGCGATGCCACCGGCGAGTTACTGGGTTTCGGTGCCGTTGTGGTGGCCGGTGCTGTTGTGGCCGGGGTAGTCGTCGCGGGTGCCGTTGTTGGCGGAACCGTGGTGGCCGGGGCTGTCGTGGCTGGCGCCGTTGTTGCCGGCGTGGTGGGATCCACCTGGCCGATGGCCAGCTGCGAGAAGCCCACGGAGGGGTTGCCCGTGATCTTGTTTCCGAAGAAATCGCGTTCCGGGGCGCCCGGAATGACCTTGCCTGCACCCAAAACGGGCGAGTTGGTGTTCGGCTTGAATACCGAAGCATTGGCCGGAGCATCGGACGGCAATGACAACTGTGGTGCCGTCAGGAGTGAGCTGGTGGCGCCGGGCAGCGGGGTCACATTGTTGAAGAGGTTGTTCGATCCGGTGATGGTTGCCTGACTGGAACTTGCCCAGTAAACCGGCACCGAGGTGTTTTGCCGGGTGAAGATGTTGTTGGTGAAGTTCAGGACGATGGATCCCGGTGCAGCATTGCCGATGGTCTTGACAACGCCATGGTTCGTGACGCCAGCAATGGTGGTTTGCGGAATGAAGATGGTGTTGTTGTAGATCTGGCCGTTCTTGGCGCCGGAATTGCACACCCAGAATGACGTGTAGTGGTCATTCACCGAGAGGTTGTAGCGAATGGTGAAGTCCTTGGCCTCCCCAGGCATGTTGTTGCCGTAGGGACAGATGAGGAAGAATCCGCCTTCATTGTCATGCGAGCGGTTGTACTGGAACAGCATGCCCTGGCTTGAGTGGTCCACATCGTAGGACATGCCATCCAATTGGCTGTGGCCTCGGCTGGTGTCGTTGTGCTGGAAGGTGACGTCAACACTGTTGGCCGACCACATGCCGGCGTTGTAACCGCCCGAGCGCAGGTGGAAGCCTTCAAGGGTGTTGTACTCCACCAACGTGTCCTGGGCCGTCATGGGTGCAATGCCGTCGCCACCAATGCTGCGAAGGACGTTGTTGCGGATCACGGAACCGGTGATGGGGTGCCAGGGAGCGGTGCACAGCTGGCCGCTCCAGAACGCCACCAATTCCGGGCGCATGCACCAGTTGGACCAGAGGTAGATGCCCTCGCGATCCACGTTAACAATGGTGTTGTTTTGGATGAGCAAATCCGGGAACTCTGTTGCCGTTGTGGTGCCAAGGGCTTCCACAACAATTCCACCGGATGCGCCGGAATACTTGCCGGCGGGGAGTGCCCCGCCCATGGTGGAGGGCATCTGGCCGCGGACATCGTGAATGTTCAGGCGCTGCAAGGTGATGCCGTGGCGGTCGCCAGTGTTGGTGGCCTGCACCCAGACGCCGCGGCGGGCGCTCTTGCCGTCGCCCATGGCCGAGAGCTCAAGGTCCTGCACCGTCACGTATTCGGAATCTTTCACCCAGAAGGCCGTCTCATTGCCGTTCGCCTCAATGCGGGCGTTGGCTCCCACACCGTAGGATCCGTAGGTGATGGGGGCTGCTGCGGTGCCGGAATACTGCGCATGTACCTGCCCGACGCAGGACGATCCGCGTTTGAAGGCGACGGCGTCGCCGGGCTTGAGTACTGCCGTCAAGTTCATGTTGCGCACGCCGTCGTAGGGGGAGGCCTTGGTGCCCACACCGTTCGTGGTCGCCGCGCAGTCAACATAGTACGTAGTGGCTGTGCCAACGGTGTCCATGGTGGATGTCAAAAGTGCTGTGTTTGCCCCGTACAAGTTCACCGGATCGCCGGCATCGGCTGCAACAGTGGGTCCGGAGATGGCCAGCAGGCCTGAAGCTGCCAGGGCCAAAGCGGCCAGGGGCACCCCCAATTTAATACCAAATTTCACGCGTTTACCTCTCAAAATAAGCTATGCCCACCCGCAGGCGGACGAACAGGAATTTGAATGTGGTGCGGAAGTGATGATGCATGGGGGCCAGTCATTGCTCAGATAGGAGCGGCACGACGAGGACCCACACCGGTATGATATGGATAACATTCACACGGCCGAGTCGACGATGTCCAGCAGTTGAAGAAGTAAGACGAACTAGCCGAACAAGTCCTTGCGAACGCGCTTCACATGGGCGCGGGCAAGCGTATCGGAGCGTTGGGTGTCACCGGCAAGGATTGCCTGCAGAATGTCCCCGTGTTCCTTGAGCGCAACTTCGGCGCCAGCCTGACCGGCCTCGATCATGCCCAAGCGAATCTTTTGATGGATCTTGTCCAGATGGCTGACCAGGACCGGGTTGCCTGAGGCCCAGGTGATCAGCGCATGGAATTCAAGGTCAAGTTCAATGTGCTCACTCAAATCACCGGCGGCAACAGCCGCTTGGTGGCGCATCAGATTTCGCTGCAGCTGCCCTAATTGTTCGCGGGTGGCGTGTTCTGCCGACAATCCGGCGGCGAGACCCTCAAGGACTTCACGCACTTCGTAGAGGGGCGCCAAATCTTCCACCCGGATGTGGGTTACTGTGGCACCCTTGTTACGTGACTCCTGTGCGAACTCATCCTGCACCAGGCGCAACACTGCCTCGCGGACGGGGCTCCGGCTGACGTTGAACCGCTCGGCAATCGCCGGGACACTCAACCGCTCGCCAGCGGGCAGCGTGTGGTTGAGGATCTCGTCTCGCAATCGGTTGTAAACGGTGTCGGCGACGCGGGCACCTATTGCGGCGTCCTCGGTCATAACCTCACTCATGTGAGCCTCTCGGTATGGGTCGTTTGGCGAAAATCTTCAAGACTGCGAAAATCGGCCGGGCTGGACATGGCGCGGGCAGCAAAGCGGTGGCCCATGAGCAGCTGTTCTGCAACAGTTGCGCCGGAAAGCCGTGAATAGAGGAAACCGGCGGCAAAGGCGTCTCCGGCGCCCACCACCTCAACAACATCCACTGTCGGAGTAGGAACAAAGGAGATGTCTCCTGCACCAAGCCAAGTGGCCCCCTTGGCGCCGTCCTTGATCACCAGTTCTCCGGCATCAGGCACGAATGCTTGGATGTCCGCCGGTGTGGTGCACCCCCAAAGGTCCTGCGCCTCATCCAAGCCCACCAGGACGACGTCGGACTGGTTGGCCAACGCGCGCAGCACCGGACCGGCGGTGCTCGCCTGCCAAAGTCCCGGACGAAAGTTGACGTCAAAGCTGACGGTGATCCCGTGTTCCTTCCCCAAGGTGATGGCTGCCTGGGACAGTGCCAGGCAGGAGGCCGAGAGCGCCGCTGTGATGCCGCTCAAATGCAGCACCTTGGGTGGGTTGTTCGAGCGGCACAGTTCCCGCAGGCCCGCCAGACTGTCGGGCGACAATGTCGAGGCGGCTGAGCCGGCACGGTAGTAGTGGACCGTGGTGCCGGCATTGCTGTGGTTCTTGAAGAAGACGCCTGTGCTGCGCGCGGAGTCCCTGAGTACCAACGAAGTGTTCACCTGATGCCGGGACATATAGTCCACCAGGCGCTCGCCGAAGGGATCAGTCCCTACGGCGCTCAGCCAGCTGACGGGCACGCCTGCGTCGGCCAGATAGAGGGCCACATTGGATTCTGCCCCGGCTATGTGTACGCCGAAGTTTTCACTCCGGCCCAATGGTAGGCCATCCTGTGGCGCCAGAAGGATCATTGCCTCGCCCAGCGTGATGACGTCACTCACGGCGCCTCCTTCAGGTTAATCGCAACGGATGGTGGATGAACTCAAAAACTACTACATGCAATCCTGCGTCATATTCGAACCTTTCCGCAAGGTTTTGTAAACATTACATGCAATATGTCCATATTACGGGTTAATTTTGCATGATTGCATGCTGAGGATTGACTATTGGTTATGACGCAGGCCACGCCGGTTGGCGTGAACTGTCCCTTTGAAGGAGTGCGTGTGAGCTGGAGTCTTGACCTTCACTTGTGTGAGGTTTCAGTGCGCACGTCGTGGTGTTTTGTTGAAATCAGCGACGGCTCGCACAAAGGTTTGGGTGAGTGCTCCGATGCCGGGACATCGGAGGAGACACTCAAGGCGGCAAAAGTCCTGCTGGATCTGTGCCGCGAGGACCTCCCGCACATAGTCACCTTGGCTGGACTAAGGGCAATGGTGCAGACACTTTCCACCACTGTTATGCAGCAGTCATTGGGGGACCGGCTGTGCTACGCAACAGTTTTGGGCGGCATCGAACAGGCAGTTCTGGACATTCTGGCCAGACGTGCGAGGCTCGGCGTCTGGCAGATCCTGGGTGGCCACGGCCGCAACGCCATGCCCGTCTACGCGAACATCAACAGAATAGTTGGACCACGGGATCCACAGTCCGTGGCAGGATATGCCCGCAGGGCGGTTGACGCTGGCTACACGGCCATCAAATTTGCGCCGTTTGATGTGCCCGCCACCGACGGCACAGCGTTGGAAACCATTGGTTTGGCACGCATGCAGGCCATGCGTGCCGAGGTGGGCCCGGACATTGCCCTGATGGTGGACTGCCACAATAAGCTCAGTCCCGCCCAGTTGGACCGGATCCTGGCTGGCTTGGAGGAGCTGAACATCTTTTGGCTGGAGGACGCGGTGGACGCCGCCGATCTCCACGGCTTGCGCCGGCTCCGGGCCTCAACAAACCTGCGTATCGCAGGCGGCGAATTCCTCTTTGAGGCGGCTCCGGCACAGCCCGGAATAAAGGAAGGCCTCATCGACATCCTGATGCCGGATATCAAGCACACCGGCGGAATCCTGCGCGGGATCCAACTGGCGCGTGACGCCGTGGGGGTGGATATCTCCCCGCACAACCCCTCTGGGCCCGTCAGCACGGCGGCCAGCGCGCACTTCATGGCAGCCTGCCCGCGCGCCACTGTCCTGGAAGTGGCCTTCGGTGAAGTGCCCTGGCGTGGCGAACTGATTTTCAACAAGGAACACATTGAAAATTCCCACCTGCAGCTGCACACCAACGCGGGCTACGGAATCGACCTAAACACCGATCACCCCAGCATGACCCACTTGTTCGACTACACATTTTAGGAGTACGCAATGAACAATTCACTTACTTCCAACGTCAGCCGCCGCGCACTGTTGGGCACCGGCTTGGGTGTTGCTGCCATGGCAGCCCTGTCCGCCTGCGGGCGCAGCGCTGTCAAGGAAAGTTCCGCAGGCGGCAGCAGTGGAGTCAAGGCCGTGATCCTGACACAGAGCTCAGACATCCAGCCGGCCTCCTTCATGGCGCAGAACAATCCGAACTTCTCCCTCATGCGTACGGCGTTCAACACCCTGACGTCCTATGACCGTAAGACGCTTGAGCCGCAGCCGCAGCTGGCCAAGTCCTGGGAATTCTCCAACGAGAACAAAACGCTCACCATGAAGCTGCGCGACGACGTCACCTTCCACAACGGTGAAAAGTTCACCTCAGCCGATGTAGCCGCTGCCATCGACTTCCTGAAATTGGACACCACCTCCAGCCAGGTCAAGCACAATGCCAAGATCATCACCCAGGTTGATGCCAGCGTCCCGGACACAGTGGTCTTCACCCTTGAGCACGGCGTAAGTAACCTCTTTGACATGTTCGAGATGATGTCCATACCGCAAAAGGATTCCATTGCAGACTTGGTGGCAGGCAGGTCCTTCATCGGCACCGGCCCCTTCAAGGTAGACAGCTACAAGCCCGGGCAGGGCCTGAGTCTGAGCAAGAACGAGAAGTACTTCCTGGGTGCTCCCAAGATCGACACCTTTGAGATCCAGATCGTGGCGGAGTCGTCCTCACGGGTCTCCTCTCTGAAGACTGGCGGAAGCCAGATCTCCATGGACCTTGCCCCGCTGGACGCCGTCAGCTTCAAGGGCGATCCCAAGGTGGAGAACACTATCGTGGACACCTATGATTCTGCGTTCTACGTGGCTTCCAACGTGAGCATTGCTCCCCTGGACAACAAGGAGATCCGCAAGGCCATTGCCTACGCGGTTGACCGTGAAGCCATCCTGACCAAGGCCCTCAGCGGCATTGGCCAGGTCAGCTCTCTTCCCTGGTCACAGGGCTCACCAGCCTTTGACCAGGCCAAGGCAGACACCTACAAGCAGGACCTGTCCAAGGCCAAGGCCATGGTTGAAGCGGCCGGCGCTACCGGCCAGGAAGTGAAGATCCATTTCATCGCCACCCAGGCTGGGTTTGCCGCAGTGGCCCAAATCGTCCAGGAAGGCGTCAACGCCACGGGCTTGAAGGCCACCTTGGTGCCCCTGCAGCCCGCTGACTTCCAAAAGGGACTCTCCGGTGAGGGCCTGCCCGGCATGTTTGTTTCCGGCCACGGCTTTGGCCAGCTCAACCCGGCCACGCTGCTCAAGGGTGCATTCCCGTTCAACGCCGGCAAGAACGCTTCGCGCTTCGACAATGCCGACTACAAGGCCCTCGCCGCGGCCGTGTGGCAGAACACCGATCCCGCCAAGGCCCCCGAAATCTACTCCAAGGTCAACGACTTCCTGCTGGACCAGCAGTTTGTCTCCAACCTGGTCTCCAGCGCGCACACATACACCATCTCCACCAAGCTCAAGGGCCTGGACTATACGGAATTGGCGTACCTGAACTTGGACAAAGCGGAACTCGCCTAGTCGCCCGCAGCCACCACCGCTCTGAAAAGCTAGGAAACCATGCTCGCGTACTCCCTGCGACGGATTCCCTCAGGACTCACTATCCTGGCGGTCTCCTCGGTAGTGATCTTCTTTCTGCTCCGGGCCACCGGGGGAGATCCTGCCGCCGTCAAGGCCGGTCCGGACTCTCCCCCGGAGACCATTGCGGCCATCCGGGCCGAACTTGGCTTGGACCGGCCCATCATTGTCCAGTTCTTCGACTGGCTGGCCAGCCTGTTCAACGGCAATCTGGGCAATTCTTTGGTGACCAACGCCCCTATTGGCGAGTTGATTGGCAACGGGCTACAAGCCACGCTGCTGCTGACTCTTGCCGCAACCATCTTGGCGGTAGTCATGGGCGGCACCTTGGGCGTGCTCATGGCAACTGTGCGCAACCGTCCGGTCCAGATTGTTGTCAACGCGGTGACGGGTGTGCTCCTAGCCGTGCCCACCTATGTCAGTGGCGTGCTGTTGATCTTTGTGTTCGCGGTGATCCTGGGCGTGCTTCCCGTGGGTGGCCACGTCGATTTCTTTGACGACCCGGAGATCGCGGTCCAGTACTTACTGCTTCCGGCATTGTGCCTGGCCATGCCTGCCGCCGCAGTGGTGGCCAGGTTCCTGGCTTCCTCAATGCGCCAGGTGATGGATGAGGACTTCATCCGCACCGGCCAGGCCAAGGGCCTGTCCCAGCGCCGCCTGCTGACACACCATATTGTGCCGAACTCGCTGCCACCGGTTTTCACCATTCTGGGCATTGAGATTGGCCAAATGCTGGGCGGCGCCATTGTGGTTGAAGCCATTTTCGCCTGGCCCGGCATTGGCGGCGTCCTGGCCCAGGCGGTCCTGACCCGGGACTACTTCCTCGTCCAGGACATCCTGCTCATTGCCGTGGCCGTGTTTGTCATCATGCAAATCCTGACGGACCTGGCCCATGCCGCAGTCGATTCGCGCGTCCGGTTGGGAGTATGAAAATGAGTGAGAAAACCGTGGATTCCATGAATCCAATGTCAATCCAAAGTAGCGCTGACGTCTTGGCGCCCGACGCCGGAACCCGGCTTCCGGCATCGAGCCCGGCTGTGGCGCCACGTGGGCGGGGAAAGCGGAGCCGTGCCCAGAAGTCCTCCGGCATGGCCCGCGGGCTGAAGTCGCCGCTGGCGATTGCCGGGCTGACTGTGGTGGCGGTGTGCATCCTTGCGGGCCTGCTGGCACCGTTTTTGACCCCCTATGCACCCACCGACCAGCAATTTGACGCCTTTGAGCCGATGTCCTCAGCACATCCGCTGGGCACCGACGAGCTGGGGCGTGACCTGTTCTCCCGCCTGGTCTTTGGCATCAGGGTCAACATTCTTGTCGCCTTTACGGCGGTTCCCGCCGGTGCGCTGCTGGGGGCATTCCTAGGCATCCTGGCCTCAAGCAAGTCCTGGTACGCAGGGGCCCTGCAGCGCTTCTTTGACATGATGCTGGCCTTCACAGCCCTTGTCATGGGCATGACGGTAGCGGCGCTGATGGGCCCTGGCCTGGGCGCCGTGCTCGTAACAGTGGCGCTGGTGAACGTGCCGCTGTTTGGCCGGATCACGCGCAACGCCGTCATGGCCCAGCTGGGGCGCGACTACGCGGAGGCGGCCCAAGTGGTGGGTGTTTCCCATTTCCGCCTGATGACACGCCACATTCTGCCCAACAGCGTCGATGCGCTCATTGTGCGGGCGGCACTCAGTTTGTCGCTGGCCGTCTTCATTGAAGGGGCCATGAGTTTTGTGGGCATCGGCATCAGACTGCCCGACCCATCCATGGGGTCAATGCTCAAATCGAGCGTTGGTTTCCTGGAGCAGGCGCCGCAATACGCCATCGCCCCCATGATTGTTGTGACGCTTCTGGTACTGGGCTTCAACATGATTTCCGACGGCCTAAACAAGGGACTCCTGAAACGATGAAACAGCAAGTTGGTCAAACGCTAGACGTTGAGGCGCTCAGTACCCCCGCGGCCGGTTTGGGGGAGGGCCCCGTGTGGGATGCCGCCACGCAGACGCTGCTGTGGGTGGACATCCCCGGCGGACTGCTGCACCGCACAAACCCTGACACCGGAGCAACCACCACGGTGGAGGTGGGCCCCTACCCGGCCTTCATCTACCCGGCGGGCCCGGGACGGGTCCTGATTTCCCACACCTGGGACCTGTCCCTCGTGGAGGAGGATACCGGTCAAAAGACTGTGTTGATGTCCCTTCCCGGGGATGAGAACACCCGGCTCAACGACGCCAAGATTGATGGCGAGGGCCGCGTTGTCATTGGCGCCATGGTGTACCCGTGGAAACAGGGCGGGCCATGCAACGTCTACCGCGTGGACTTGTCCGCCGGGTCTTGGGAGGTGCTGGCTTCCGGTATGGCACTTTCCAACGGGCTGGACTGGAACGCCGCCGGCACCCTTGCCTATTTTGTTGACACACCCACGCGCCGTATCGACGTCTTTGATGTGGCGGCCGACGGCGCCTGGAGCGGCCAGCGTCCCTTCATCACCCTTGAGGATGGAGCGGGAAACCCCGACGGGATGACACTGGACGCCGCAGGCAACATTTGGGTTGCGTTGTTCGACGGCGGTGCCGTGCGCCAATACTCGCCCTCCGGGGACATCCTGGCCCACATCCAACTCCCCGTCCCGCACATCACGAGTCTGTGCTTTGGCGGGCCCGAGCTGGCTGACATCTTCGTCACCACTGCCAGCAACCGACTCACCGATGCCAACCGACACCTGTTTCCCGACGCAGGGAAAGTATTCCGTATCAGGGGCGCAGGGGTGGGGCACGCCGTGCCAGCGGTGAACCTGCCTGCAGTGCATGCGCCCGTAACTGCGCAGGCACCGCGCATGATTACAGGTGCACCATGACGGCGCTGACATTTGCCCTCAATGCTCCAGCAGTTGTGGTGGTGACAGGGGCAGGCCGGGGAATCGGCCGTGAGACGGCCCGCTTGCTGGCCGAATCCGGCAGCACGGTGATTGCCGTCGACCTCCTGCAGGAAGTCCTGGCTGCCCCGTCCGAGGAATCCTCACCGCGCTGGCACGGGCTGAATGAGGACATTACTGATGCCTGCTTCGCGGAAACGCTGACAGGCGTGGTGGCGGCCTCCGTCGCCGGTGCCGACCCGGTGGAGCGCGCTGGCGCTGTCTCGCTGGGCCTGGTCAACTGTGCTTTCACCGAGCAGCGCGCCACGATTCTTGCTGGCACCAAGGAAGGCTGGCAACGCACCATGGACGTGAACTTTCACGCCGCCGTGGAGCTGAGCCGGGCCTTGGCGGCACTGGCCATCGTAGGCGGGCACCCGGCGTCGATAGTCAACGTCACCAGTGTCCACGCGAACTTGGCCCATGCTGACTTCGCCGCCTACTCCGCGTCCAAGGCGGCATTGACCGCCTTCACCCGATCGGCGTCCGAGGAGTGGGGGTCGCACGGCATCCGGGTGAACGCCGTGGCGCCGGGCTTTGTTGCCGTTGAACGCAACCATGCCGTCTGGTCCGATCCCCATCTGGCCGCTTCCCTGCAGGCCTGCAACAACCTGGGCAGGCTTGCCGGGTCGGCGGAAATCGCCGCCGGCGTCATTTTCCTGCTTTCCCCAGCCGCCAGTTTCATCACCGGAGTTGTGCTCCCCATTGATGGCGGCCAAACATCGAGGCTCCTGGAGGTACAGCGCTCATGAGTGCAAACACGCTTTCCGCTCCCGTTCTGCAAGTTCGCGGGCTGACCACACGGTTCCACACCGAACGCGGCGTGGTGCGGGCCGTCAGCGACGTCAGCTTTGACGTGTTCGCAGGGCAGACCATGGCGCTCGTGGGCGAATCCGGCTCCGGCAAGTCAGTCACGGCCATGTCTCTTCTGAATCTGGTGCGCAGCCCCGGGCGCATCGAGGCGGGCCAGGTCCTGTTTCAGGGCAAGGACATTGTGGCCATGAGCGGTTCCGAGCTGCGCCACGTGCGCGGCAACGGCATCTCCATGGTCTTCCAAGACCCCATGTCATCGCTGAACCCCATCATGAAGATCGGCGAGCAGCTGCGCGAGGCCATCCACAACCGCGCCAAGTTCTCCGGCGAGGACGCCAGGAATCGCGCCGTGGAACTCATGAAGGTGGTGGGCATCCCGGACCCGGAGGCCCGCCTGGTGGACTACCCACACAGATTCTCCGGCGGCATGCGCCAGCGCGTCATGATCGCCATGGCACTGGCCAACGAGCCTGATGTGATCATCGCCGACGAGCCCACCACGGCCCTGGATGTCACCGTCCAGGCGCAGATACTGGACGTGCTGGCCAACATCAACGATCAGCTCGGCACGGCCGTCATCCTGATCACGCACAACCTTGGCGTGGTGGCGCGATCCTGCCACCGCGTGGCCGTCATGTACGCCGGCCGGGTGGTTGAGCAGGCAGATACCCGTGAACTGTTCGCAAACCCGAAACACCCGTACACGAAGGCGCTGCTGGCGGCCACCCCGCGCATGCTCGCCTCCCGCGATGTACCTCTGGTGCCCATTGACGGGCGGCCTCCGAACTTGCTGGATCCCATCACGGGCTGTTCCTTCGCGCCTCGCTGCCAGTTCGCCATGGATAAATGCTTCGTATCGGCCCCGGCCACCACCCTTGACGGGGACAGGAGTTTTGACTGCTGGTTGACTGCAGGCGGCGGTGACTTGCCCGAGCTGGTGGCCCCCGCTGGTGCCCAGGCGGCCAGCCACAGCGCCACCGCGGCCCGAAGCGGAACGGAAGGATCCGGCGTCGAACCTCTCCTGAACGTGACGAATCTGAGCGTGCACTTCCCCCTGAAGTCCACCTCGCTGAACCCGTTCGCCGCCAAGCGCGTGCTGCACGCAGTGGACGGGGTCTCGTTCACTGTGGGCAGGGGTGAGACGGTGGGACTGGTGGGCGAGTCAGGCTGCGGCAAGTCGAGCCTTGGCAAGACTCTGGTGGGCGTCAATGCCGTCACCGCCGGTGAAATTGCCTTTGAGGGCCAGGACATCTCAGAGCTGCAGGGAAAAGCCCGGCAGTGGGTGCGCCGGCGGCTGCAAATGGTCTTCCAGGACCCCATGTCGTCGCTGAACCCGCGCATGAAGGTCGGGGACATTGTTGGCGAACCGCTTGAGGTGCACGGTCTGGTCTCCTCGGCCGCCGAGCGCCGGGCCAAGGTGGCGGAACTGCTGGACCTGGTGGGTCTGGACACCTCCATCGCCTCACGATACCCGCACGAATTCTCCGGAGGCCAGCGCCAGCGCATTGTGATTGCCCGGGCGCTTGCCGTGGATCCGTCGCTCATTGTGTGTGACGAGGCAGTAGCCGCTCTGGACGTGTCCCTGCAGGCGCAGGTGGTGAACCTGCTCAAGGAGCTGCAGCGCAAACTGGGTGTGTCCATGCTGTTCATTGGCCACGACCTGGCCAGCGTGCGGCACATCTCGGACCGGATCATGGTCATGTACCTGGGCCAGATCATTGAGGAGGGGCCGGCGGAAACCCTGACCCTTGACCCGCTGCACCCTTACACGGCCAGCCTGCTCTCCGCCGTGCCGGAACCGGACCCCATCAAGGAAAACCAGCGCCCGCGCATTGTGCTGACAGGCGATGTCCCCAGCCCCACCAACCCGCCGCCGGGGTGCCGTTTCAGCAGCCGCTGCCCGATAGGTCCGGAAGCCCGCTCTGACCGGGGCATTTGTGTGACCCAGCAGCCCGTCCTTGAGGATGCCGGTGCGGGACGCCGTGTGGCGTGCCACTTCCCGGGTGAATTGAAGGTAGCCCTGGGCGTGCCCACCATTCCCGCCCACCGTGAATCACTGGGAAGTTCCGTATGAGCTACGTTGAGCCGTTGTTGCTGTCGTCGCCCATTATCGCCATTCTGAGGGCCTCCACGCCTGAGTATCTGGTTGCCGCGGCTGACGTGCTGGTGGCCGAGGGCATCAACACCTTGGAGTTCCCGCTGACAACCCCGGGGGTTCTGGACGCCATTTCCGCCGCCAGATCACGTCTGGGGGAACGTGCTGCTGTGGGCGCAGGGACGGTCCTCACGGGCGGCCACGCCGCCTCGGCAATTGCCGCCGGAGCGCAGTTCACCGTGAGTCCGGCAGTGTGTTCCGCCGCCACGCACCAGGCGGTGCAGCTGGGGGTTCCCGCCATTCCCGGGGCCATGACCCCCACCGAAGTTCTTGCCTGCGTGTCCGACGGCGCGTTCATGGTCAAGCTGTTCCCGGCGGTGACACTTGGGCCCGTATTCATTCAGCAAATCAAGGCGCCGCTGCCGTCCGTGCGGTTCGTGGCCACCGGGGGAGTGGGACTTTCCCAGGCGCCGGCGTATCTGGCGGCGGGTGCCTCCTCCCTCGGGGTGGGTTCCCCGCTGCTGGGTAATGCCTTGGAAACCGGGGACCTAGAGGCATTGCGTTTGCGTGCCCGTGCGTGGGTCCAGGCCCTGGGGATAGTTGCCGTTCCCGCCGCCTAGGTGACCCACCGCCCAAGTCCCGTTGGCCGCGGGCGGTGAGTCACGGCGTCGTGTCTAAACAGAAGCTGCCGGAACCCGGCAGGCATTCTCCTGCGACACCCGGCGCAGCAGCGCCCACAGCAGCAAGCCAATGGACAGTGCCGCCAGCAGCGGTTGGAGTGGCTCAAAGAACGTCATGGCGCCGGAGGTTCCCAACGCCAGCAGCACCAGCTTGTTGCAGACCGGGCAGCCCACGGCGAAGAACGCCAGAACGGACGCAGCTACGCCGGACTTGTTCGTGGTGCCCGTCCCGGCAAGCGGTGAGGCCACATACGTTGCCACCAGAAACCCCGTGAGTGCGGAACTGATGATCAGCGCCGCGTGTGACCACCACGTGGGCGGAATCTCCCGGCCAAACAACGGATTGGGGATCAAGTCCGTGGGGATGGCCACCACCACGAACGCCAGCGCGGCCACCACGGCAGCCACCACCCAGCGCCGATGCGGCCAGGCGCGGAGATTGCTCGCAAAAGCGCTGGCCATATCAGTCCTTGTGCGAGCCGCGGCGCTCTGCAACGCGCGAACGCCACATGTATGTGCCGCCGGCAAGCAGCAAAACCACCAACGCAACCAGCCCGAAGGCAACGTTGGAAACATTGTGCGAGATCGCCGCAATCCACGATTCCGCCTCATACTGGGCGTCGATGGTCAGCACCCCGCCCAGGGACGATGTCCCCTGCGTGGCCAGCAGCAGCACGCCAATACCCACGGACAGCACGCCGGAAACAACCATCCACACGGAGTTTTCCCACGGGCCCAGCCGGAAGCGGCGTGGTTTCAGCCAGCCGCGCTCACCGAGCCGAAATCGCGTCCACAGCAGCGAAAGGATGCCCAGTGGCAGGGTCATGCCGAATGCGAAGATGGCCAGCATGATCCCGCCGTACAACGGATTTCCGCCCGCCGCGGCCACAGCCAGAACCGAACCGAGGATGGGGCCAGCACAAACACCGGCAACGCCATAGACGGAGCCCAGCACAAACACTGACACGGCAGAGGTGCTGCTGGCGCCGGCCCGGCGGCTGAGGCCGGGGAATTCCACCCCAACAATCTGCAAAATTCCAATGACAATCACCACGGCGGCCGCAACGGAAATCAGCACCGTCCGGTTTTGCAGCACCAGCGAGCCGAGCAGCCCCGCCAGCAGGCCCAGCGGCACCAACGTTGTCAGCAGCCCGGCGTAGAACAGGGCCGTGCGGCCCAGCAGCTTGCCGGGACTGGCGAAGGCGTAGGCAAAGAAAGCCGGCAGCAACATGACCGAGCAGGGACTCAGCAGGGTGAGAATGCCACCCAGGAACGCTCCTGTATATCCAATGTCCATGGGCTACTTGGCCTTTGCCAGTGCTTCATCAATGACCTGGACAAAGATGTCCAGCGGCTGCGCCCCGGGAATGGACTGGTTGTTGATGACAAAGGTGGGGGTGCTGTTGAGCCCCAGCGAGGTCCCCTCGGCAAGATCGGCGTTGACCAAAGCCCGCAATTCGGGGCTCTTCGTATCCGCCGTGAACTTGGCCATGTCTGGAACACCAACCTCTTGGGCAAACTTCAGCAACTCCGGCTCTGACAACTCTGCCTTGCCCTTTTCCGGCGCCGCCGCGTAGACGGCCTCATTGAATTGCCAGAACAATCCCTGTTCCCCTGCCGCACGGACAGCCACAGCAGCTGCCACCGAGGATTCCCCAAAGACCGGCAGATCACGCCATTCAATGCGCAGCTGGCCGGTGTCAACATACTTCTTGATAATTTCGGGCTGGGTTTTGCGGGCATAGGCGCCGCAGAACGGGCACCGGTAATCCGAGTACTCGATCATGACAACGGGGGCGTACACCGCACCCAGCGCCATGGGATCCCCGGCAATGCGACGTTCCAGTTTCAGCTCGGGGGCCTGTTTTTCGGCGGCCGACGAGTCGGGCTTTGCGGCCGAGTCCAGTCGCTTCCCACCGGCGGCGGCACCGGCAAAAATAATCGTTAAAACTAGGGCAGTACCCAGCAGCAGAGCTAGGACGATGTTCCGGGTCTTCTTCGTATTCATTGGCAAACTCTCAGAATTGTGCAGGCGCAGCCTTGCCGCAGGCGCGGATTATCGCGGCCCGGCGGCAGCGCACCATGTATATATAAGGACACGTTCGACGCCGTTCAGCCAACCTTCGCATGTCGCGGTGGGTTGGGTGCCGGCCCGCCGTGGTCTACGTCCTTACGATCCCAAGATCCAGATGCGTCAGTGAGGCCGGGATCCGGCCCAACAACGCAACCGCGCCTGAGTTTTCCCGTGCCCGCCGGGAAAGCCCGGCATGGGCGTCGTTCTGCTTCGGTTGTAGCTGGGCAGGAGTTGGGGGAAGCGTATCGCGCTCCAGCCTGACCTTGTCCCGGCCAGGAATGCACGCCGTGGATACCGGGGCGATGAGAGATTCAACCGAAGTCTCTATGGCAGGGGAAAATTGGGCCGCGGAAACAGAAGCTGTGGCCACTTGCATGCCGGCCGATGCCTGTGCGCCGCTGCAGCCAAAGGCCACAAGCAGCATTCCAGCGAACGCCAGCAGGACGGCATGGGCGGCAAGACGGACAGTGAAGGAGCTGCTTCGCATCCGCTGTCCTTTCATTCCCAGTACCGTCAGGGCTGATTCCCCGCACATTCGCACCACTATACGTGAGCTGGTGGGGATCCAACGGGGCAGGAACTGTCCGTACCTGCAGCCCTGGTCCTGCTGATTCCCGCCCCCGGCGGCATTTTTGAAATCTGTTGCTGTCCCGCTAGTTGGGCAACTGTGCTGGGAGGTGGATTTCGGCGTCGAACATTTCTGCGGAGCGCAACATTTGGACGACATGCCGGTGAACACGAGGACAACTCTGAGTGTCATGTCACGGAAAATAACTTTGTGATCCGCGCCAAATCAACGATTCTGCGCGAATCTTCCACCGCCAAGGGAATAAAAGTGACCCACCTCTCAGATCTTTATGGCATTGGGCCAATAAACATGTATACTTGGACGTAGTTGTAGTGTTGCGTTTTTTGTAGTTGAAGCGACGCCATCCTTTCGGGGAAGACGTCGCTTTTCTGGAGAAGCGGACTTACACCGTATAAACGGAGGCCCGAAGGTCGGGCGGAATCTCCAACTTCAGAAGGAAATAGAAACAATGGCAACAGGTACCGTTAAGTGGTTCAACGCTGAAAAGGGCTTCGGCTTCATCTCTCCCGATGACCAGAGCCAGGATGTGTTCGCACACTACTCCGCAATCAACTCCTCGGGCTACCGCTCCCTCGAAGAGAACCAGAAGGTTTCCTTCGATGTTGAGCAGGGTCCCAAGGGTCCTCAGGCAGTCAACATCCAGGCTATCTAATTCTAAAGAAAACGTGCGGGTAACCGCGCATTCTTTAGTCCTTAGGGCTTGAACAGATAGGGTTCGGGATTTATCCCGGGCCCTATTTGTGTTTAACGCTGCGGTTTGCCGAATTCCGGCCCGTCATGGCTGCAAATGCCTGCTTGGCGCAGTCCGGGGGCCGTTGCAGACATTCGCCCATGGTTGACCAGGCGCGAATGTCAACTGCGGCCCCGCGAGTTGTCCTTGCGACCGGGCCTTGCGACCGGGCCCGTATCGGGGCCGGTGGAACCCGCTGGATCTTGTGGTGGATTCCACCGGCGGCGCTCACGACCGTGCGGCCCACCATGTGGCACCATTGAAGACGATGAACACCAAAGCGGATAAGCGCCAACGCGACGGAATTCCCATGCCGCTTTGGCTGCAAGGGGTGTTTGAGGCTGCGCAAATGTTTGTTATTTCGGCACTTGCGGTCAGTGTTCCACTGCTGGCCACGTGGCTGGCCGGCGGCTTTGGTGAAAAGGACGCCTCCGTCATTGCCCGGCTGGCGGGCCAGATTTGGCTGGTGGGGCACGGCGTTTCGCTGCACCTGACCCAGGCCACAGGTCCCAGCTCCGCCACGGTGGAAACCGGCATCTTCAGCCTTTTACCCCTGGGTCTGGTGCTGATTCCTTTCTTTCTGTCCTGGCGCTCGGGCCGGCGCCTGGCCAGGGCTTCCTATACTGATCAATTGTGGCAACCCCTTGTGGGTGCCGTGGTACTTTACGCGGGGGCAGGGTTGGCCACAGCCTTTGTCTGCAGTACGCCCGGCATTGAAGCGCCCCTGCTGACCAGCATGCTGGTTCCGGCCATCCCAGCAGCTGCCGGACTCATTGTGGGCTCACGGCTGGAAGCCGGTTCCTGGAGCCGGCTGATCGGCGTGAATGCGGCCGACTGGATCTCCAAGACAAGCCAGGACCAACGATGGGCAGGCTCCTACGCGTGGACTGTGGTCAGCTCAGGTTTCCTGGCCATCATGGCAGCGCTGTCCCTCTCGGCCCTCATGCTCACAGTGAATCTGGCCATGCGCTGGAATGACATCATTGGCGTCTACCAAGCCTTGCGGCCCGGCGCTATTGGCGGCGCGGCACTGACCCTGACCCAATTGGCGTTTATGCCCAACCTGGCCATCTGGGCCCTGGCGTGGGCCGGAGGAGACGGATTCTCCCTGGGTGCAGGCTCAAGCGTCTCCCCGATGGGCACCTCCGTGGCACCTGTTCCGCCCATCCCGCTGTTGGCAGCCCTGCCCACGGGCACCCTGAGTTGGGGATTCGCGGCACTGATCATCCCCGTATCAGCGGGCCTGCTGGCCGGCTGGTGGTTTGTGCGGGCAGGGGAGAACCATTTTGATGAATGGGTTTCCTTGAAGGTGCGCCAACGCTGGCTGTCATTGCCCCTGTCAACACTATTCGTAGGCGCCGTCATAGGCTCCGTGGCGGCCGTCCTCTCCGGCATTTTGTTCTGGCTTTCCCAAGGATCCATTGGCCTGGGCCGACTCACCGACCTGGGCCCCGACCCCATCACCGCTGCCCTGTGGGTGGGTGCCGAGGTGGGCATTGGTGTCATGGCGGGTTCGCTGCTGGGGCCCTGGCTGGAAGGCGAGCGTGCAGACACCGCCCCCACCCGCCGTCGTACCGAAAGTGCCGAATAGGGACTGCGGTCCGCATCGCCTAAAATCGAACCCATGCGCATAGTTGTTTTAGTCTCCGGAACCGGCTCAAATCTTCAAGCAGTGATCGACGCCGTTGAAGCCGGCTCCCTGCCCCTGGAAATCGCTGCCGTGGGCGCAGACCGGCCCGGCACCTTGGGCGTGGAGCGCTCAGCGGCAGCCGGTTTGGAAACCTTCGTGGTGAACTTCAAGGACTACGGCACCCGCGGCGACTGGGACGCAGCGCTGCTGGAAACAGTTGCGGCATACAAGCCCGACTACGTTGTCTCCAGCGGTTTCATGCGCATTGTGGCGCCCAGTTTCATTGACGCCTTCGAGGGCCGCTACGTCAACACGCACCCGGCGCTGCTGCCGTCCTTCCCGGGCGCCCACGGTGTCCGCGACGCCATGGCCTACGGGGTGAAAGTCACCGGATGCACGGTCCACTTTGCCGACGCCGGCGTGGACACCGGCCCCATCATCGCCCAGACACCCGTGGCGATCTTGCCCAACGACACCGAAGAAACGCTCCACGAGCGCATCAAGGTTGCTGAGCGTGAGCTCCTGATTGAGGTGTTGAATGATCTGGCCCGCGCCTAACTCTCACCAGCCCGCCCAACTGTGACGCACTTGTTGCGCAAATTTCCCCGAGAATGAGGGTTTTGGCGCATCCACTGCGTCACAGTTAGTTAAGGGGCGACGGCGGAGACCTGCCTCGAGTGTTTTCTGTCCAGGAACCAGGTGGAGACTTTGCCCAGCAGCCAGCCCAGGGCAATCGATGCGACGATGGCTATGACCACGGCCATTTGGGTTGAGATGTTGGGCCAGTAGCGGGTCAAAATCCCCACACCCACGGCATAGCCGGACCAGATGGTTGCGGAGACCAGCGAAAACACGGCAAATGCCCGCAAAGAATAACCGGCGGCGGTGGCTGCAATGTTGGAGGACAGCCGTCCCAGCGGGATGAAGCGTGATGTCAGCATGAACATGAAGGGCCGCTGCGTGAGCCGGCGCGTGGCGGCATCAATGGCGCGTTGACGCCGGGAACCGGCCTTGGCGCCCCAACGAGAATTGCCCAGCAGCTTGGTGATGCCATAAGTGGCCAGGTCCCCGGCCACGGCCCCCACCATCATGGCGAGCACCAACAACCCTGCCCGGGGCCCGCCGTCGAGCCCGGCAAGGGCGCCTAGTGCCACAAACACCGTGGTGCTGGGGATGGGCGGTATCAGGGCGGACACCATGACAAATGCTCCGCCCACAAGGTATACCCAGAAGCTCGCGAGGAAGCCGGTGGTGTCGGCTGCGAGGTCCATGGGTGGCCTTCCTCAAGTAGTGGGTGCGGCGGAGAGCTTCCTCGCCGCCACAGCCAGTTTACGTGTGTTGGGACCATACACGCGCAGCCTAGGCGCGTTTGCGGCCCAACAGCAGTGAAGCCGCAGCGGTGGCCGCGGTAACCGTGTACACGGCCGGCCAGGCACCCATCTTCTTGGCCAAGGGGTGGGATGCGCCAAAAGCCAGCACATAGGTGGCGGTCAGGGCCGCTGCCGTCCCGGTACCGGCATTGGACTTCCAGCCAATAAATGCCGCGGCGCCGGCAGCTGCCAGGACGGCGCCGCCCAGCTGGCGGTTCCCCGTGGCACGGGCGGTTTGGTAGCCGCCAAGCAGTCCGGTGGTGGCAAAGGCGGTGGGAAGCAGGGCGCTCATTGATAGTCCTTACACAGGGAATTTAGGGTCGTCAGTAGACTACCTGCTCAATGTGGAGGAACCCTGTATGTGGCTGCAATCAACGAGAACGCTATTCTCCGTTGTCGCGGAATCCGATGGGGGCACGGCCGAAATCGATAATCTCGGCCTGAACCTCCGGCGTGTAGTAACCAGGCGCTATCAGGGCATCGAACTGGAGCACCTGAGTGGGGGAGCCCTTTTTCCAGTAGACGTTTAGGTACATGGCCGTGCCATTCTTCACTCCCATACCAAGACTTTGGGAGCCCTTTTCATCATCCTTCATGAAGTTCTTGGACTCCCACGCGGCCAGTTTTCCAGCTGTAAAGCCATAACGCTCATTGGCCGCGGCAACGGCCTCTTCCAATGCGGGCCACCCCTCGACGGCTTCGAACCAAGTAACCACACTGACGTAGCTTGTGGAGGAGTCAATAGACATTTTGAAATCGCTGGTCTTGATGTGCAGCGTGTCTTGGGGAAGCTCCAGCGTGATGTCCATGGGTTTGCCGTGGTCCGTGGCGGCGTAGGCAACGAGGTTCTCATTCAGGGGCAGGCCCACAGACTCTTTCGGCACGGAGGTGGCGGTCAGGTCGAAGCGGCCCACGCCGTCGGCCTTGATCTTCTTGATTCCGGCTTTGTCCATCATGGAAGTGCTGGTGACCGCGGAAGTCTCCTTGGAAGTACTGGGTTGCGTCGGGGTGTTCAGGGAACAGGCGGAAAGAGCTAGGGCGGTAAGGAGTGTAAGGAGCAGCAGGGCCCTGGATTGGCGGCTATTTGCCATCAAAGGGATTCCCATCGGCTAATGAGCCGGTTAGATTCCGCTGCGTCTTGATAGCCCTGCTCGGTGACCTGCTGCTCGATGGCGGCCAGATCCGGGCCTGGACGTTGATGCGTTCGGCGGATGTGCTGAAGGTCTTGGCCAGCTCACACAGTTGTGCGGTGTCGGCACCAAGCAAATCGGCCATGGAACTCCTCTGGATTAGGTTCCTCAGCGTAGAGGGAACCCGCAGAACGGCTCAATGGGGAGAGCTCCCCACCGCGTCTTCGCCCTCGGAGCGTCGCAAGTGCCGTGCTGGCGCAAGTGGGGGCGGCTAGTCCAGGGTGGCGCCCTTGGTTTCCGGCGCCGACACGGCCATCCAGATGACGGCCAGCAGCACCAGCCCGCCCGTCAGGGCAAACGTCAGCGGCAAGCCCAGCACGGGCCACAGCAGGGATCCGAAGATCAACGGCACCAGCCCGGCACCCACCCGGGAAATGGTGGAGGCCCAGCCAAAACCTGTGGCGCGCAAATGTGTTGGGTACAGTTCCGAAACGTAGGTGTACAGCACGGGGATGGCCACCTGAATGACAAAACCAAACACCAGCAGCCAGATCTGCGCGGCCACGGGCGCATCCAGAACCAGGGCGAAGATCACCAGGGACAAGGCTGCGAGGGGGCCGGTGATGGCCAGGATCCATTTGCGCCCCAAACGCTCCACCAGCAACGCGGCAGCAACCACGCCCAGTAGACCAATGCCCGTCATGGCCGCCGTGGCCATGAACGCCTTGTTTTCCGCATAGCCGGTTGCCACCAGGATGGACGGCATCCAGGTCAGGGCACCGTAGTACACCAGCAAAATGGTCAGGAACAACGACCATGCAATGCCCGTGATGCGCCAGTTGAAGCGCCACAGTCCGGCCAGCTGCTCGGTGACCTTGCCCAGTGACAGTTTGGGCGCGTCAGCCGGTTCCGGCAGTTTCCACGGCCCCACCGTGGCGCCGGTGCGGCGGATCAGCGTGTCGATGACCTTTTTGGCCTCCACGGGACGCCCTGCCCGCACCAGATATAGCGGCGATTCCGGAATCCCCACACGAACCCAAAACACCAGCAGCGCCGGGAGCACCATGACCAGCATCAGGTAGCGCCAGTTACCAAAGCTGGCCATCAGCACGGCCGAGACGACCCCGCACAAAGTGGCGCCAATGGGCCACCACGCATCCATCGCCGTGAGGACTCTGCCCCTGTGCTTGCGCGGCGTGAACTCGCCCACCAGCGCGTAGTCCACTGGGATACAGCCGCCCAGACCAAAACCGGCAATGAAACGGAACACACAAAAGAGCACGATCTCGTTGGAGAAGGCGCCCAGCACTGTGAAGATGGAGAAAATGAGCAGTGTCAGGGTGAAGGCCTTCTTGCGGCCAATGATGTCCGCAATGGATCCCCACGCAAACGCACCCACGGCCATGCCAATGAGGTTCGCGGTGCCGATCCATGCTGCCTGCCCCGGGGTGAGCCCCCATTCCTTGGACAGCAGGGGGATCAGGAAGCCGTTGAGTGTCACATCCCAGGCGTCGAACATGAAGCCCAGCCCGCCGATGAGGAAGATGCTGCCCTGCACCCGCCACCGCCACGGCAGCTCCTGCACCACGCGGTCGCCAGTCATTAAAGCCGTAGGGGTGCTCATGGTGCCTTCCGAATTAGTTGCTGGCACCAGAATAGACGACGTCGGACACGGCCTTGCGCAGCCCCGTTGCGTCGTCCCCGTCCCGGCTTGGATTCACGCGGTTGCTGAGCAGGGAGACCACCACGCCGCGGCTGCGGTCAACGAGCAGGGAGGTGCCCGTGAAACCGCCGTGCCCGCGCGCCTCAATGCCGTCGGCGCCCATGGACGGCTGCTGGTTGATGCGCAGCCCCAGGCCATGCCCATAACCGGGTTCGAGCGGATTGAAGTTGCTGCCCAGGATCTCCGGAAGCTGGCTGCGCCACATTTGGGCAGCCATTGCGGGGGACAGGATGCCGGGCAGTCCCTCCAGCAGCGCCATGCCAAAAACGCGCAGCCCGTCAGCGGTGGCAAACATGCCGGCGTTGCCGCTGAGCCCGCCCAGCGACCAGGCTGCCTCGTCGTGCACGATCCCGCGCACCAGCCCGCGGCCCAGCCCCGGTTGGAACTCCGTCGGCGCACACTGTTCAATGCGCGGAGTGCCGGTGATGCCGTCCGTTGCCAGCTGGTAGAGCAGGCGTTCCTTCACCAGTTGGCCCCACGGCGCCTTCGTCGCGTGCTCGGCCAGCGCCATGATCGTGTTGAACCCGGCGCAGGAGTAGGCAAAGCGCGTCCCCGGCGCCGCCTCCAACTCGGTGGCCAGCAGATCCGCAATGAGGGCGCCACGCTCAAAGCTGCGCCCTTGGGACAATGCTGTGTGCCAGCCCCGCCACTCGGACGGCAGCCCGGAGGTGTGCGTGAGCAGCTGCCGCAACGTCACGGCCGCCTTGGGTCCGCGGGCATACGCGGGGAGCCGCCGCCCGACGGGCGCATCCAAGTCCAAGACGCCGTCGTCAACCAAGATCAGGGCGGTGACAGTGGTGAATAACTTGGTGACGGACGCCAGATCGTAGAACGTGTCCACGCTGGCGTCCCCGGCCGTGAGTACGGGCAGTTCCACGCCACGCAGCGCCACGGCGCAGCCCACTGCGGGTGCCACACCGTCGCCGACGGCTTGGTTCAACAGGCCCTGCAGATTGCGGCGCGTAGCTGTTGCGGGGAAGTGGTGAGGTGCATTCATGGGTGGGTTCCGCCGTCGTGCTTGGATAAGGATCAGTGGTCAGTGGGTGCCGGCGTCGATGGCCGCCGGCAGGAATCCGTTATTCTGGGCCAGGAGCTCCACGGCCTGCTCGGCCGGGAGCCCCGTCATGATGGCCAGGACGGCAGCCTTGACATGCCCGCCTGCCGCGGCGAGGGCCGTGGATGCTGTGGCGGCGTCGCATTCGGTGACACGCATCAGGGTGCGCTCGCTGCGGGCGCGCAGCTTGGCGTTGGTGGCCAGCAAATCCACCATGACGTTCTTGTACGTCTTGCCCAGTCGGACCATGCTGATGGTGCTGATCATGTTCAGCACCAGCTTCTGGCACGTCCCCGACTTGAGCCGGGTGGAACCGCTGAGGAACTCCGGACCCACCTCAATCTCCAAGGCTGTGTCAGCGGCGGCGCCCAGGGCGGAGTTGTTGTTGCAGGCGAAGCCCACCGTGTAGGCGCCCTGCGCCCGCGCTGCCTTGATGGCGGCAATCACGTAGGGGGTGCGCCCGGAGGCGGCAATGCCAACCACCGAATCCGTGGGCCCCAGCTTCAGGGCCGCCATGTCCGCGGCACCGGCCTCCTCGCTGTCCTCCGCGTTCTCCACGGCCTGATCCACGGCGGCCTGGCCACCGGCAATGATGCCCACCACCAGGGAGGGGGCGGTGCCGAAGGTGGGCGGGCATTCGCTGGCATCCAAAATGCCCATCCGCCCGGGGGTGCCGGCACCCACATAGATGAGCCGCCCGCCTTGGCTCATGCGGGAGGCAATCTCATCGATGATCGCAGCAATGACGGGAAGCTGCTTTTCAATGGCCGCAGGGACCAGTGCGTCTTCACTGTTCATGCCAGCCACCAGTTCCGCCGTGGTCAGGGCAGCCAGATCGGGGTACTTCGGGTTGGCGTCCTCGGTGACAAGGGTGCCAATCTCATTGCGGACAGACTCGGTGTGGGCAGAATTTTCAGTCATGGTGTGCTTCCTTGTGAACGGCAGGAGGTGGTTTAGGCGGTTTTCAGCAGGCGCACAACAGCCTCGGCACTGACGCGGCTGAATCCGTGGCAGTGGATGGTGGCGTTTTCAGTTGGCGCATCCGCGACCAAGCCCGCATTGATGACCACAGCCTGGGGAGCCTGCGCCAAAATGAACTCCACGGTGGCCAATTGTTCAGCCGAAGCCAGTGAGTCCACAATGACCAGAACTGCGCCGGGGGACTGCTTGAGCAGTTCTGCGAGCTCCGGTGCAGGAGTCTGCTGCGCGTGGGCAGAGCTCACGGTGTAGCCGGTCAAGGCCGTGGCAATGAAGTTCTCCGTGGGGCCGGCCGCCATGTTGTGGCCTGTGCGCGCATCCACCAGCGTCACGGCTCCGGAGCCAGCCAACACGGGCTTGGTGCTCAGGGAATCCACCCGGGCGGCGCGGGCAGCAACGGAAACCCATTCGACGTCGTCGTGCTTGGTTTCCGCAACCTCCCCGGCACACCACTGCGCCAGTTTTTGTACGCGGGCTGCGGCGGTGCGCAGCGTTTCAAGCGGCAGCCGGCCCGAGGTGGCGGCGGCCAGCAGGGCGTCGTACACCTCAACGTAGCAAGACTCATCGTCGCGCCCCGTGGTGTAGGCGTTCAGGGGGTTGCCCACGCACAGCAGGTCATTGCCGGCCAGCAACGCCAGCACGCCGCCCTCGCCCGGGCCAACCGTGGCGCGCACAGCTGCCATGTCCAGGGCATCGGTGATCAAGACACCCTCAAAACCCATCTCACGCAGCAGGGCGCTCGCGGCCGGGTTCAGCGTGGCCGGGGCCTCACCCAACTCGGGGATGATGATGTGCGCGCTCATCATCGACGCCACGCCGGCCTCCGTGGCTGCCTTGAACGGGGGCAGGTGGAACTGTGCCATTTCCGCCATGGTCAGCTCCACCCGGGCGGTGTCCATGTGGGAGTCGGCCACGGTGTCCCCATGCCCCGGGAAGTGCTTGGCGCAGGCGGCCACACGCTGGGTTTGGATGCCGGTTACTGCCGCGGCCGTGTGGGCGCTAACCAGTTCGGTGTCGGCACCAAAGGCGCGCACCCCAATGACAGGGTTCAACGGGTTCGTGTTCACATCCGCCACCGGCGCAATGGTCAGGTTGATCCCGGCGTCGCGGCACAGGCGGCCAATGGCGCGGCCCGCAGCAACCGTAGTGGGGAGGTCGTTGAGGGCGCCCAACACTGCTGCGCCGGGGATGCTTGAACCGTCCCGGGCCTGCAGTCGGGTCACGTTTCCGCCTTCCTCATCAACGCCAATGACGGCTGCCGGGTTGGCGGCACGGATGGCGGCGGAGAGTGCGGACACCTGGGCTGGTGCATCGGGATCAATGTTGTGGGCAAAATACACCACGCCGGCCAGGCCGTTCTGCAGGGCCTTCGCCAGCCACTGTGGCACTGTTGTGCCAACAAAACCGGGGAGGATCACGGAGTTGATCAGGCGGGGAAGATCAGGGGAAATGTCGTCAGCTGTGGACGGTGCGTGCTGCAGATCACTGGAAGTCATGAGGAAATCCTACCGGCGCGTAGTGGCCTAAACTTTATATGTCGCCACCATCGAGCCACCCAACGGAGAATTTCTGTGACCAGCGTTCCTCTTAACCGTGTTCCCATCCGCCGAGCATTGATCTCGGTCTACGACAAAACCGGACTGGAGGAGCTGGCCATCGGTCTGCACGCCGCCGGTGTCGCCATTGTTTCCACAGGTTCCACCGCTGCCAAGATTGCCGCAGCCGGGGTTCCTGTCACGGAAGTTTCCGAGGTGACTGGCTTCCCCGAAGCCCTTGACGGCCGCGTCAAGACCCTCCACCCCTTGGTTCACGCTGGGATCCTGGCCGACCGCCGCCTGCCCGACCATGTGCGCCAGCTCGAAGAGATGAACGTGGAGCCCTTCGACCTGGTTGTGGTGAACCTTTACCCGTTCGTTGACACCGTGAACTCCGGTGCCGGCCAGGACGCCGTCGTTGAGCAGATCGACATTGGCGGCCCGTCCATGGTCCGCGCAGCAGCCAAGAACCACCCCTCTGTTGCCGTGGTTGTTGACCCCGCCAGGTACACCGAGGTCATTGCCGCCGCGTCGGCCGGTGGTTTTGAACTGGTGGCCCGCCAGCGCCTGGCCGCTGCAGCTTTCGCCCACACGGCCGCCTACGACAACGCCGTGGCAGCATGGACCTCGGCCCAGTTCCTGGATTCCGACGGCGACGGCCTCATCGACTGGCCCGCCTACGCCGGCTACTCGCTGGAACGCTCCGAGGTGCTGCGCTACGGCGAAAACCCGCACCAGCAGGCAGCCCTCTACGTTGACAAGGGTGCTCCCGCCGGCATCGCCCAGGCCGACCAGCTCCACGGCAAGGCCATGAGCTACAACAACTTTGTTGACGCCGACGCCGCCCTGCGCGCAGCGTTCGACTTCGACGAGCCGGCTGTTGCTGTCATCAAGCACGCCAACCCCTGCGGTGTTGCCGTGGCATCCCCGGACGCCGTGGACCCCATCGCCGACGCCCATGCCAAGGCGCACGCCTGCGATCCGCTCTCAGCATTTGGTGGCGTCATCGCCGCCAACCGCACCGTCACAGCGGCCATGGCCCGCACCGTGGCAGGCATCTTCACCGAGGTAGTCATCGCCCCGGACTTTGAGCCCGAAGCCGTGGAAATCCTCTCCAAGAAGAAGAACATCCGCCTGCTGGCCCTGCCCGAGGGCTACGGACGCTACCCGGCTGAGGTCCGCCAGGTGTCCGGCGGCATGCTGGTGCAGATGGCTGACAAGGTGGACGCCGACGGCGACAACACGGCCAACTGGACCCTCGCCGCCGGTGAGGCCGCCGATGCCGGCACCCTGGCAGATCTGGCTTTCGCCTGGACGGCAGTCCGCGCCGCCAAGTCCAACGCCATCCTGCTCGCCAACAACGGCGCAGCAGTGGGCATCGGCATGGGCCAGGTCAACCGCGTTGACTCCTGCAAGCTCGCAGTGGAACGCGCTAACACCCTCGGCGTTGCCGTGGAATCGGACGTTGATGCAGCCGGTGGCGCCTCGGGTGCCCCCGAAGGTGCTGTCTCGGTGCAGCGATCCATTGGTGCCGTGGCCTCCTCCGACGCGTTCTTCCCATTCGCCGACGGCCTGCAGATCCTGCTCGACGCCGGTGTCCGCGCGGTTGTTCAGCCCGGCGGATCAGTGCGCGACGACGAAGTCATTGCCGCGGCCAACGCCGCCGGCATCACCATGTACTTCACGGGTGCGCGTCACTTCTTCCACTAATCCCCAACTGCTCCCACCGCTCGCAAGCTCGCGGCGGGGCCCTCGCAGTTGTGGGCCCAGGAAGTGGGGGCCCATGTGGGTGCGGAAAGCGGGGACGGGCGCGGCGGCATTGTGGTCCACGACGCCCGCTCACTTCCGGGGCTTAAAACCGTAACGCCCCATCACTTCCGGGGCTTAAAACCGTAACGCCCGCTCAGCAAATGAGCGGGCGTTACGGTTTTAAGCCCCATATCTGAGCGGGGGTTTCGCAAAAGAGCCCCGCACGTGAGCGAGCGTTTGGGGGTTAGGCGGCTGCTGCGTTGCGGGCGCCCAATTCCGCATCCAGGCGGAGCAGGCCGTTGCCGTCTGAGCCAATGAGCCGGACGCGGCCAATGATCTCGCCAACGGACGCTTCTTCTTCCAACTGCTCCTCAATGAACCAGTTCAGCATGGGAATCGAATCAATGTCGCCCTCCTGCTGCGCCAGGCGGTACAGGTTGCGGATGGATTCGGACACCTTTTGTTCATGGGCCAGCGATGCCTCGAAAGCTTCCAAAACCGAGTTAATGGTGACGTTCGGGGCGGTGAGCGTGCCAATCTTGGGGGCAGCGTTCCTGTCAGTCATATGATCGGTGAATTTCTGGGCGTGCACCAGTTCTTCCGCTGACTGGGCCAAGAACCAGCCGGAGATCCCGGGCAGGTCCTGGACATCCATTTCGATGGCCAATTGGCGGTAGACCACTGAAGCTTGAATCTCCAGAGTGATTTGAGCGTTGATGGCGTCTGCGAGTTTTCCTTTGAGTTCCATGCCTCCACGCTATGGCCAATTTGAATCTTGTGCACAGTAATTGAGGCTTACCTCATGTGCACACAGTGTCACTTAATGGACCCGATAGCGGGCAAACGGGCGCACTCGGGTAAGTTAGAAGGGATAGAAATCGTTGCTATTTCGCAGATATCCGTTGAATTTTTTGTAGGAGACGCCTCAACCCATGGCAAAAATCATCTATACCCTCACTGACGAAGCGCCCATGTTGGCCACGTACTCACTCCTGCCGATTGTTGAAGCCTTTGCTTCGACCGCAGGTGTTGACGTTGAAACCCGCGAAATCTCCCTGTCCGGACGCATCATCTCCGTTTTCGGCGACTACCTCGCCGAAGACCAGCGTGTTGCTGACGCCCTCGCGGAAATGGGTGCACTGGCCAAGAGCCCGGATGCCAACATCATCAAGCTGCCGAACATCAGCGCCTCCATCCCGCAGCTGAAAGCCGCCGTCGCCGAACTTCAGGCCCAGGGCTTCGCACTGCCGGACTACCCGGACGATCCCTCCACAGATGAGGAAAAGGACGTTCGCGCCCGCTACGACAAGATCAAGGGCAGTGCCGTGAACCCGGTGCTGCGTGAAGGCAACTCCGACCGCCGCGCACCCCTGTCGGTCAAGAACTACGCCAAGACCAACCCGCACAGCATGGGTGCCTGGTCCGCTGACTCCAAGACCAACGTGGCCACCATGGACGACGGCGACTTCCGTCACAACGAGAAGTCGGTTGTCATTGAAGCCGATGACAAGATCAAGATCCAGTTTGTGGCAGCCGACGGTACGCTGACTGTCCTCAAGGACGCGTTCCCGGTTCTGGCCAACGAGGTTGTTGACGGCACCGTGATGCGCGCTGCGGCACTGGATGAGTTCCTCACCGCCCAGGTTGCCCGCGCCAAGGAAGAGGGCGTACTGCTCTCCGCCCACCTCAAGGCCACCATGATGAAGGTCTCGGACCCCATCATCTTCGGTCACGTGGTCAAGGCCTACTTCCCGGAATTGTTCGCCAACTACGGCGACGCGCTGGCAGCAGCCGGCCTGAGCCCGGCCAACGGCCTGGCCTCCATCATCAACGGCCTGGGCGAACTGTCGCAGGACGTTCGTGTCGGCGTCGAAGCAGCCATCAAGAAGGGCTACGAAGACGGCCCCGCCCTGGCCATGGTTGATTCCGATAAGGGCATCACCAACCTCCACGTCCCCTCTGACGTGATTGTTGACGCTTCCATGCCCGCCATGATCCGCACCTCCGGCCACATGTGGGGCCCGGACGGCGCCGAAGCCGACACCTTGGCAGTTCTGCCGGACAGCAGCTACGCCAGCATCTACCAGGTCACGATCGATGACTGCCGTGCCAACGGCGCCTTCGATCCCACCACCATGGGCACGGTGCCCAACGTGGGCCTCATGGCTCAGGCAGCCGAAGAATACGGCAGCCACGACAAGACCTTTGAACTGGCCGAAGCCGGCACGGTTCAGATCGTCAACTCCGCAGGCACCGTGCTGATCGAGCACGACGTCGAAGCCGGAGACATCTGGCGCGCCTGCCAGGTCAAGGACATCCCCGTCCGCGACTGGGTCAAGCTGGCCGTCACCCGTGCCCGCGCCTCCGCCACTCCCGCCGTGTTCTGGCTGGACGAGACTCGTGCGCACGACGCTAACTTGATCATCAAGGTCAACGAGTACTTGAAGGACCACGACACCGATGGTCTGGACATCCAGATCATGTCCCCCGAGAAGGCAACCGCCTTCACGCTGGAGCGCATCCGCCGCGGCGAAGACACCATCTCCGTCACCGGCAACGTGCTGCGCGACTACCTGACTGACTTGTTCCCGATTCTGGAATTGGGCACCAGCGCCAAGATGCTCTCGATCGTTCCACTGATCGCCGGTGGCGGCTTGTTCGAGACAGGTGCCGGCGGATCTGCACCCAAGCACGTCCAGCAGCTCGTCAAGGAAAACCACCTCCGGTGGGACTCCTTGGGTGAATTCCTGGCCCTGGCCGTCAGCTTCGAACACCTCGCCGTGAACGAAGGCAACGCCCGCGCCCAGATCCTGGCAGACACCTTGGACCGCGCCACGGGAACGTTCCTGTTGGAAAACAAGTCCCCGAAGCGCAAGGTTGGCGAGATCGACAACCGCGGCAGCCACTTCCACCTGGCCAAGTTCTGGGCCCAGGAATTGACAGCCCAGACGGAGGATGCCCAGCTCGCTGACGCGTTCGCCGTCGTGGCCAAGACACTGACCGAGAACGAGGACGCCATCATTGGTGAACTCGCGGCAGTTCAGGGCTCCCCGGTTGACCTGGGTGGCTACTTCCACCCGGATGTCACCAAGGTTGCCGCCATCATGCGCCCGTCAGCAACGCTGAACGAAGCCATCGCAGCCCTGAACTAATCCCCACGCCCTCCCAATAAATCGCTGACGCGATTTATTGGGGCCCTCGGGCGCGTGGGCCCACGAACCGAAAAGCCCGCCTCCACACAGGAGGCGGGCTTTTTCTGTGCCGTGGCCTGTCCAGTTGTGGGTGCCTGGTTCTAGGCTGGGAACATGCAGCGCGAAGACTTGCCCGCGACTGAGATTCCAGCCAGCGAAACGATTGCCCCAACGAACGGTGGGGTGGCCCCACACGGTCACCGCACCTTCATGCACATGCTGGTCAATACGGCAGTCGCCAACGTCGTGACCAGCTTCCTGTGGTGGGCCCTGACGTTCTGGGTCTATTTGGAGACTCGCTCCGTGCTGGCGACGGGGCTCATTGGTGGGGCGTACATGCTCCTGGTGGCGTTCTTTGGTCTGTTCTTTGGTGTGCTTGTGGACAGATACCGCAAACATGCCGTGATGGTCGGTTCAACCCTGTGCACGCTCGGGTTCTTCGGCATCGCAGGGCTGATGTTTTTGCTGCTTCCCGAACAAGACCTGCTCAGTCTGTCCGGACCATGGTTTTGGATCTTCGCCATGATAGTGCTGATCGGCGCCGTGATAGAGCAGCTGCGCAGCATTGCGCTGTCCACCACCGTGACGTTGCTGGTCCCGGCCGACCGGCGGGCCAACGCCAACGGTCTGGTGGGCACCGTGCAGGGAATCGGGTTCCTGATCACCAGCGTCTTCAGCGGCCTGGCCATTGGCATGCTGGGCATGGGCGGCACCATCATCATTGCCCTCATCGCCTGCACCGCGGTGCTGGTGCACCTACTAACGCTTTCAGTGCCTGAACCCAAAGTTGTCCGGGATGAAGACCGTGAGGGCTTTGCCGAACTACGCGAAGGCGTTGCTGCCGTCCGGGCCACGCAGGGCTTGTTTGCCCTGATCCTGTTCACCACGTTCAACAACCTGACTGGCGGGGTATTCATGGCGCTCATGGACCCGTACGGGCTCACGCTCTTCCCCGTGGAAGTGTGGGGTGTGGTCCTGGGGGTGACAGCCACGGGGCTCATTGTTGGCGGCGGGCTGGTGGCCAAGTTTGGGCTCGGCAAAAACCCCATCCGCACCATGCTGATACTTGTGGCCTGCACCGGAGTGGTGGGAGGCTTGTTCACCATTCGTGATTGGTGGTGGCTTTGTGTTGTTGGCCTCTGGCTTTTCATGATGCTCATGCCTGCCGTGGAGGCCGCCGAACAAACAGTGATCCAGCGCGTGGTTCCCTTCAAAACCCAGGGGAGGGTCTTCGGTTTCGCCATGACGTTCGAGGCGGCTGCTGCGCCCATCACCGCGTTCATAGTCGCCCCGCTGGCCGAATTCTGGATCATCCCCTACATGGATTCGGTGCCGGGACAGCAGCGCTGGGGCGCGCTGCTGGGCGAGGGCGACGCCCGGGGCATTGCCATGGTCTTTCTGGTGACAGGCATCGCCTCGCTGCTGCTGGCACTGGGCGCCCTGTGTACGCGCTCCTACCGCAGGCTCTCTCGCGCCTATGCCGCAGCCGAGGAGAATACGCCGAATTTGGCAGCATGAGAGGGGTTTTTCGTGTCGGTGCGGGCCGCCGTCGTGCCCAAATCACATCCGTTATCAGATCTTTACGTACAAAGTGTGCTCCACATCACTACTGGAGGGTAGTGTCAAGTCTCGTGAAGCCAATGGCCACGCAGGACAACGAAGTCATGCGGGCCTGGATGCTGACTACGGAAGGCGATTTAATGAACCGCAAGAAAGTTATGACGGCCCTCGCCACGGCAGCGACACTAACGCTGCTGATGACGTCGTGCGCCAATCAGGCGGCCACACCCGGCGCCACGAGTGCTGCTGCCGGCGGTGGCCTGAACCTGGATATTCCTGTTCTAACATCCATTGAGACACCCAAGGATGCCGTTCTCCCCGCGGGGGACGGCAAGGCGACTTGCGAGTCCACCACCACGCTGGCCTACATTGGTGCCGAAACTGGCGCCAACGCCCAGCTCGGCATTAACATCTTCAACGGTATTCAGCTGGCCATTAACCAGCACAACGAGGCCAACCCCGGCTGCCAGGTGGCGTTCAAGAAATTTGACACTGAAGGTGACCCCACCAAGGCCACCGGCCCCGTCACGCAGGCCACCAAAGAAGAAAACATCATTGGTGTGGTCGGTTTGCCGTTCTCCGGTGAATCCAAAGCCACGGGCAACATCTTCGAGCAGCAGAAGCTGGTCCACATCACCCCGTCGGCCACCAACCCGGCCCTGGTCGACAACGGCTGGACCACGTTCTTCCGTGGCTTGGGCAACGACGCTGTGCAGGGGCCGGCAGCAGCCAAGTTCATGACTGACCAGCTCGGCGCCAAGAAGGTCTACCTGGTCCAGGACGACTCTGATTACGGCATCGGTTTGGGAGCCACCACCACTGCCGGTTTGGGCGACGCCCTGGCTGGTTCGGACAAGGTGACAACAGGCCAGAAGGATTTCTCGGCAACCATTTCCAAGATCATCAACGCCAAGGCTGATGCAGTGTTCTACTCCGGCTACTTCGCCGAAGGTGCACCGTTCAACCAGCAGCTGGTGGCCAAGGGCTTCAAGGGTGCGTTTGTTGGCCCCGATGGTGTCAAGGATGACCAGTTCATCAAGCAGGCCGGTGACGCATCCAACAACGCGTTCTTCACCTGCCCGTGTATCCCCGGTGAATTGATCCCCACCTTCGCTGACGCCTACAAGGCCTTGGCGAATGCCGAGCCGGGTACCTACTCCATTGAAGGCTATGACGCCGCCACGGTACTCCTGGCCGGCATTGATGCTGGCAACCAGGACCGTGCCAAGCTGCTCGAATGGGTCAACAACTATGACGCAGCTGGTCTGAGCAAGCACTACAAGTGGGACGACAAGGGCGAACTGCAGGCCCCGGCCGTGTACGGCTACCGGGTCAAGGATGGCAAGATCGTTCCGATCGGCCCCATCGGCGAGTAGCAACACCTTCTGGATGCTGTGGGGCGCGCAGGTAAGCGCCCCACAGCATCCATTCGGGTATAGCCCCACCCATCCGCTCAATGAGGCAGTTTCGGTTCGATTCGAGTTCCGAGACTGACTGGAACTGGACCAACTTATGCTCTCAACAGTTCTCACAGCTGTTCCCGCGGACAGCGACTGGATTAATTTCGACGTCAACGCGCTGGCCCAAAATTTCTGGAGCGCCACCTTTGACGGCCTGACCTTCGGTGCCATTTATGCACTCGTGGCGTTGGGCTACACGCTTGTTTACGGCGTGCTGAACCTGATCAACTTTGCCCACTCAGAAGTCTTCATCATGGGCTGCTATGGAGTCTTCTTCACCCTCAGTTTTCTGGGGTTTGGCCCATCGGCTCCCAATCTGAGCTTCGGCCAAATTTTGATCAATATCATCCTGGCCCTGATAGCGGCCATTCTGGCAGCGGCGGCAACAGCGTTCCTGGTGGAACGGCTGGCCTACCGGCCATTGCGCAAACGCAACGCTCCTCGCCTGGTCTACTTGATCACGGCCATTGGTGCATCCTTTGTCATCCAGTACCTGATCTTTTTGTGGCGTGGTCCGCTCCCGGAGCCGGCCCTGACAATGTTCATACCCACACCCATCTTTGAGGTGTTCGGAACCATCATTGACTCCCAGCAAATCATCATTGTGGTGGCAGCAGTCATCATGATGGTCATTGTTGACCAGTTCATCCGGCGCTCCCGCACCGGGCGCGGCATCCGCGCCGTGGCCCAGGACCCGGACACGGCAACACTCATGGGTGTGAACAAGGAAAAAATCATTGTCACCACCTTCATCATCGGCGGTATTCTGGCCGGTGCCGCAGCACTGTTTTACGTCATGAAGATCCCCTCCGGCGTGCAGTACAACGGCGGATTCATTCTCGGCATCAAAGCTTTCGCCGCAGCAGTCCTTGGCGGCATTGGCAACGTCCGCGGCGCCCTCCTCGGCGGCTTGCTGCTGGGCTTGATTGGCAACTACGGCCAGATCCTGCTGGGCAGCTCGCAATGGACAGACGTTGTGGCCTTTGTGGTTCTCGTCCTGGTCCTGTTGATCCGCCCCGAAGGCATCTTGGGCACCTCCTTGGGAAGGAGCAAGGCATGAGCACCACAGATGGACCAACCCCCATGCCCGGGGCTAAAGCAGCCCAGGCAGCGGCAAACCGCCAGGCAGCGGAAAAGAATCCCAGCACTAGCGCAGACGCCGCCCACAAGACCGGCTGGTTTGGCCGGTGGAATGAAAAGTGGCAGGCCATGCCGCGCCAGAAGCAGTGGCTGTACCTGATCGCCATCGTGGCAGTGGCCTACCTGCTGCCCATTTTGAACCCGCCCATTCTCTCCACCGAGCCTGGCAACGACTTCCCGCTGGCCTTGTTCTCCATGGCGGTTTACGCATTGGTCGCGGTGGGCCTGAACATTGTGATCGGCTACGCGGGCCTGCTGGATTTGGGCTACATCGCCTTCTTCGCAGTGGGATCCTACACGGCAGCCATGCTGACAAGCCCGGACTCGCCGTTCATCAAGGTCCCCTACCTGTGGACCCTCCCGCTGGCCATTGTGGTGGCCATGTGCATCGGCGTGATCCTGGGCATCCCCACCCTGCGCCTTCGCGGTGACTACCTGGCCATTGTGACGCTCGGTTTTGGTGAAATCATCCGCATCCTGGCCACCCTCATCCCGGCCATGAAGGGCCAGGTGGGCTTCCAGAACGTTGGCCGCCCGCCCGGCATGGGCGAGGATGGGATACCCGTTTTTGCCAACTCCAATGGCACCCCTTGGTATTGGCTGACGCTGACCATTTTGATCATTGTCCTGCTGCTCGCTGGCAACCTGGAGCGGAGCCGCGTGGGCCGTTCCTGGATCGCCATCCGTGAAGACGAAGACGCCGCCGAGACCATGGGCGTTCCCACCTTCAAGTACAAGGTGTGGGCGTTCGCGCTTGGCGCCGGTGTGGGCGGCATGTCCGGGGCCTTGTTCGCCGGCCAGGTGGGCTTCGTGAACAACCAAAAGTTCGACGTCGTCACCTCCATCCTGTTCGTCGCCGCCGTCGTTCTTGGTGGCGTGGGCAACAAGGTGGGTGCCGTGTTTGGTGGGGCCCTGGTGGCTTACATCCCGCTGCGTTTCACGGCCATTGCGGAGTACAAGTACCTAATCTTTGGCCTGGCCCTGATGCTGATCATGATCTACCGTTCCAAGGGCTTGATCCCTGCACGGAACAGGCTGCTGGCCTACGGGCAGGAAGCCTATGCGCGCGTACGCAATGGTCCGCCGAAGAAGCCTGCCGTTGCCACTGAAAAGGAGGTCTAGCCTTGGGTGCACACAGTGAAAGCGTTCCGGTTTCCGAGAATGCGGGCGGCGAATCGCCCATTGAGCTCATCGAGCCCATGGAGGTCACAGAGGCTGTGGCTGATGCCGCCGCACCGGAGCGTGAGATAGACGTTGCGGTGGGGGACGATTTGGTGGAGGTGAAGAACCTGACAGTCAAATTTGGTGGTCTGGTTGCCTTGGACAACGTCAGCTTCACTATTAAGCGTGGCGAGATCTTGGGCCTCATTGGTCCCAATGGTGCCGGCAAGACTACCTGTTTCAACGCCATGACTGGCGTGTACAAGCCAACCAGCGGGCAGGTCCTGCTTGAAGGCGGCCTGCTCAACGGCATGAAACAGCACAAGATCACCCGTGCCGGCCTGGCCAGGACGTTCCAGAACATCCGTCTCTTTGGTGAGATGACGGCGTTGGAGAATGTTGCGGTGGGCCTTGACGCCCGGCACAAAACCTCCGTTGTGGGTGCCCTGCTGCGCCTGCCCCGGCACAAGGCTGAGGAGAGGTCAGCCATTGAGCGCGGCATGGCGTTGCTGGAGTTCGTGGGCATTGCCGAGCATGCCGGTTCGCTGGCACGGAACTTGTCCTACGGCAGCCAGCGGCGCCTGGAGATTGCGCGGGCCCTGGCCACGGATCCCAAGCTGCTGTGTCTTGATGAACCGGCTGCCGGGTTCAACCCGGCAGAGAAGGAAGACCTCATGGCGCTCATCCGGACCATCCGGAACGACGGCTACACGGTGCTGTTGATTGAGCATGACATGAAGCTCGTCATGGGAGTGACAGATCGAATCGTGGTCCTTGAATTCGGCAAGAAGATCGCCGACGACGTGCCATCCGTGATTAGGGAAGACCCGAAGGTCATTTCCGCCTACCTAGGGGAGCCTGAAGATGACTTTGCTTGAGCTGAAAGACGTCTCCGTCCACTACGGCCGAATCCAGGCGATCCACAACATGTCCTTCACGGTGGGCGAGGGCGAGATTGTCTCCTTGATCGGTGCCAACGGTGCCGGCAAGACCACCACCATGCGGACCATCTCCGGACTGCTGAACCCCTCTCACGGGTCCATCACGTTCATGGGGGAGGACATCACCAAGATGAAGGCCCACATCCGTGTGGTGCAGGGGATCTCGCAAGCACCCGAAGGTCGCGGTATTTTCCCTGCCATGACGGTTCTGGAGAATCTGGACATGGGTACTTTTGGGCGCAAGGACAGAACGGGTGTCAGTGACGACCTGGAGCGCGTGTTCACGCTGTTCCCGCGGCTGAAGGAGCGCGAAAAGCAGTACGGCGGCACCATGAGCGGCGGTGAGCAGCAAATGCTCGCCATTGGCCGAGCCCTGATGTCCCGGCCCAAGCTGCTCCTCTTGGATGAGCCGTCCATGGGTCTGGCCCCGCAGTTTATCCGGCAGATCTTCAAGATCATCACCGAGATCAACTCGCAGGGAACCACCGTGCTGCTGGTGGAACAAAACGCCAACCAAGCCCTGGCCAGGGCCCACAGGGCGTTTGTTCTGGAGACGGGGGAGATCACCCACAGCGGCACCGGCAAGGAACTGCTGGCCAACCCGGCCATCAAGGAAGCCTACCTGGGCGGCTAGCTCCATTGCGCCGAGGGCGTGCGAAACTGGCGGGGGCGTATGAAATTTCATACGCCCCCGCCAGTTTCGCACGCCCTCGGCGTTGGCAGCCCGGCTAGAGGTCGGTGCGGGTGTCGTTCCAGTAGTGCACGCCCATCTGGCGGCGTGCTTCGTCGAACAATTCCATGATGGCCAGCGAATCAGCCAGCGGCATGGTTGCGCTCTCGAGGAGCCCGCCCTGAATGCAGCGGGTTACTTCACGCAGCTGGTAGGTGTAGCCGCTGCCGGGGTGTTCAAACATTTCCGTGCGCTCGTTGTCCCATCCCACGCTGATCCGCAGGCCTTGGGGGTTGTTGACCGAGCCGATGGTCTCAAGGTAACCCTCGGTGCCGGACACGGTGGCCACGCGCGGCCCGTGCGAGGACAGGTAGCTGATGAGCTGGGCCTGGGCGCCATGGTCGTAGCTGAGCGTCAGGGTGTTTTGCGCATCCACGCCCGACGCCGTCAGTTCTGCGGTGGCCACAACAGCATCCGGCTTGCCGAGAGTGCCCCAAGCCCACAGAAGCGGGTAAACGCTGATGTCCAGGAGCGCGCCGCCGCCATCTACGGGCGCCCAGATCCGGGCGGAATCATCCAAGGGTGCGTTGAAGCCAAGATCGGCGCGAACCCACTTGACCTGGCCAATTTCGCCGGATTCAATGATCTCCAATGCGCGCTGGAAGCCCGGCACAAACCGGGCCCAAACGGCCTCCATGAGAAACAACTTCTTGGCGCTGGCCAAGGCGATCAGGGACCGCGTCTCGGCGGCTGTGATGGTCAAGGATTTCTCGCACAAAACATGCTTGCCAGCTTCCAGTGCAGCCTTGACGATGTCGTAGTGCTGGGCGTGCGGGGTGGCCACGTACACCACGTCAACGTCCGGGTCCGCAACCAGCTGGAGGTAGCCGGGGCCGCTGGTGCCGTCGGGACCGCCGTCGTAATAGTGCGTGGCAAAGCCGAACTTGGCGGCGAACGCCGCCGCACTCTTCTCGCCGCGGGAGCTGACAGCCTGCAGCACGGCATCTTCGAGCAGAGCCAAGTCCGCCGTGACAGTGTTGGCGATGCCTCCTGTGGCAACAACGCCCCACCGCAGGGCTGTGCCGGTGGCGGCAAGAGTTTCAGGGTTGAACGTGGTGTACCAGTCGGGCGTGCCGACAAAACGTGAGATGGTCATCACGCCATTCTGCCAGCAAGCCCCGCGCATGGCGCGAACATGACGAAGGCCCCTATCCGGCGTCGAAATTAAGTTCGACGCCGGATAAGGGCCTTGGGTAGCTACGTCGCCGTGGGAAGACGAACTAGCCCTTGACGGAGCCGCTCATCAGGCCACCCACAAAGTACTTGCCCAACAAAATGTAGACAATCAGGGTGGGGACGGAGGCGATGAGTGCGCCAGCCATGGAGGCGGCATAATCGGTGAGCTGTCCACCTGCCAGGAAGGACAGGGCGATGGTGACGGGACCATTGCGGCCCGAGGAGAAGAACGCCGCGAAGAGGTAGTCGTTCCAGGCAGAGGTGAACTGCCAGATCAACACGACGACGAAGCCAGGCATGGACACAGGCAGGATGACTGAGCCATAGGTACGCAGAATTCCTGCACCATCCATGCGCGCTGCCTCGACCAATTCATCGGGGACGGACGCATAGTAGTTGCGGAAGATCAAAGTACAGATCGGCAGGCCGTAAACAATGTGCAACAGCATCAGCGAAGGGATGCCCTGCGGCACGCCCAGATCACTAACCAGCTGCGTCAACGGGATCATGACGGCCTGGTACGGAATGAACATGCCGAACAGGATCAAGGTGAAGACAATGTTGGAGCCGGGGAACTTCCACTTGGACAGCACGTAGCCGTTGATGGAGCCAAGGAACGCCGAGATCAATGCTGAGGGAACCACCAGCAACACTGTTCGTCCCAGCGAGGGGGCCAACGTGGTCCAGGCCTTGACCCAGCCGTCCAATTCCCAAGTCCGCGGGAGGTACCAGGCACGGGAGGGATCGGCGTCGGCAGTTCCCTTGAAGCTGGTAATGATTAGCACGTAGGCCGGCAGCAGCACAACAATCACGAAGAACAGCAGCAGCGCGTACTTCAAGGTGCGGTTGATGCGGCGTTTGGTGTTGCGCTTGGAATCGGACTTCATGTCCTGCGCGGAACGGGCGCGGTTCTTGTTATTCGCCGTTGCGGTAGTCATTAGCGCTTCTCCGCTCGTGAGGTGTACATCAAGTAGGGGATGACCACCAAGGCGACCAGGACCAACAAGATGGTTCCGATGGCGGCGGCATCTGCATAGTCACTGCCGATGTACTTGACCCACATCAGCGTGGCGGGGACTTGAACGTCGTAGGTGTTGGCGTCGGGAACAATGGCCCGGATGAGGTCAAAGAGCTTCAGGGACATGTGGCCGATGATGATCACGGCTGAGAGCATCACGGGGCTCAGCTGCGGGAAGATCACATGGCGGTACAGCTTCCATTCGGTGCAACCATCAATGCGGGCTGCCTCGCGGAGTTCATCGGGGATGCCGCGGAAGCCCGCCAGGAACAGTGCCATGACGTAACCCGAAAGCTGCCAAATGGCGGGAACAGCAATGGCGGCAATGCCCCAGGTGGGGTCGGACCACCAGTCGTTTTGCAGGGCGCCCAAACCGACGCTGTCCAGCAGACGGTTCAGGCCCGTGGTGCGTTCACCGCCGGGCTGGGTGGTCTGCAAGCTGGAGAGCAGCCAGCGCCAAACAACACCCGAGGCGATGAAGGAGATGGACATGGGGAACAGGTACACCGAGCGGAAGAAACCTTCACCCTTGGCTGGCTGTTCCAGAATCCAGGCCCAGAGGAAGCCGAATATCAAGGTGCCACCGAGGAAGACGATGGTCAGGATTAGCAGGTTCCACAGTGAGTGCTGGAAGTTTGGGTCTGCCAAAAGGTTGGAGTAGTTCTCGAAGCCAACGTATTTGTTGCTGGGCTTTGCCGTGTGCTGATTGGTCAAGCTGACACGGAAGTTTTCAATGATGAGCCAGTAGACGAAGATGCCAACCAGGATCATAGTGGGTGCCAGGAGCAGTACGCCCGGACCCCAATGTTTTACACGTTTTAACATGATTTGCCTCCTTCCGAAGAAAATCGGTACAGCATGGCTTGGGGGCGGCGCAACATCACTGTCGCGGCCGCCCCCAGGCTCTATGCGTTTTTGTTACTTGGCGAACTTCGCCGCGATCTCTGCAGCGGACGTCTGCAATCCGTCAACGTTCTTGTCGCCGCCGAACTTGCTCACGGCGGTGCTCAGATCGTTCAACCAGGCAACGGGCACTGCTGCACCGTGAGCCAGGGAGGAAACAATCTTGTCCTGGCCAAAGTCCTTGATGGCGCTCTTCTGGTATTCAGAGAAGTCATCGGTCTTGGCAGTGGTGTTGGCCGGGATGGAACCCTTGACCTTGTTGAAAGCAGTCTGGCCTTCAGCGGAGCCGATGGTGGTCAGCCACGCCTTGGCGCCGGCCGGGTTCGGAGCACCCTTGGGCAAGGTGAAGGAGTCAGCGAGGAAGTCGAAGGTGCCCGCTGTTCCCGGTGTGGGGAAGTAGACGTAGTCGACGCCGGGCTTGTCGCCATCCTGAGCGAACTTGGCTTCTGCCCAGTCACCCATGACGTTGTAGGCTGCTGCGCCATCCTGAACGAGCTGCGTGGCCGGAGCCCAGTCGCTGAGGGAGTCGCGGTCGGTGTTGGTGTAGGTCAGGGCCTTTTCGTAGGCCGTGATGGCCTTGGTTACGTCGGCGCCCTTCCAGTCAGTCTTGCCATCCCACAGGCCGTTGTAACCATCGGTGCCTAAGCTGGAGAGCAGGATGTTTTCAAACAGCTGAACCTGGGTCCAGGAACCGGCAACAGCCAAGGGGATCTTGCCCGTGGCCTTGATCTTGTCCATGTCGGCGAACCAGGCATCGAGGTCCGCTGCAGGCTTGGTCGGGTCGACGTTGGCGGCCTTGAGCACTTCAACGTTGGCCCAGACCACGTTTGCACGGTGAATGTTGGAGGGGACGGAGTAGATCTTGCCGTCAACAGTCAAACGATCAACCAGGTCCTTGGGGAACTGGGCCGTGAGGTCATTGTCCTTGTAGAAGGAGGAGAGATCTTCGAGCTGATCAGCGTCGATGTAGTCCTGGAGTTCGGCACCAGCGTGGGCCTGGAAGGAATCCGGCGGGTTGCCAGCCTTCAACTGGGCAGCCAACACGCTCTTGGCCTGTGAACCGGCACCACCGGCAACAGCCAAGTTGTCGAAAGTGACATTCGGGAAGTCGGTGCCAAATACCTTGACCAAGGCATCCAGGCCGGCCTTCTCCGAACCGTCGGCCCACCAGGTGAAAACGCCAACTTTGCCTGTTGCATCCTTGGCGTTGGAGCTGTCACTGGGGGTGTTGTCGGCGCCGCCGCCACAGGCCGCCAGGGTCAGACCCAGCGTTGCAACTCCGGCAAGCAACGATAGACGACGTCGCATGTTTATCCTCCGTGAATAATTGTTCGAAATGATGATCGGCAGGAGTACAAGACGTACCCGCTCTCCAAAAGTTACCTGCATCACAATTTGCAGTCAACTATTTAACGCAACAGATTGGTAACAGTCTGAAATGTTGCCGAAATGAGGCGGCATCAACTTATGGTTTTGGTGGCCGCCTCCGACTGTGACGGGCCCAGTCGTCAGCGCCGGTCCTGTGGCAGGCCGCGGCGGGACAGTGCCAAGGAGATGGCGCCCAGGGCTTCAGCCCGGTCGCCAAGTGATGACATGACAACAGTGGTTCCCTCGCCAATAGCGGGGACGGCATGGCGGATCAAGCCGCGACGGATGGGGTTCAGCAGGGTTTCGCCCAGGGCCGCCAAGGGTCCGCCCACAACGATGATCTCAGGATTGATCATGTTGGCCACGTTGGCGATGGCCCTGCCGACGGCCATCCCGGCGTCGTCAATGACACGCAGGGTGGCCGAATCGCCTGCCATGGCGTGGCGGATGATGGCACCAACCGTCAAGGTCTCACTCTCGCCCCGGCTCAGCAGCTCGATCATGACGGCCGTTGAGGCCACTGTTTCAAGGCAGCCGCGGTTTCCGCAGCGGCACACCAATCCCTGATCAAAGATGGTGGCATGGCCGATCTCTCCGGTGATTCCGGTATGCCCATAGTAGGGTGCGCCATTGAGGATCAGGCCCGCCCCAATCCCGCTGCCGATCTTCAGAAAAACCAGGTCACGGGCAGCCTTGTGCTCGCCCCAGGTGACTTGGGCCAGGGCCCCCAGATTGGCGTCATTGTCGGCAAAAATAGGCATGTCCAGGGCTTCTTCAAGCCGCGCCACAATATTGACTCCCACCCATTCGGGCAGGATGGCCCCGCGAATAACTGTGCCTGTCCTGTGGTCAATGGGCCCCGGAACGCCAACGCCGGCACCCTTGACCTGGCCGCGTTCGATCCCGGATTCTGCCAAGAGATCCGCCAACATGGCCGCGGCTGTGGCAATACTTTCGGAGGCCAGGTGACCAACCGGGAGCGGCGCAAACTTTTCGGCCTTGACGATGAGTCCCTGACTGGCCAGGACCACCCTGACGTGGCTGCGGCCAAAATCAATTCCAGCGGCAATCTCAGGAGTTTCCAGCAGGCTCACGGCCAATGCGCGCCGCCCAGAACTGGTGGTGGGATGGGTGGTGGTCAGCCCTTCTGCCGAAAGGGCCTTGACAATGTTGGAGATTGTTGCCGTGGACAGTCCGGTGGCGCGAGCCAGTTCAGCCTGGGACAAAGCCCCAAGTTCTCGCAGCGTTTCAATGATGAGTCGTTGATTGCGCTGGCGCAGGGCTGATTGTGAACCGGGCTTGGGCATGTGGCCGGCGGCAGGTGTGGGGGCATTACTCATTGTAGTAGCGTGCATCACACCGGGTAATGCAGTCAAGAGGTTAACGCAAAATGGACTCTCACATGCTTTTTGTCTTAACGCAAGAAATGTGAATCCTGTTATGGATGCCTGTTTTACTGCAGGAAGGAGCCTTCACGAGCTGGCCGACTAGGCCCCATGCGTTCATGAGTGTCCAATAGTTGTTGAAATTGTTGGAAATGTTAGTTTTTGGGCATTCGCTCTAGGGCTGGACCAGCTTGTGCTTGCGGGCCAACGCCACGTAGTTTTCGGCGTTTTCGCGAACGTGCTCACGTTCCTCGGCGCTCAGTTCCCGGCGCACCTTGGCCGGAACACCCGCTACCAGGGAGCCCGGGGGAATGACGGCGCCTTCCAGAACCACCGCGCCACCTGCCACCAGGGAACCTGCCCCAATGACGGCACCGTTCATGACAGTGGCGCTCATGCCAATCAGGCAGTCGTCCTCAATGGTGCACCCGTGGATGACGGCGCTGTGGCCCACACTGACACCGCTGCCAACGTGGGTGGGGAAGCCGGGGTCGGCGTGCAGCACCACATTGTCCTGCAGATTGCTGCCCGCACCGACGCTGATGGAGTTGGTGTCCCCGCGCATCACCACACCATAAAAGGCGCTGGCGTCAGCCCCCAGTGTGGCCTGGCCAATCAGAACTGCCGTGTGCGCAACGAACGCACTTTCATGCACTGTGGGGGTAATGCCGTCAAAAGTGATCAGTTGATTCATGGTGGATCCGTTCCAGGAGGCGGGCAGGCTGTTGCCAACGCACGCATTTGCACTCTTCTAGCCGATGGTACCCAATGCTGGCTTGCCGCAACGGGCAAATCGTCCCGTGAGCGCCGTCGGGTGGTGAGATTGCACCCACACTTTCTGGCGGCGGCGCCGCTACTGTGGAAGCTGAGGGAACAGCCCGGGCAAACCACTAAGGAGTAAACATGTTGTTGGCGTTGTTGCAGGCTAATGCCGTGCCGCTGGACATGGCGGGGAACCTTGCCGTCATTGATGCAGCGGCCAGTGACGCTGCCGCCGCCGGCGCTGACCTCCTGCTCACACCTGAGCTGTTCGTGCCCGGCTACGATCCCGAACGCATTCACGCCGAATTTGCGCCCGGGCAGTTGCCGCGGCTTCGCCATGAGCTCGCCGATATTGCCAGACACCACGGCATCGCCCTGGTCTACAGCCTCCCGCGAGTGGACGGCGCCCGCCTCAGTATCAGTGCCACACTGGTGGACGCCACCGGCGCCGAGCTGCTGGACTACGGAAAAGTTCACCTCTTTGGCGGCGCCGAGCGGGCGGCTTTCGTCGGCGCAACGGAAGCTCCCGGCGTCGTGCAGTTCAAGGACCTGTTTCTTTCGATAGTCATTTGCTACGACGTGGAATTCCCCGAGACAGTACGCGCGGCAGGCGTGCGCGGGGCCGACGTGGTGCTGGTCCCCACTGCCCTGGCGCACGGATTTGACGAAGTTCCGCAGGTTTTGGTGCGGGCCCGGGCGCTGGAAAACCATGTGGCGCTCGCCTACGCCAACCACTGCGGCGTGGAATCATCCGTGGCCTTTGGTGGCGGCAGCGTCATTGTCGGGGCCGACGGCGGATTCCTCGCCACCGCCGGGCCGGACGCCACGCTGCTCTACGCCCAGCTCGACGCCGAAACCATCCGGTCCACCCGCAAGGACGTGCCCTACCTGTCCGAACGCCGCCCCGAACTCTACGCAGAGTGGGCCCGGCACTAGGGCACAGGCGGGGAATACTGCAGGGCGATCCAGAGGTCCGCTCGGGTCTGTGCGTCGTTGAGGTCGCGGTCCAGCAGTTCAGCGACGACGCCAATCTGGCGCCGGACGCTGTTGCGGTGGAGCCCCAGCGCCTTGGCCGTGGCATCCCAGTTGCCGTTTTGCGCCAGCCAGCCGCGCAGCACGTCCAAGAGGGCGTCCTGGCGTTCAGGTTCCAGCAACGGTGCCAACACCTGCCCGGCCAGCATGGCCCCGGCTTCGCGGCCCAACAGCCCCGTCACGGACCACGTCACTGAATCCACCCGCAGGGTCTCCGCAGTGGCGCGTGCCCGGGCGCGCAGGGCACCCACTCGCTGATAGGCGGCTGGCAGGCTGTTTAGTTCCACGGGGTCGCCGATGACCAGCCGCCAGCCGAGGCGCTGCGCCTCGGCCACGGCGGCGTCGTCAACCTTCAGGCGTGTCACCGCGGCAAAGCCATATTCGGTGATCTCCACGAGCTTGGTGTCGAAGATGCGCCGCCACTGCAACAGCTCGCGTACGGGGGAGTCGGAGCTGCGCCACTGCGGCGCGTCCACATTGACGCCTTGGACCACGCGCATGGGCGCCGACCGGGTGGAGCCAAGACTTTGCGCCAGCAAGTCCTTCGCGGCCGACACTTCGCGGGCCGTGCCCGTGGCGAGCGTCTCCGGGTGCAGCAGCAACGCGGTGGCCAGCTGGCTGGGGGCCAGCGAGCCGCTGGTGCGTTGCCGGGAGAGCAGCTCCAGCAGGCCGACGGCCGAGGAGACAATGTTGTTGTGGGCCGGTGACAACCGTTCGGCCGAACCAATCACCAGGGCGCCAAGATTCACATCCCGGGTGCTGCGCAGCGGGTGCCCCACCACGGACTCGGATCCGGGTGAGGGGTAGCTGTCCAACTCCACGCGGGGGCCTGACCCGGAGAACAGCCGCTGTAGCAGCGGGCCAAGCGTCACGACGTCGGCCGGGTTGCTTCCGGCGCGAGCCCGCACCTTCCCGTCGGCCCCCACCAGCACCGCCCAGCAAGGCACGCGCTGCACTAGGGTTCCCAAGACTTCCTGGTCCGGGCGGGGGGACAGCACCGAGCGCATGAGCATCCGGTTGGTCTCGGCGAGTTGGCGGAACACCTTGGCCGAATCGGACTCCAGAAGCTGGGCAAACTGCAGCCCGATGGCGGCGAACGGCACCGTGGGTGGCACCTCCACCAGTGTCAGCCCGTGGCGTCGGCAGGACGCTGCCAGGGCAGGCGGCACCTCATGGTGGTACGGGGTCAAGCCAAACCCCAGGGCGCAGACCTTGGCCCCGGCCAGCCGCTCCACATAGGCGTCAATCGCATCCGCAGTCCCGCCCTCGCCCAGCAGGGGAAGCCCGGCAGTCAGGACAAACTCGCCGTCCATCAAATACGGCGTGGGGTCAGCCAGCTCGCTCGGCTCCACCCAGCGCAGGCGTGCCTGCAGATTGGCGTCGTGCAAAATGGTCAGCTCATCGGGCAGCTCCGCCAGGAACTGGGCCAGGGTGACAGAGCGGAACCGTGACTCCACTTCCTCATTGGACAGGGGAAGGGCACGGACCCGCTGGCCCTTGGTGTCAGCGGCCATGGGTGTACACCCGCTGCAGTCTCGGGGCGATGCGGTTGATGATCTCGTCGCCATGGCTGTTGATGGCCGCGCCCCAGTCATCGGCGCTCGCCGCCCCCACCTCCGGATCGCCAAACAAAAGCGCCGTGTCACCGACCTTGACGCCGGTCTGGTGCCCCAGATCCACCATGAACTGGTCCATGCAGACCTTGCCGATGACCGGCACCTTGTGGCCGCCCACCATGACGATGCTGCTCCCTGAGATGCCCTTGGGAATGCCGTCGGCGTAGCCCAGCGGGATAAGCCCCAGATAGCGTGATTCGTGGGTGATGGCCCGGTGTTCGTAGCTGACACCCGTGCCCGCAGGGACATGCTTGACCAGTACCACGGGAGCCGAAACGGACAATGCCGGGCGCAGGCCGAAGTCGGCCGGGTCAAGGTGCTCGGCAGGAGAAAGCCCGTACATGGCAAGGCCGGCCCGCACCATGTCGAAATGGAATTCGGGCCTCGCCAGGATGTTCGCCGAACTGGAGACGTGCCGCAACGTTGGCGTCAGCCCGACGTCGTGCGCCTCCTGGACCGCCTCCTCAAAGTCCGCCACGGCGGCCGTGTTGGCCGGGTGCGCCGGGACATCGGCCCAGGCGAGGTGTGTCCACACCCCGCGGACGGACACGGCGCCGGTGAGTTCCGCCGCACGCGCCGCGGCCACCAGGGCGGGCCAGTCCTCACGGCGGGCGCCGCCACGACTGAGGCCGCTGTCCAGCTCAAGATGGATGAACGCCGTCCGGCCCAAAGCGTGCGCGGTCCCGGCCACAACTTCCAGCTGGGCCACACTGCCCAGGGACACATCGATGTCATGCTGCACGGCGTCCGTGATGGCGCCACCGGATGAGGTGGCCAGGTAGAGCCAGGCCAAAATGGGGGTGGTGATGCCATCGCGCCGCAGGGTCAGGGCCTCCGATAACTGGGCTGTCCCCAGCCAGTCGGCGCCGGCGGCCACGGCGGAACGTGCCGTTTCCAGCAGGCCGTGGCCATAGGCGTTTCCCTTGACGACTGCCATGAAATGCGGGGCTGTGGTGTGAGCGCGTAAGATGCGTACGTTGTGCTCTATGGCGTCCAGGTCAACGCTGACCGTGCCGGTGATGAGTTCCGAGGAGCCGGGAACGGTTGGTGCGTTTAGTCTCATGGACACAGCGTACAGGACGTTTTGCACTCCAATGAGATGCGCATCACAGGAATAGTGTTGAGGAACTTGCACAGCATTACCTGCACTCGCAGGACCACACAGAATGGGATTTAGAGAATGTCACTACGTGATCAGCCCAGCCCGCAGTCAGTGTCGACTGCAACCGCCGGGGGTCCGCACGGAAGCAGGCCAGCCGTTGGCCTGGGGCGGCAACTGCTGCGCCGCAAGCCCCTGGGGCAGATGCTCCATGAAGCCGAGACTGGCTCCGGCGGCCGGAAATTGGTCCGTAGCTTTGGCGTCTTCCAATTGACCATGATCAGTGTGGGAGCCACGCTGGGAACCGGCATCTTGGTGATTCTTGGTGATTCCGTGCCTTTGGCCGGGCCCGCCGTGTTCATCTCCTTCCTGATTGCTGGCATCGCCGCACTGCTCTCCGCCGTGTCGTACGCGGAAATGGCGGGCATGGTGCCGGCGGCAGGATCCAGCTACTCCTACACCTACGTCACCCTGGGTGAGGGCATGGCCTGGATCTGCGGATGGTGCCTGGTGCTCGAATACGCGGTCTCGGTGGCCGCCGTGTCCGTTGGGGCCGGTCAATACATCAACGAATCCTTGGCCGCCTTTGGCTGGGCGCTGCCGGACGCCATCTCCCAGCCGCCCGGAGCCGGTGGTTTGCTGAACCTGCCAGCCATGGCCATTGTGTTGCTGTCCATGGTTTTGCTGATTCGAGGTGCCAAGGAAAGTGCCTGGGTCAACACGGCCATTGTGATCGTCAAGATCGCGATCCTGCTGTTCTTCTGCGCCATTGCTTTCAGCGCCTTCTCCATAGGAAACTTGAGCCCGCTCATGCCCATGGGTGCCGCAGGCGTCTCCGCCGCAGCATCCCGGGTGTTCTTCTCCTATATAGGGTTCGACGCCGCTTCCACCGCCGGCGAGGAAGCCAAAAACCCGCAGCGTGATCTGCCCCGGGCCATCATGCTGTCCATGATCATCGTGACCACCTTGTATGTGCTGGTGGCTGTGGCCGCCGTCGGCGCCCGCGAATGGACCTGGTTCGACGGAACCCAGGCGGCCCTGGTGCAGATCCTGCTGGAAGTCACGCACCAGCCGTGGATTGCCCTGGTGTTCTCCGTGGGCGCCGTGCTGGCCATTGCCAGCATTGTCTTGACAGTGCTGTACGGCCAGACCCGCATCCTGATGTCCATGTCCCGGGACGGGCTGGTGCCCAAAATATTTGGCCGGATCTCCGAAAAGCGCGGCACTCCCGTGGCCGGCACCTTGATTGTGGGCATCGTGGTGGCGCTGACGGCGGGGCTGGTCCCGCTCGGTGCCCTGGCCGATGCCACCAGCATCGGCACCCTGTTCGCCTTTGCCCTGGTCAACATTGCCGTGATCTACCTGCGCCGCAACCGTCCCGAGCTCAAACGCAGCTACAAGGTGGCGTTCTACCCCGTGACCCCCATTCTGGGCGCGCTCATGTGCATCTACTTGATGGTCAACCTGGGCGGCCACACCTGGGTGGTGTTCCTCGCATGGATGATGGTGGGGTTGCTGGCATACTTTGGCTACGGCCGCCGCCATTCCAAGGTGGCAGCCCTGTCCGAGGACGAATACCAAGAACTCTCCACCCGCAGCATTGAGACGGACAACGCTCCCTCCGAGGACACCAACACCGTGAAGGCACCGTAACCATGACTGACGCAATCACCATGCTCAACCCTGATTTCCCGTTCAGCTACGACCACTACCTGGCGCACCCCGCCGGCTTGGGCAGCGTCCCGGCGCAGGTCCACGGTACCGAGGTTGCCATTATCGGGGCCGGGCTGTCCGGTCTGGTGGCCGCCTACGAACTCATGAAGATGGGGCTCAAGCCCGTCATTTTTGAACCCGAACAAATCGGCGGACGGTTGCGCACAGCCAGTTTCCCGGGGGCGCCGGAAGTTACCGCGGACCTGGGCGGGATGCGCTTCCCGGTCTCCGGACGCGCCTTCTACCACTATGTGGACCAGATGGGACTTGGCACTGACGAGTTCCCCAACCCGCTCTCCGGGGCAACCTCCAGCACGGTCATTGAACTGACCGGCGAATCCCACTATGCCGTCACCGAGGCGGACCTCCCGGAGTTCTTCCACGAAGTGGCCCGGGCTTGGCGAGCTTCAGTGAATGACGGCGCCGCGTTCGCCCAGATGCAAGAAGCCATCCGGGTGCGGGACACCAAAACCATCAAGGAAATCTGGAACGCCCTGGTGCCAGCCCTGGATGAGCAAACCTTCTACGGTTTCATTGCCGCCAGCGAAGCCTTCAAAAAGGCCGGCTTCGGCCACCGCGAGGCCTTTGGACAGGTGGGCTTCGGTACGGGCGGATGGGACACCGACTTCCCCAACTCGATCCTGGAGATCCTCCGGGTGGTCTACACCGACGCCGACGACGGCCACCGCAGCATCGCCGGCGGCGCGCAAAGGCTCCCCGAGGAACTGTGGGAGGACGCGCCGTCGGGCATGGAGCACTGGCCTGAAGGGACCTCGCTGAAGTCGCTGCACGCCGGATCCCCGCGCGGTGGTGTGGCCAAGATTGCCCGTGCGGAGGACGGCTCGCTGGAAATTACCGAGCGCTGGGGCAAGACGCACCGTTTCCCCGTCGTGATCAGCACCTGCCAGTCGTGGCTGCTCTCCACCCGCATCAATACGGAGGAATCGCTGTTTGCCGCGCCCATGTGGACGGCCATTGAACGTTCGCACTACATGCAGTCCTCCAAGACCTTTGTCATGGTGGACAGGCCGTTCTGGAAGGATATTGATCCGGAGACGGGCCGTGAGGTCATGTCCATGACCCTGACCGACCGGCTCAACCGTGCCACCTACCTGCTGGACAACGGCCCCGATGCGCCCGCCGTCATCCTGCTTTCCTACACCTGGAACGACGACGCGCTGAAGTGGCTCTCGCTCTCGGCTGAGGAGCGGGTGGAGCTGATGCTGCACTCGCTGGCCCAGATCTACCCGAACGTGGACATTGCCTCACACATTGTGGGGGCGCCCATTACGGTGTCCTGGGAGGCTGACCCGAACTTCATGGGTGCGTTCAAGGCCAACCTGCCCGGCCACTACCGTTACCAGCAGCGGCTGTTCACGCATTTTGACCAGGCGGAGCTGCCCGAAAGCCAGCGGGGCATCTTCCTGGCCGGCGACGACGTCTCCTGGACGGCGGGATGGGCCGACGGCGCCGTCACCACCGCGCTGAACGCCGTGTGGGGTGTGGTGAAGCACCTGGGCGGCAGCTCGGCACCGGAAAATCCCGGCCCGGGGGAGCTGCTGGCCGAGATCGGGCCGATGTCCCTGGACTGAGCATGTCCCTGGACTGGGCGCCGCCGGGCCCTACCAGCGGGGGTGGATGTCCGTGCGCAGCAGCTCGTTGTAAAGGTCTCGGACTCCCTGGTTGAAATCCGCACTGAGGCCACCCAGGGTCCCGGCGGCCGCATTGGCCCTGGCTTGGGCGGTGGACCGGGCGCCGGGGATGACGGTGCTGACGCCGTCACATTGGGCCACCCAGGCAAGGGCGGCCTGCGCCGTCGTCGGCCCGTCCAAATCCTTGGCGAGCCGGGCAAAGCGTTCGGCGGCCTGAAGCCCCACGGCGTAGTCGACGCCGGAGAATGTCTCGCCAACGTCAAAGTGGCTGCCGTCGCGGTTGTAGTTTCGGTGATCGTTGTCCGGAAACGTGGTGGCGGGGGTGTATTTGCCTGTGAGCAGGCCACTGGCGAGCGGGACGCGGGCAATAATGCCAACCCCGGCCTCCAGTGCTGCTGGCAGCACCGCATCCAACGGTTTGAGCCGGAACGCGTTGATGATGATCTGGATTGTGGCCACGTTGGGCCGCGTGATCGCCGCAAGGGCCTGATCGCAGGTCTCCACGCTCAGCCCGTAGTTGGCGATGGCGCCCTCGGCAACCAGCGTGTCTAGGGCGTCATAGACCTCATCCGAGGTGACGACGGCCGTGGGTGGGCAGTGCAATTGGACCAAGTCCAGCGTTTCCACGCCGAGGTTTCTGCGGGAGCGCTCGGTCCAGGCACGGAAATTATCCAGCACATAGTTTTCCGGCATTTGTTCCAGGCGGCGGCCCATTTTCGTGGCGACGGTAATGCCGGTGCCGTGGTCGCGCAAGAATTTGCCAATGACTTGTTCGCTGCGGCCATCGCCATAAACATCGGCGGTGTCGAAAAATGTCACACCCGCGTCTGCTGATGCGGCCAGGACAGCCAAGGCGTCGGCTTCGCTGACGTCGCCCCAGTCGGCACCCAGCTGCCAAGTGCCCAGCCCGACGGCGGACACAGTGCGATTCGTTTTGCCCAACACATGAGTTTGCATGGCCCCAGCCTAGCCACTTCGGCTGCCGCCTTGGCTATGCGCATCGCCAGCTGCCAGCGGTGCGCAGCTGTGACACTGGCGCTACGGCTGGTCTCAGCGGTGCGCATGAGCAAAGTGATGTTTGGCTATGCGCATCGTTCGGTCTCCGCAGTGCGCATGAGCAAAGTGATGGTTGGCTATGCGCATCGCCAGCTGCCAGCGGGGCGCAGCTTTGACACTGGCGCTACGGCTGGTCTCAGCAGTGCGCATGAGCAAAGTGATGGTTTGGCTATGCGCATCGCCAGCAGCCAGCGGGGCGCAGCTTTGACACTGGCACTACGGCTGGTCTCAGCAGTGCGCATGTGCAAAGTGATCGTTCGGTCTCAGCAGTGCGCATGGGCGGAGACATTGGCCCAAATTTACGGAATTGTTCAACAATGCCTTGCCTAAATTGTTCAACAACCTGTAGTGTTCCTTGGGATACTTCCTGTGACTCCGGTCACCCAATCTGGATGGATGGAACCATGGCCACCCCGGGCACCAAGCCAAAAATGATTACCCCATCGAAGCGCACGGCCCTGCTGGGTGCCATGTTCCTGATGGCCACCAGCGCCATCGGGCCGGGGTTCATCACCCAGACCACCGTCTTCACCGTCCAGCTGGGTGCGGCGTTTGCTTTTGCAATCCTCGTTTCCATCCTGGTGGACATCGCCGTCCAGCTCAACGTGTGGCGCGTAGTGGGGGTCTCCGGTCTGCGGGCCCAGGAATTGGGCAACAAAGTCCTGCCTGGGGCGGGCTGGTTCCTGGCCATCCTGGTCTTTGCTGGCGGCATGGTGTTCAACATCGGCAATATTGCCGGCACAGGCTTGGGCATCAATGCCATGTTGGGGCTGGACCCCAAGATTGGCGGCCTGCTCTCGGCCGCCGTTGCGATCCTGATCTTCCTGTCCAAAAGGGCCGGCATGGCGCTTGATAGAATTGTGGTCCTGCTGGGCGCCATCATGATCCTGCTCATGCTTTATGTGGCCATCGTCGCCGCCCCGCCGGTCGGTGAAGCGCTGAAGAACACCGTTCTGCCGGACAAGATTGACTTTCTGATCATCACCACCTTGATCGGCGGCACCGTGGGCGGGTACATCACCTACGCCGGGGCACACCGCATGCTCGACTCCGGCGCCACCGGCGTAGCCCACGTCAAGGACATCACCCGCATTTCCGTGCTGGGTGTCATTGTCACCGGCATCATGCGGGTCCTGCTGTTCCTGGCCATCTTTGGTGTGGTGGCCGGCGGAGTCACACTGACCAGCAGCAACATGGCGGCGGAAGCCTTCGGCGCCGCGGCAGGCGAGATCGGCATGCGGATGTTCGGCGTTGTGCTCTGGGCGGCATCGCTGACATCCGTGGTGGGCGCCTCCTTCACCTCGGTGTCCTTCATCACCAAGTCCACCACCTCCGAACGCAAGCGCAATTTGCTCACCGTCGCCTTCATTGTTGTCTGTTCCATTGCGTACGGGCTGATCGGCCAGGCCCCGCAAAAGCTCCTGATCTTCGCCGGTGCGTTCAACGGCCTGATCCTGCCCGTGGGCTTTGCGCTGCTGCTCTGGGTTGCGTGGCGCCGCCGGGACCTGCTCCACGGCTACGTGTACCCGAAATGGTTGCTGATAGTGGGTGCCGCGACCTGGCTGCTGACATTGTTCCTTGGCTGGCAGTCGCTCTCAGGCCTGGCCCGCCTCTGGACCTCCTGAGGAATCGGCTGACCATGACAACGAAAACGCACGGCGCCCTGCCTGACGATCCCGGCCAGCTCCGCCCGGACGCCGCCCGCCGGCTCTTCCGCGAGGGCGTCATCACCCCCACAGCCGGCTGGTCGAGGGGATTTGCCCAGGCCAATCTGATCATCGTGCCCCAGGCGCTGGCCTTCGATGTGCTCCTCTTTGCCCAGCGCAACCCCAAACCGTGCCCCATTCTGGGCGTGCTCGACGCCGGCGAGACCACCGGGCCGCTGTTGGCCGGAGGCGACATCCGCACCGATGTGCCCCTGTACACGGTTTATGAAAACGGCATTAAGACCGCCGAGGTGGCGAATATTGCCCAGTACTGGCGTGATGACCTGGTCACGTTCATCGTAGGTTGCAGCTTCACCTTTGAGGCGGCCCTGCAGGACGGCGGCATCAACATTGCCCACATAGACCAGGGCGTCAATGTGCCCATGTACCGCTCAAATATCCGCTGCACGCCGGCCGGTTCCATGTCCGGGCCGCTGGTTGTTTCGATGCGCCCCGTGCCGGCTTCCCAAGTTGCCGACGCCGTCCGGATCACCTCACGCTACCCGGCCGTGCATGGAGCCCCCGTGCACGTGGGCAATCCGGCCGAACTGGGCATCACGGATCTGGGCCGTCCGGACTTCGGGGACCCGGTGGCGATCCCGGCGGGACACATCCCGGTATTCTGGGCGTGCGGGGTCACGCCACAGGCGGCCATCATGGAGTCCCGGCCCGCCCTGGCCATTGGCCACGCGCCGGGCCACATGCTGATCACCGACGCCAGAGACACCCACTACCAGGTCCCGTAGCGGGTCCTGGTGGCTTAGGGGGAGTCGGGCAGGTGCCCGAGCAGTTCAGCCTCGGCCCGGTCCAAGTATCGGCGCAAGGTTTCGGCCGCTTCGGCCCGCTCCCCGGCGACCAAGAGCCGCACCAGGTCCGCATTGAGCTCAACGTAGTGGCTGTGAAAGTCAGGGGCACCGCTCATGGCATGGAACACCAAGCGCATCTGGGCCAGCACCCGCGCCATGATCTCCGCCAGTCCGTGGCTTCCCGTGCCACGGATCAGTTCCTCATGGAAGCGTTGGTTGGCGCTGGCCATCTCTGCCACTGAACCGCGGGACAGGGCTTCGCGGGCATCGGCAACAACGTCGGCTAGGGCGTCGACGTCGAGCTCGGGACCCCACAGGACCGCGGCGGGTTCCAGCATGCGCCGGACCCGGTAAATCTCACGGATCTCCTCCCGGCCCGGGGAGGCGACAAAGACGCCGCGGTTGGGGATCCGGGTGATGATCATTTCACCGGCCAACACGGTAAATGCCTCGCGCAGGGTGTTGCGCGAGACACCCAGCAGTGACGCCAGAGCCAGTTCGGAGAGTTTGCTGCCCGGCAGCAGTTTCCCGTCCGCAATCCGGGCACGCAACACCGCAGCCACCCATTCGCCGGTGTGTGCGTGGGCAGCCGGGTCAAGCCGGGACAGGTCATCGAGGGCAGCATTCATGGGCATGGCTCCAATCTACCCAACGGGCCGGGGTGGCTGTGCCAGAATCGCGGCCACGTGGCGGTGTCAGTTGATCCGGCCCACCACGTCGCCTTGGACCACTACGGATCCGGATGCGAACGCCCCGTGTAGCAGCGTCCCGCCGCGGTGCGCCGAGACGGTGGTTTCCATTTTCATGGCCTCCAGAACCACTACAGGGTCACCGGCGGCGACGGTGGCGCCGTCGTCGACCAGCCACTTGACCAGGCTGCCGTTCATGGGCGCTGTCAGTGTGGCGGCATCAGCGACGCTCCCGGCATCAGGCGCTGCAGCCGCGGCAGCCACGCCTCCGCCGCCGCGCAAGGACGCGAGCAGCTGTGCCGGCAAGCCGATTCGCAGGGCCACGCCGTCCACATCGATGGTGATTTCCTCCCGGTCGGCACCCGGCTCGGCGCGGGCGATTTCTGCTGAGGCGGCCAGCGTTGCCGCGAACTCAGATTCGATCCAGGTGGTGTAAACGCCGAAGGACCCTTCCTGGGTGAATGCGGGATCGCGGACCACAGCACGGTGGAACGGCAGTACCGTGGGCAGGCCGGCAATGACCATCTCATCCAACGCCACCTTGGCCCGGCGCAAGGCCTGGGCGCGGTCGGCGCCGTGCACAATCAATTTCGCCAAGAGGGAGTCATAGTCGCCGGGCACCACTGAACCGCTGCGCACCCCGGAGTCGACACGGAGCCCCGAACCTGTCGGTGCTTCGAAAGCGGTGATGGTGCCGGGGCCGGGCAGGAAGCCGCGGGCCGGGTCCTCGGCGTTGAGCCGGAACTCAAAGGCATGACCGCGCGGCTCCGGGTCCGCGGTGAAGGCCAGGGGTTCCCCGGCGGCGATGCGGAACTGCTCCCGGACCAGGTCCACACCCGTGGTTTCCTCGGTGATGGTGTGCTCGACCTGCAGGCGGGTGTTCACTTCCAGGAAGGAGACAGTGCCGTCGCCGGCCACCAGGTATTCCACGGTGCCGGCGCCCTCGTATCCCGCGGCCAGGCAGATGGCTTTCGCCGAGGCGTGGATGCTGGCGCGTTGTTCGTCCGTCAGAAACGGCGCGGGGGCCTCCTCAACGAGTTTTTGGTGCCGGCGCTGCAGCGAGCAGTCGCGGGTTCCCACCACCACCACGTTTCCGTGCCGGTCGGCCAGGACTTGGGCCTCCACATGGCGGGGCCGCTCCAGGAAGCGCTCCACAAAGCACTCGCCACGCCCAAACGCGGCGGTGGCCTCCCGGACAGCCGATTCGAAGGCTTCGTCGATCTCCTCGAAGCTGTGCGCAATTTTCAAGCCGCGCCCGCCCCCGCCAAAGGCTGCCTTGATGGCCACCGGCAGGCCATGTTTTTCGGCAAAGGCCCGCACCTCGGCGCCGGAGCCGACGGGGCCGTCGCTGCCAGGCACCAGCGGGGCGCCCGCGCGGACGGCGATGTCCCGGGCGGTGACTTTGTTGCCCAGCTGGCGGATTGCCTCAGGCGGGGGGCCGATCCAGGTCAATCCTGCGTCCAGGACGGCCTGAGCAAAGTCCGCGTTCTCGGACAGGAAGCCGTAGCCCGGGTGGACGGCGTCGGCCCCGGACCGGAGCGCAATGCCGATCAGTTTGTCAATGTTCAGGTAGGTGTCCGCGCTGGCCCGCCCGCCCAGGGCGTAGGCCTCATCGGCCCGGCGCACATGCAGCGCATCGGCGTCCGGTTCGGAATATACGGCCACGGAGGCCATGCCGGCATCGGCACAAGCCCGCGCCACGCGCACGGCGATCTCGCCGCGGTTGGCAATCAAAACTTTTTGCATCAGTGACTTCCTTGCTGGTGGCCCGCAAGGCAGTCGCCAAGGCGGGCAAGATTGGACGGGCGTGTGGGCTGTGGCGCCAGAGTGTCGGGGTCAACCATGATGAAGCGGACCCGCGACCCCGGAGTCAGCTGCGCCGCCGCCGGCAGGTCTTCCGGCACCACCACGCCAATGACCGGATAGCCGCCGGTGACCGGGTGGTCGGCCAGGAACAGCACGGGCAGGCCCGACGGCGGGACCTGCAACGCGCCCCAGACCACCCCTTCACTGGCCAGCTCGCCCTCGCGGATGCGTGTCAGGGCCGTGCCCCCGTCGTCCAGCCCCAGCCGGACGCCTATCCTGTTCGACTCGGTGCTGACCCGCCAGGACTGCGCTGACAGCGAGGCAAGCCCGGCCGGGCCAAACCAGTCCTCCCGGGGGCCGGCTGTGAAGCGCAGGCTGGTGACGCCGTCACCGGGCAGCTCGGGCAGGGTGCTGGGCTCCGGGGCGCCGACCACGTGCATGCCGGATACTGTCCCCACCACAATGGTGTCCCCGGCGGCCAGGGGCAGGGGCCCGATGCCTGACAGGACATCGCTTGAACGGCTGCCCAGAACCAGCGGCCCAGCGACGCCGCCGCGCACGCCCACATAGCAGCGCAGCCCGGTCAGGGCGGGGGAGAGCTCCAAGGTTTCTCCCGCCAGCAGGGCAAAAGGAGCGTTTTGGGCGGGGTGCCGTGCCGGGTGCTCGTCGGAGCTGACTGTCAGTTCCACGCGGGCGCCTGTGACGGCCAGGACCTGATCGGTGGCGGCCCGCAGAATCAAGGAACCCATGAGGTTTTCGACGACGGCGTCACCGCGCTGGTTGCCGACCAGCCGGTTGGCTGCACGGGCCGCGGACGGGTCGACGGCGCCTGCCGCGGACACGCCGAGCCCGCCCAGGCCGGGACGGCCCAGGTCCTGGATGAGTGACTGCAACCCCGGCGAGACGATGGCCAGTCCGCCGGCCGGAGCTGCGTCTGTCACAGCTGGGGCGGCGACTGCCGGTACCAGCGAGTCGTCCACGGCGGTGCCGGCGGCGGAGTCGTGCCGCAGGCTCAGGCTGGGCCGGGCCGGGACAAAGCGGACCCGGTCCATGGGGCGGATGAGCGCCGGGCTCTCGCGCGTCAGGGACCACAGGAGTGCGTCGCTGTGCCCGATCAGCTGCCAGCCGCCGGGCGATTTACGTGGGTAGATTGCCGAATAGTCGCCGGCCAGGGCCACGGCGCCGGCAGGCACGTTGGTGCGCGGGGTTGCCCGGCGCGGCACGGACAAGGACCGGTTCTCGCCGCTCAAGTAGGCGAAGCCTGGGGCGAAGCCGCCGAACGCGGCCTGCCAGAGCTGGCCTGTGTGGGCGGCAATGACCGCTTCAGTGCTCAGACCCGTGAGATGGGCGACGTCGGCGAGGTCGGCGCCGTCGTAGTGGACGGGGATCTCAACAAGCTTGCCGGTGTTCGCGGGGGCGCTGCCCAAGGACAAGGACCCGATGGTTGCCGCTGCGGTCTTGGCTGCGGACCGGGAGTCGAACTTGACCAGGACGGTGCCTGCTGCGGCAAGGACGTCGAGCTGGCCCGGCAGGGGTGCTTCGTCCAGCCGGGCGGCCAGTGCCAGTACCGCCTGAAGGTCTGAGAGTTCCACCAAAATGGCGCGGGTGCCGGCAAAATGGGTGGCGGTGACGCTCATGCAAAGCTCGTGATCTGCACGCCCGCGGCCTCGAGGCCGGCGCGCACGGCTGCTGCCATGGCCACGGCGCCTGCCGTGTCGCCGTGGACGCAGATGCTTTCGGCCGGCATCGCGATGATGCTCCCGTCAATGGCCGTGATGGTCCCCTCCGTCGCCAACCGGACCATGTTGGCGGCAACCTGTACAGGATCGTGGAGCACGGCGTTGGCCTCGCGACGAGAGACGAGGGTCCCCTCCGGGGTGTAGTTGCGGTCGGCGAAAGCCTCGGCCACGGCCCGCAGGCCGGCGGCCTCGGCACGGGCCAGGGCGAGCGAGCCCGGCAGCAGGAGCAGGGGAAGATCCGTGCCGAACGCCTTCACGGCGTCGACCACGGCCTGGGCGTGCCCCTCATGATGGACGATCGTGTTGTAGAGGGCGCCGTGTGGCTTCACATATTTGATGGTGGTCCCGGCCGCCCGGGCCATGGCGGAGAGCGCGCCCAGCTGGTAGAGCACGTCGTCGGCAAGCTCGGTGGGGGAGCAGTCCAGGAACCGGCGGCCAAATCCGGCCAGGTCGCGGTAGCCCACGTGGGCTCCAACGGTGACCCCTGCCGCGACCGCAGCGCGGCACGTCGCGGCGATGGTGCTGGGATCCCCGGCATGGAATCCGCAGGCGACATTGGCGCTGGAGACGGAAGTGAAGATTGCCTCATCGTCGCCCATGGTCCAGTTACCGAAGGACTCGCCAACGTCAGAATTTAGGTCAATGAAAGGCATGTGTGATCCCCGTCTCGTTAGGTGTTCCTCTAAGGATGCACTACTTAACGAGATTGTTCAACAATCTTCCGGTGCCGGGTGAGGGTGTTCGTTTCCCCGCACCCGAGCACCGCAGAACGGGGCTAGTCGAAGACGACTGTCCTGTGGCCATCTAGCAGTACCCGGTGCTCGGCGTGCCACTGCACCGCCTGGGCCAGGGTGCGAGCTTCAACGGCGCGGCCCACGGAGACAAAATTCTCCACCGAGTGGCCGTGATCCACGCGGATCACTTCCTGCTCAATGATGGGACCCTCATCCAGGACGGCCGTGACGTAGTGGGCCGTGGCGCCAATGATCTTCACGCCGCGGGCGTGGGCCTGGTGGTACGGCTTCGCGCCCTTGAAGGAGGGTAGGAAGGAATGGTGGATGTTGATGGCCTTACCGGCCAGGTGTTGGCAGAGGTCATCGGAGAGGACCTGCATGTAGCGGGCCAGGACCACCAGCTCCACGTTGTGCTCGGCAATGAGTTCCAGCAGGGCTGCTTCGGCGTCGGCCTTCGTATCGGGCGTAACGGGGATGTAGTAGAACGGGATGCCGTAGAACTGGGCCAACGGCTCAAGGTCCCTGTGGTTGGAGACAATGGCCGGAATCTCGATGGGCAGGGTGCCTGAACGCTGCAGGAACAGCAGGTCGTTGATGCAGTGCGCCGCCTTGGATGCCAGGATCAAGGTGCGCACGGGTGCGCCGGCGCGGTGCAGCTGCCAGTTCAGGCTGAAGGTTTCTGCAACCGATTCCAGGTGCTCACGCAGGCGGCTGAAGGAGGTGGTGGTTTCCACGGCAACGCGCATGAAGAACGAGCCGGTGTCCGGATTGCCGTACTGGTGGGAATCGGTGATGTTGCAACCGGCTTCCAGCAGGGATCCGGAGACGGCGTGGACAATGCCTGGCTGGTCCGCGCAGGAAAGTGTCAGGACATATCCGGCGGGGGAATGGGGAGAGTTCAATTCAGTCACCCGTTCAACGTTACCGCCCAAATGTGCCCCTGTACTACAATTGGGGTGTTGCGACTGGCGATGAGGTGGGACACCACCGGGGAGCAGCACGAAGAGAAGACCTTAAGATCGTACGCCTGGGACGCGAGGTCAAGTAAAGCCAATGCGCGTGGTTGGCCGTCAGTAATCTTGGTGCACGCTTTTTCGCGAAGCCTCAGGGCGCACGGCAAAGTTACCTGCCAAGATTAAGTTCAAATACGGCCACCAACGCATTAGCGATAATCTTTCCTAGAAGAGTTTTTTCGTGCTGCCTACTCAGGAGTCTGTAGTGTCTTTTAGCCCCACCCAGTCCGTGACCAACGCCCCGCTCTCCGAGCTGGACCCGGAAATTGCAGCCGTCCTCAAGGACGAGCTTGGCCGCCAGCGCGACACGCTGGAAATGATTGCATCCGAAAACTTCGCCCCCCGCGCAGTACTTGAAGCCCAGGGCTCAGTACTGACCAACAAGTACGCCGAAGGCTACCCGGGCCGCCGTTACTACGGTGGCTGCGAGTACGTGGACGTGGCTGAAAACCTGGCTATCGAACGCGTCAAGGACCTCTTCGGTGCCGAATACGCCAACGTTCAGCCGCACTCCGGTGCCCAGGCCAACGCCGCCGCCCTTGCCGCCATGATCAAGCCCGGCGATAAGATCATGGGCCTGTCCTTGGCCCATGGTGGACACCTGACCCACGGCATGAAGCTGAACTTCTCCGGCAAGCTGTATGAGGTTGCCGCCTACGAAGTTGAGCCCGACACCTTCCGCATCGACATGGACAAGCTGCGCGAGCAGGCCATCGCCGAGAAGCCCCAGGTCATCATCGCCGGCTGGTCCGCTTACCCGCGTCAGCTGGACTTTGCAGCTTTCCGCTCCATCGCCGATGAGGTTGGCGCCCTGCTCTGGACGGACATGGCCCACTTTGCTGGTTTGGTTGCAGCAGGCCTGCACCCGAGCCCGGTGCCCTACTCCGACGTGGTCACCTCCACGGTGCACAAGACCCTCTCAGGCCCGCGCTCCGGCGTGATCCTGGCCAAGAAGGAGTGGGCCAAGAAGCTCAACTCCGCCGTCTTCCCGGGACAGCAGGGCGGACCGCTCATGCACGTCATCGCCGCCAAGGCAGTTGCTTTCAAGATTGCCGCCGGTGAAGAGTTCAAGGAACGCCAGGCCCGTGTGCTCGAAGGCGCCAAGATCATTGCCGAGCGTTTGAACGCTCCCGACGTTGCCGCAGCCGGCGTGTCTGTGCTCACCGGTGGCACGGATGTTCACCTGGTTCTGGTTGACCTGCGCAACTCCGTGCTGGACGGCCAGCAGGCTGAAGACCTCCTGCACAGCGTTGGCATCACCGTGAACCGCAACGCCGTCCCGTTCGACCCCCGCCCGCCGATGATCACCTCCGGCCTGCGCATCGGCACCCCGGCCCTGGCCACGCGTGGCTTCGGTGCACCGGAGTTCACCGAAGTTGCCGAAATCATCGCAGCAGCACTGAAGGGTGGCGCAGATGTTGACGCCCTCAGCGCCCGCGTGAAGGCACTTGCCGCGAACTTCCCGCTCTACCCCGGCCAGGAAGAATGGTAAATCGCATGACTGCTCAAATCCTTGATGGCAAGGCCACAGCCGCGGCCATCAAAGCCGAGTTGACCGAACGTGTGGCCGCCCTCGCGGCCCGCGGCGTCACCCCGGGCCTGGGCACCATTTTGGTTGGCTCGGATCCGGGCTCCCAGTGGTACGTGGGCGGTAAGCACAAGGATTGTGCCGAAGTAGGCATCAACTCCATCCGCATCGATCTGCCCGAGACGGCCACCCAGGATGAAGTCCTGGCAGCCGTCCGCCAGCTCAATGAGGACCCTGCCTGCACCGGTTACATTGTGCAGCTGCCCCTGCCTGCGCACATTGACCAGGACGTGGTGCTTGAAGCCATTGACCCGGACAAGGACGCTGACGGCCTGCATCCGATGAACTTGGGCCGCCTGGTGGCCAATGTGAACCGGCCCATGACGTCCCCGCTGCCGTGCACCCCCAAGGGCTGCATCGTGTTGCTGGAACGCCACGGCATCACTTTGGCTGGCAAGCGCGTTGTGGTGGTGGGCCGTGGTGTGACCATTGGCCGGCCCATGGGCCTGCTGCTGACGCGCCGCGACATCAATGCCACAGTGGTTCTTGCCCACACCGGGACCAAGGATCTGGCCGCTGAACTGCGCCAGGCCGACGTCGTTGTGGCTGCCGCAGGCGTGCCGCACATGATTAAGGCCGCGGATCTCAAGCCCGGTGTCATTGTCCTGGATGTTGGCGTGAGCCGCGTGGATGACGGCAACGGCAAAGCTGTTGTCACCGGTGACGTGGAGCCCGCAGCGGCAGAGGTTGCCAGCTGGATCTCCCCGAACCCGGGCGGCGTTGGACCCATGACCCGGGCCATGCTGCTGGCCAACGTGGTTGAGGCGGCAGAGCGCGCCTAGCGCTTGCGTCCCCGAAACGTGGGTGGGCCAGCGCGCCCGTCCCCGCTTTTCGCGCCCGTCCGGACGGGCGCGAAAAGCGGGGACAGGCGCGGCGGCTGACTGGGCCCGCCACGTTCCTAGGGTTCGATCGATTCGACCCGTTCGGGGCGCCCATCCACCCACGCCACCAGTTTGCGCACGTTTTCGGGCAGGGTTTCATCGGTGTAGCGGACGCTGACCGGTGGGCCGGTCTCCTCCAAGGAGATGTCATAGAGCAGGGCATCGGGCCAGTTGCGGGCAGGCGGCGCTGTTGGCTGCACCGCAGGCTGGGACGCCAGATGGGCGCGGGCCACCGCCCCGGCAAAGTCCTGCGCAGCGGGTTTCGGCAACGTTTGGGCGTCAAGTTCGGTCTGGGTCACCATGCCGGCCAGCCCGCCGCCCCTGCGAATCGTCAGCTTCATGTACGGACACCGACCTCTTTCCATGCGTTGTGGACGATGTCCTGCTCCGTGGAACTAAACAGGGACCCGGCAACGTCCACGGTGGCCTGGGCGGCCTCGTCGAATTGCGAGTTGGGGCGCAGCCGGGTGGTCAATACTTTGTACCAAATCTTTCCGGCCTTCTCCCATGATTTGCCGCCCAAGGCCGTGGCCGCCAGGGCGAAGGCATGGTTGGGGATGCCCGAGTTGATGTGCACCCCGCCGTTGTCGTTGCGGGGGTCATTGTTGTCCGGCAGATCCACGTAGTCGTCCATGTGGCCGGGCTGCCGGTCGCCGGAGTAGGCGGTGCCGGGATTCATCATGGAGCGCAGGGCTGCCCCCAAGGCTGGAACCAGGATTCCTTCCCCGATCATCCAATCTGCCTCGGCGGCAGACTGCTTCAGGCTGTATTGCTTGACGAGGGAACCAAACACGTCGGAGAAAGATTCATTCAAGGCCCCGGACTGTTTACTGTAGACCAGGCCTGCAGTCAGTTCGGTGATGCCGTGGGTCAGTTCATGGGCTATGACATCCAGCGACCGGGTCAGCCCGCCAATCTGGAAGATTCGGCCACTGCCGTCGCCGTAAACCATTTGGGAGCCGTCCCAGAAAGCGTTGTCGAACCCAACACCGTAGTGCACGGATGAAACCAGCTCCAGCCCGACCCCGTCAAGGGAGTTGCGCTTGTACACGTCCCGGTAGAATTCGTAGGTAGCGCTACTGCCGTCGTAGGCCTGGTTGACCGCAGCATCTTCCACCGGCGGCTGGCCCCAGTCGCGGGCCCGCACTCCTGGCAGGAAAGTCCGGCCATTGGTCTTGTTGTCGTAGATGGTCAGGCGCCGTTGCGGTGTGACGGCGAAGCCCACCATTTGCCCGATATTCAGGTTGAGTTGGCGATTGAGCCGGCCCATCACGGCTCGTTGGGAGCGGATGGCGGCGGAGGTGGCCAGGGCTCGGACAGCTGCCTCGCGTTGTTTGGGGGTGCCGTCGACGGCCAAGCGGCCCAGCATATCCGGCGGGGCAATGCTGCAATGGGCTCGCCCATGAACTCTAGACATGTCCTTGCCTCGTCTTCCTGTGGTGGTGGAAATTTCAGTGCTGACCAAGACGCTGCTCAGCTGAGCAGCGGGACGCGGAAAATCTGCCCGGGGAAGATCAGGTTGGGATTGACGATGGTGTCCCTGTTGGCGTCAAAGATGTCGGTTGCCGTGGTGTTCTGCCCTTGTTGCGCGGCGATCTTGGTGAGATTATCCCCGCTCTTGACCTCATAGAGTTTGAAGCCCGCCAGTGCCGTGAACAAGGTGACGCGGACAAGGTTCAGATCGGGGCCGGGCGGGTGGATGCCGGAGGGGTCATCACCAAACACTTGCAGTGTCACGTGGGCGCCCCGGGCAGGGGTGTTTCCCAGCGTCACCACATTGCCGAAGTCGTGGATGACGCCCATGGAGCCGGCCCCGTGGATATTGCCGCTGCCCAGGGTGTGCCCGGCATTGTCCAGAACTTTCCACAGAACCACTGCCTCAAAACCGGTGCCGAAGCCGGCAATCACAAACGCCTTGCCAATCACGTCATTGTGGCGCGGCTGGCGAATCTCAATCAAACGTGGAGCAACCATGGTGTCCTCCTCAGAGCCGTTTCCACCATGATGCGCCTGATCGTGGCCCGGGGCAAGGTCTCCTTCCAAGCACCCCACACACGAATCATTGCGTGCACATCTTGACGTGCGGTACCACGTGCTCAGGCATTTGCCCCGAGAGATGTCAGCTGCGCGCCTTGGCGGGGATGGTCACCTCTTTGAGGATCAGGAGGATTCCGGCGGCTGCGGGGATGGCGACAAGCGCTCCGGGCAGGCCGGCAAGGGTCCCGCCGGCGAGCGCGGCGATGAGCACGATGGACCCGGGAACTTGCACTGCTTTGCTCATCACCTTCGGAGTGAAAATGTAGGCTTCGAGCTGCATGTAGATGAGCATGGCAATCAGCACGATCAGCGCAGCAGTCGGCGACACGAACAGGGTAAGGATCGACATGAACGCCGTGGTCAGCACCGTGCCGATGAGCGGGATGAGGGTGATGAAGAACGCGGCGACCGAGATGACAAGCGCGAACTTGTTGCCGACCAGCGTCAGCACGATCAGGCTAAAGGACGCATTGAGGAACGCCAGTACGACCATGCCGCTGAGATACCGGCCAATGTTCTGCATGATCCGTTCAGCCAGTTCGACGATACGTTCGCGGTGCGACGCCGAGACCAGCGAATAGATCGCTGCTTTGGAGGAATCCAGTGTGCCGGTGAAGTAGATCGTCAGGATAAAGACGAACATCGCCGTCGACGTTGCGCCGACCACGGCGACGCCAAACTGAAGGAGACCCCCGCCGATCCCGGTCCAGGTGGCCGGGTTGGTGAGGAAATCGACGACGGCGGAGTAAATGTTCGCCAGCAGTCCGCCACTGCCCGAAGACGCCTCCTGGAACCACTCCTGGGCGTGCAGGTCCGCGAGCATCGCCGGCAGTCCTCGCACAAAAGCGACAGCCTGGTTGATGACGAGCGGCAGGACCAGCCAGAGCAGGCCGACGATGACCAGGATGAAGAGTAAATTGACGGTGAGTATCGCGACACCGCGTTTCAGGCCACGACGTTGAAACCAACGCACCAGCGGGTCCAGGCCGAGCGTGATGAACGCGGCGGCGAACACAGAGAACACGACCGTCCCGATGCCGGCGATCGCGGCGGCCATCACCAAGGCTGCCAGCACGCCGAGCGTTGCGGTGAACGCCCAACGGAATGGGTGGTTCGCGAATGCGCTGGTACCCGTTTCGCGGTGTTCGCGGTGCCGGGCCTTCCGCTGGAGTGTGCGGCGCCGGGCCTTTTGCTGGAGTGTGCTCATGGCGTCAACTTACTCCCGAGCCTGCTGGGAAACCAGTGCCCACCCTTGCGACCGATGCGTCCTGCTGTAGGAATAGTAGGAATCGGGTGAGGCGCCTGGCTAATGTTCGGCGCATAATGGGTGTTGTATTGCGGGTACGCGTAGATCTGGGCGAGGATGCTCGAGATGGAGGTGCTGTGGTGACATCCAACGACGAGGACGCATCCCGACGGCAGCGGTGGGAGGGCCGGACCCGGAATCCGTTGTTGTTCGGTTCGGCATTCTTCCTACTGGCCTATTCCGTGCTCATCCTCGTGCCCCAGATGGCCGTGATGTGGCGGGTCGTTGTGATCGCGGCGCTCAGTATTGTGTGGGCGGCGTACATCATCGATCTTCTCGTGCGGGTATCCCTCACACCGCGGGGTCAGCGGTCCGAGTTCATCCGCACTCACCCTGCCGATACGGCATCCGCGTTCATCCCGTGGGTGCGGCCGTTCACACTGCTGAAGTACCTGTCCCGGATCCCGTGGTTTAGCAATGCGAATGGTGACTCGATCCGTTCGCGGATGGTAGTCGCAGCCCTGGCCTACACGATTTTGTTCGTGTATGTGATCGCGCTCGGTGTACTCGCCGTTGAACGCAATACACCCGACGCGACGATCGTCAGTTTCGGCGACGCGATTTGGTGGGCGTGTGTCACGGTCACGACCGTGGGCTACGGGGACTTCAGTCCGGTCACCGTGATCGGCAGGACGCTGGGGGTGGTCCTGATGGCCGGCGGTGTGGCGATCATTGGCACGGCAAGCGCCACCATCGTCTCCCTATTGAACGAGCGGATCGGCCGTGCTCGCCAGCAGCACCTAGCCTCGCAAGTCGATCCGCCAACCACGTCGTCCGCTGAGACCTGAGGCGAGGAAGACAATGTCCGACGCACCGTCCACGCCATGCTGACCCGACGCGAGCAAAAGGAGAACCTCCCATGACAATGGAACAGCAGGAGAACTCGGACACCGCCCGGTCCAGGATAGGCACGTGGCTTGGTGCGACGGCAATCGGCCGCTTCGTCCTGCGCATCGCGAACGCGCTCGTCGAGATCGAAGTGTTCGACCGAGCGATGACGCTCGCTGCACAAGCATTCACTTCGATACTCCCGCTCGTGATCGTCGTCGCAGCCCTCCGCGAGGGAGACGCGAAACCGATCGGAGCGGGCCTGTCCAACTACTTGGGGCTCAACGGCTCCGCAGCCAGCGTCCTGGAGAAAGTCGTCCCGGCCGCGTCGGATGTTTTCAGTGCACTTGGATGGTTCGGCATCCTGCTCCTGATCGTCTCGGCCACCGCATTCTCGCGAGCACTCGAACGGTTCTACTCCCGGGTTTGGTCGAAAGGAAAGAGTGGGTTCCGTGCCGCGTGGCGACCGTTCGCGGTGATCGCGACCATCCTTCTGGGACTAGTCGTACTCCGGTTCACCCGGTCAGCCATCCAGACGGACGGTGGCTTTGTCGCAGTCCGGGGTTTGGTTGTGTTCGTGCTGTGGACCGGTGTGTGGCTTCTCGCCGGATGGATCGTCCTAAACCGGACCGTCTCATTCCGGTCATTGTTGCCTGGTGCGGTTCTCTGCGGCATCGGACTTGCGATAGTCGGCGAAGTGGGCCGGATCTACCTGCCGATCGCCCTGACATCATCGGCAGAGCAATTCGGTGCCCTCGGCATCACCATCGCCTACGTCGGATGGCTCTTTGTCATTATGTGCGTGGTCGTCATCGCTGTGACCGCCGGGCACGTACTTACGGTGGAGTACGGTGTCTTGAGCAGCGTGAATCCGCACAGCGACCATCCGCTCAGCGTGCAGCCGCACAGCGACGACGGCTGAGCTCGGCAGCACCGCCATCATGTTGCGGGACTGGCGTGAAGGGCTCTCTGATCGTTGTGCGAGGAGCTTCGGACGGCTGCGGTGATTCCGCACCCTCCACGTTGGTGAACGCCAGACCGGCACCAAGAGCAACGGTGAGCCAGGTGCTTAGCAGGTGCCCTTCACGGCATCATTCAGCGCCGTCAGGGAGGTACGCAACGCCCGGACACCTGTGCCGACATCGGCGATTGCCTGCACCGACGGCGAGGTCTTGGCCGTGTCGATACTTGAACTGACCGAGGCAGAAGCCTGCTCGACGGCGTCGATCTGGGTGGCGAACTCGTCCTTGGCGTCGACCTTGAGCCTGGCTACGTCCGACTTCACCTGGGTGAGGTTGTTCTGCAGCTCCGTCAGAGCGCCCTGGGAGAGGTCTACGGTCGTCACAGCCGAGACGGACGTCCTGAGCGAGTCGACCGCCGAACAAACAGCTGTCGTTCCAGCGGTCGTTCCAGCGGTAGGTCCGGCTGTCGGTGCGGCCGTACTGCATCCCGCAGTGAGCAGTGCCGCCAGGAGGGCGCCAGTGGCCAGAAACGATGCAGCAGCCCGAGTCATCATGTCAGCCATGCTACCCCCACTGGACGGCGAGGGCCACGGCCGCCCCATTTCGCGCTTGGCCAACGTTGCTGGCCGCGGCGACTTTCCCGCCGGTAACGCGCCAGTAACGCGGTAAGTCCCACACTGGCCCTGACCGCAATAGCGAAGGCGTGGGATTGCGCCGGAGCTTTTGCGGACAGGCGCTGAGGATTTTCGGGAGGGTCAAATGACGTGGAGTGGCTGGTTTAATCATGGCGCCCCGGCGGGTGGGTTCGTTGCCGGGCCCGCGATTGTGTCGCGGAATGATTCCGTGTGCAACATTTATGTTCGCGGCACTGACGGTGCTTTGTGGCAGAAAGCGTATTGGGGCGGGCAGTGGCATGCCTGGGGCCGCCACAACGACGGCGCGGTGCTGGCCTCGGAGCCTGCTGCGGGCTCGATGGGTGAGAACCACGAGCATGTTTTCACCCGCGGCACGGACGGGAATGTGTGGCAAAAGTTCTGGACCAGCACTGCCGGGTGGAGTGGCTGGTTCAACCTTGGCGCCCCGGCCGGAGGTTTCATTGCCGGGCCGGCGATTGTGTCGCGGGATGATTCCGTGTGCAACATTTACGTTCGCGGCGCTGACGGTGCCTTGTGGCAGAAAGCGTATTGGGGCGGACAGTGGCATGCCTGGGAACGCCACAACGACGGCGGGGTGCTGGCTTCGGAGCCGGCGGCAGACACCATGGGCGGGAACCACGAGCACGTGTTCGTCCGCGGCACGGACGGGAACGTGTGGTCCAAGGCGTGGACGCTTGTTCCCACGGTGGTGCTGCACCTGAAGATTCTCACGCCGCCCACAAGCTTCACGGTGGACCAAATGGTCCAGTCCATGCGGGACGTCTATACCAGCCGGGGAATCAACGTTGTGGTCGGTTCGACCCAGAACCTGAACCTGCCGCTGCTGACTGACCTGGACGTTGGCGTCTGCGACATGGGTGTCACCACCGCCGAGCAGAATGTGCTGTACGGCAACCGGGACAATGTGGGTGCCAACCATGTGGCCGTGTATTTTGTTCGCACCACCAATCCGCCCTCCAACGGGTGTGCAGCATTTCCCGCCGGCCGCCCCAGCTGTGCCGTGGCCTCGACCGCCAGCAGCTGGACCCTTGGGCATGAGGTGGGTCATGTGCTGGGCCTGCGACACGTCACGCCCTGGGACAGGCTCATGATGGACGGTGGCACGTGGAACATCACCAACCCGCCACCGGATTTGATCGACGCCGAACGCGTGACGTTGGACGCCAGCGCCCTGACAGTGAACATCTAGGAGTGTGTCATGAACCTAACCATGGAAGACGTCCTGCGAGCCCTGGATCCCGACGAGGTTGACTATGCAGCAGCCTCCCAACTGGGGCCCGATGCGCTGCCTTTCCTGATGACCCTGGTTCAGGGCCAGGGCCAGGATCCGGGATTGGCGGCCAAGGCTGCGTATTTGGCCGCTGTCGTGGAAGGTGAGCTGTCCGAGCGAGTGGTCACAGCCGCGGCGGCGAGCGGTGATGTGCGTGTTCGGGTGGCGGCAGCCCATGCGGCCTCCATGCTGGCCGCCGAGCCTGCCAGCCGCGTGCTGGGAACGCTCTTGTTGGATAGCGACGCAGGCGTCCAGAAACTCGCCCTGAAGTCGGTGTCGGCCGGGCTGTCACCGGATCTGATGGTGAAAGTCCAAGAGGTCAGCGTCAACGGTTCAAGCCAAGGCCTGCGGGACTATGCTGTGCAGGCCATGGAACGGCTGCAATGACCTAGCCGTGCCGAAACAAGGCAGCCTGCACGCGTGAGGCCAAGCCAAGCTTGCCCAGCACCCGCGAGACATGGGTTTTGACAGTGGTTTCAGAAATGCCCAGTTGCCGGCCAATCGAGTAGTTGCTGAGGCCCTCGCCCAGGCACTCAAACACCTCCAGCTCCCGGTCCGTCAAGACCTGGAGTTCGGGGCGTTGCCCCTGTGCAGGGGTCGGCCCGCTGCCGGGGGACAGGGCGGCTGCCACAATGCGGGCAGTCACCTCCGGAGCCACAACCTGGTCCCCGCCATGCACCCGCCGTACCGCCTCGGTGATGGCGACCGGTTCGGCGCTCTTGAGCAGGAATCCCGCAGCCCCGGCCTCCAAGGCGCCAAACAGGTACGAATCATGATCGAAGGTGGTGAGTACCAACACCTTGGCCAGGCCTTCGGCGCAGATGGCCCGGGTTGCGCCAATGCCGTCCAGGCCGGGCATGCGCAGGTCCATCAGGACCACGTCGGGGCGCAGGGCGCGGGCCATGCCCACCGCGAGGGCACCGTCACCGGCTTCGCCGACGACTTCCATGTCGGCTGCGGTGTCAACCACCATGCGCATGCCCAGCCTAATGGCGGCGTGATCGTCTGCCAGTAAGACTGAGATGCGCCGTGGTTCAGCGTCGTTGGGCCGTGTCATGAGATGGCCCCTTGGGAAGACGTGGCCGCGGGGGCGGCTGCCGTTACTGAGTTGGCTTCAGTGCAATGGGGAGTTGGCAGCGTGAGCAAGACTATCCACTGCCCGTCGCTGGGGCCTGCCGTGAGCGTTCCGCCGGCGTGGGCAGCCCGAAAATGCATGCTGGCTAGGCCCGTTCCGGTGCCGTTGCGCGGAACCGTGCTGCCCCCGGACCCGTCAGGAAGGGGATTGGTGACGCGCAAGAGAATAGTGTGGGCCGGACTTTGCGTGAGGGAAACGTCCATCCCCTGGCCGGGTGCGTGCTTAGTGGCGTTGACCAAGGCCTCGGCAGCCACACGGTAGATGACAGTCTGCAGGGGCAGCGGCAGGTGATGGCCGGCGTCGGGCACAGTATTTGAAAACAGTAGGCTGGTGCCAGCTCGTTGGTAGTGCGCCACCAAGTTCGGCAGATCGCTGAGCTTGCCCATCGTTTCCGTCAGCTCGCCCGCGTGCAGGAGCCTGATCATGTTGTTGAGCTCCTCTAGCCCGGCAACACTTTCCGCCCGGATGTGGCGCAGGAGGGACTCGTGGGGGTCCTGCACGGCGGCGCCGGACTGCAGGGCGGCGCCGGACTGCAAGGCGATGGCCGACAGCCGGGCGGAGATCACGTCGTGGAGTTCGCGTGCCATGTGTGCCCGTTCCTGCTCCAACGCCAGATCGTGGGCATTGCGCTCGGCCAGAAGTCTCTGCTCGGCGGCCTCGTGGACAGCGTCGGCCCGGGCAGATTCACTCTCGGTGAGTAGGTTCGCCTTGCGCAAGTTCCCCGCCCATTCCACCGGCGTCAGCAAGGTGACAACAGCAACAACGGCTGCCGTGAGTGTTCCGGCAACACTGAGAGTCAGGGCAAAGGTGGCCAGCACCAGAAGCGCCGCCAAAACCCAGGCGCTGCGGGCAGCCAGCCGGGAAGCCTTGGCGGAGGCGAACAGCACTAAAGAGAAGAACAGCTCAAAGGCAAGCACAAAGGCACCCGCATGCCCCGCCAAGACGAAACCGACCACGGCCAGCGAACACATCCACGCCATGGCGCTCGGAGCAGTGCGGCGGAAGAGGACCCCTGCGCAGCCAAGCACGGCGATGCCCAGCCATGCCGAGGCGAACGCCGCCACACGGATACCCCCGGTGGCAGAAATATTAGTGGCCGCCAGGAGCCAAAACAGGGCAAAATATCCGCCAGCCAATGCCATGTCTTCAACTTTGATGTTCGCCAAGGCACGAACATCAAGTCCCCGGTAGCCCTTGCGCAGGCGCGTCAGTGGCGGCCCTGGTGCGGCAACGGCTGCGGATTCTTCCATCTGCCCATCTTCCGTTGCGAGACTGCCAGCAGGCAAGCGGCGTGCCGCAATGTGGCACTAAGGTATGACCCGCACGTGGACCAGATGGCGGATGTGCTTCACGGCCGGTATTGCGACGCTGGGCGTATGACCATCGCAATTTATGCACAACTCGCCGTCCTGGCCCTGATCGACAGCACCAGCATTGGCACGCTGCTGATTCCGCTGTGGCTGTTCCTGCGCCCGGACGCCAAACGCCTGATGCCACGAATACTGCTCTACTTGGGGGCACTGGCAGGCTTTTACCTGGTGATAGGTGTGGCCGTGCTCAGTGGGGCCAGCTGGCTGTTGGGCGGTTTGTCAGTTGACTCGCTGGCACAAATTCCTGTTGTCCAGTGGAGCATGAGCATTGCTGGTGTCCTCATGCTGGGCTACGCGTTATTTGCCGGTTCCGGCAAGAAACCCGCGGCAGTGGGGGCTGCCAACCGCTTGGCCGGGACATCACAAGGCGGCGCCGGGGCGCAGATCGCGGAAGATGCCTCAACGGGGCGGCGGCGCTGGCAGAACCGGATAGCGTCGGCGCTGGAGAGCCGTGGCGGCATTGTGGCCTTGGCGCTCATTGCCGGCGTGCTGGAACTGCCCACCATGCTGCCCTACCTGGCGGCCATAGGATTCCTGGTCAACTCAACCTTGCCGCTGGCCGGTGAGCTGACCGTCTTGGCCATCTATTGCGTGGTGATGCTCATCCCGGCGCTGGTCCTGTTGGGTCTACGGGTGGGCCTGGGTGCCAGGCTTGACCCGTTCCTGCACCGGGTCAGCAACAAGTTGGGAAAGTTCTCTGCTGAAACTGTGCTGTGGGTGGTGGGGATCGTCGGATTTCTGCTGCTGCGCTCGGGCCTGTCATACCTGGCCCCACTGGCAGCATGGAACCCGTTCAAGTGACACCCGGCCGCCGTCAGCGCAACCCGGCCGCCGCCGTCGAACATTCAAAAGACCAGCCATCCGTTCGCCGCTGGTGGAAGACGTTCCCGCCACGCGCCGCCATTTGAGAGAATGGGTGCATGACTTCTCTTGGAACCGGCAAAATGTCCAAACCCAGCAAATACACAGGCGTGGGCACCATCGTGCTGGCGCTCGTTTTCCTGGTGGCGCTGGTGTTTGCCGCCAACAACAGCACAGTGCTGGGCTGGATCATTGCCGCCATCGCGTTCGGCTGGTTGGTGCTCTCCACCGTGGTGTACATCGGCGTCCACAAGGCTGCCGCGTTTGGCGCCCGCCAGGTCGCCCTGGCCCAGGCCCAGATGGCGCAGCACAACAGTGCCAATGCCCCGGCCGACGGCGGCACCCACCTGGTCTCCGACGACGCCGGTTCACGCTCGGCCACGAAGGCACGCGATCTGAAACTGGACCACTCTTTCAAGATCATCAATGTTCAGATCGGCGTGGTCAACGAATACCTGGGCAAGGACCCTGAAATGGTGGCCCGCGCCCTGGAAACCATTGACATTACTGCAGCCAACGGCCGCGGCATGATCAACCCCAACTGGGAAGCCCAAGAGGCCAAGATGGATGCTGCCATGGCGAAAAAGAACGCCGAACGCCAGGGCACAAGCGCCAACGCCACAAGCAACACATCAGGCAAGCCCGCAGGCGAGGACGACGAGCCCGTTACCGGCGTCATCGTCGACTAAATCTTCCCCAGTCATTGACGTGGGGACACCTTTTCGCCGCGGCTGCTCAATTATGCGCAATACGCGGCCCGGACATACGCTGCACGGACCTGCGAATCGCAGCTACCTGCGGGTAAGGTGGAGCAAGTGAGTAACGGTAAAGAAAACGGTCAATTGCGGATCGCAAGCGTCAATGTCAACGGCATCCGTGCCGCCTACAAAAACGGTATGGGCCCCTGGCTGGCCGGGCGCGACGTTGACATCTTGTGCCTGCAGGAAGTCCGCGCACCCGACGCCATCGTGGAGGGCTTCCTCGGCGAGGACTGGCACCTGCTCCACGCCGAAGCCGAGGCCAAGGGCCGGGCGGGCGTGCTGATTGCCACCCGCAAGGACGTCCTGGAGCCGGTGGCCACCCGTGTGGGCATCGGTGAAGACTACTTTGCCACCACCGGGCGCTGGGTGGAGGCCGACTACCTCATCAACGGCTCCGACGGCACACCCACCACCTTGACTGTTGTTAGCGCCTACGTGCACTCCGGCGAGGTTGGCACGCCCAAACAGGACGACAAGTTCCGTTTCCTGGACACCATGATTGCCCGGCTGCCCCAGCTGGCAGCCACCCGTGACCATGTGCTGGTGGTGGGTGATTTGAATGTTGGCCACACCATCTTGGACATTAAGAACTGGAAGGGCAATGTGAAGCGTGCAGGCTTCCTGCCCGAGGAACGCGCTTACTTTGACAGGTTCTTTGGCGAGGAAATCGGTTTCAAGGACGTAGCCCGTGAATTTGCCGGCGAGGTGGAGGGCCCCTACACCTGGTGGTCCAACCGTGGGCAGGCGTTCACGAATGACACCGGCTGGCGCATTGACTACCACATGGCCACTGCGGGACTCGCTGCAAGGGCTGTTCATGCAGTGGTTGACAGGGCTGAGTCCTACGAGGCCCGTTTCTCTGACCACGCGCCGCTGGTCGTCGACTACAAGTTCTAAAGGACTCCACGCTTTCATGAGTGAAATCACCGCCCGCCCCCGCGTTCTTTCGGGCATGCAGCCCTCAGGCGATTCCCTGCACCTGGGCAACTACCTTGGCGCGCTGGTCAACTGGGTCAAGACCCAAGATGACTACCAGACACTGTTTTTCATCCCGGACATGCACGCCATTACTGTCACCCAGGACCCGGCGGAGCTGCGCGAGCGGACCCGTAAGACGGCAGCCCAATACATTGCCGGTGGCATTGACATTGAAAAATCAACGTTGTTTGTCCAGTCGCATGTACCCGAGCACGCCCAGCTGGCCTGGGTGCTGAACTGCATCACCGGGTTTGGCGAAGCATCGCGGATGACCCAGTTCAAGGACAAGTCAGCCAAGGGCGGTTCCGATGCCGCCAGCGTTGGCCTGTTCACCTACCCTGTGCTGATGGCCGCGGACATCTTGCTGTACCGCCCCCAGGGTGTGCCTGTGGGCGATGACCAGCGCCAGCACGTGGAGCTGGCCCGTGATTTGGCCAAGCGCTTCAACCACCGCTTTGGCGACACCTTTGTGGTGCCGGAGGCTTTCATTCAAAAAGAAGGCGCCCGGATTTATGACTTGCAGAATCCGACGTCGAAAATGTCCAAGTCCGCTTCCGGACCCAATGGGCTGATCAACCTACTCGATGACCCCAAGGTCACGGCCAAGCGGATCAAGTCAGCCGTCACCGACGCGGACACGGTCATTGCCCACGACCGCGCAGCCAAGCCCGGTGTCACCAACTTGCTGGAAATCCTCTCCACCCTGACGGACACGCCCGTTGACGCCCTGGTTGCTGAGTACGACGGCAAAATGTACGGCCACCTCAAGGTGGATGTTGCCGAGGCAGTGGTGGCCCGCCTTGAACCCATCCGGGCACGCACCCTGGAACTGCTCGAGGACCCGGCCGAACTTGACTCCCTGCTGGCCCATGGGGCGGCGAAGGCACGCGAAATTGCTTCCGTGACCCTTGCCGATGTCTACGCCAAGGTTGGTTTCCTGCCGCCACGGCCGGCGGTTGGATAAGCGTGCCAGGTATTGGTCAGAGCGGGGCATCACCTGTTCCACACGCGGACAGTTTGGGGGTCATCATCTCCTTGCCCGCGGCACTCGCCGCCGAGATCAGCGCCCGGCGCGCCGTGTACCAGGGCCCGGATGCCGCCGTCGTTCCTCCGCACATCACCTTGGTTTCGGGGCGAACCACTGACACGTGGGAGAAAGCTGCAGAACACGTGCGCTCGGTGGCCGCAACGGCTGCGCCATTTGTGATTTCACTGCGCGGGACGGGGACGTTTGAGCCTGTTTCGCCCGTGGTCTACCTCAATGTTGCCCGCGGCGGCGCCGAATGCACCGAGCTCCATGAACAGCTGCTGGCAGGGCCCTTGGAACACCTGCTGGAGTTTGATTTCCTGCCCCACCTGACTGTTGCCCATGACCTTGACGAGCCGGCCATGACCTTGGCAAAATCTGAGATGGCCACCTTTAATGCTGACTTTGAAGTGGGCAGCATCGGGCTTTTTGACCATCTTGGCGGCGGCTGGGAACTGCGTGAGGAGTTGAGTCTTGGGGGAGGCAAACCAGCGTGAGAGGGCCGGGACCGGCTATTTTCCGGGCACTGTAGCACCCGGAGTGCGGGCCAAACGGCCCCTGGCTGCAGCGCTGCAGCCACCCCCAAGCCCGCTGGACAGGAAGGCACTGGCTGCGTGGACGCAGTCCAAGCATGCTGCCTACCAGGAAGCTAAAACCGGTGGGAAGTTTGTTCCCAAGGTGGGCGCGCTGTTTCAGTGGCTCAACGCCAGGGCCGGGCAAATGTTTCCCCTGCGCATGTGGAACCTGTACACGCGCCGTCGCGGCCCGCTGCTGGCCGCCGGCAACGCCTACCTCATGTTCTTCTCCGTCGTTGCCATGCTGGTTGCCGGCTTCGCCATCTTCGGCATGATCGTCTCGGACAACCCGGTGCTCCAGGACGCTGTCGTTGACATGGTGGCCGGGACCACCCCCGGCCTGATCGACACCGGCGACGGCGGCCTGGCCACACCCGAACAGCTCCTGGAGTCGACCGATTTCGGTCTGACGCTCGTCATCTCCCTGATCGCCTTGCTCATCACGGCCCTGGGCTGGATCAACGGACTGCGTGAAGGCATTCGTTCGGTGCTGGGCCTGGCCCCGGACAGGACCAACCCTGTGTTGTCCAAACTGCTCGACGGCGGCACCCTCCTGGTGCTGGCCGTGGCACTGGTGCTCACCAGCGCCCTCGGTGCGCTGAGCACCGCCGCCGTGGGAAACATCAGCGAGTTCCTTGGCTGGGGCACGTTCCTGACGGGCTTCTCCGCCCAGCTGGGCTCGGTGTTCCTGATGTTCGTGCTGGATGTGGCGGTGGCCATCGTCATGTTCAGCATGGCCTCCCGGGTGCGCATGCCGCGGCGTGTGCTGCTGTTGGCATCTGTGTTTTCCGGTGCTGGCGCCACCATTTTGCGCTTCTTCAGCGCCCTGCTCCTGAACGGGGTCACCAACAATGCACTCCTGGCGCCCTTTGCCGTGATTCTGGGCCTCTTTGTCTGGTTCTTCCTGCTCAGCCAGGTGTACTTGATTGCCGCAGCCATCGCCGCCGTCCGGGCTGCCGATCTGCGCCCCCGCCCCGCCAAGCCCTAGCCGCCCCCAGCATCACCGCACCCTCGCGCCAGGTACGGCGCCCCGTTCCGCACCCTCGTGCCAGGTACGGCGCCCCGTTCCGCTCCGGGCGCCCCGTCCACGGGGCGCTGAAGGCGGAACGGGGCGCCGCGGCCGGTGAACAGGCCCCAAGCGGCCTGCAGGAACCGCCGTCGTGCAGGCAAAGGCTACTAGGAACGCAAAAGCGCCGCCCCCACAAGGGAGCGGCGCTTTTTGTTTGGAGCAGATGCTAGATGCTGCGGCCCAGGATGGCCTGCTTGACCTCAGCGATGGCCTGCGTGATCTGAATGCCGCGGGGGCATGCTTCGGTGCAGTTGAAGGTGGTGCGGCAACGCCACACGCCCTCTTTGTCGTTGAGGATCTCCAGGCGCATGTCGCCGGCGTCATCACGGGAATCGAAGATGAAGCGGTGCGCGTTCACGATGGCGGCCGGGCCGAAGTACTGGCCGTCGGTCCAGAACACGGGGCAGGATGACGTGCACGCGGCACACAGGATGCACTTGGTGGTGTCGTCAAAACGCTCGCGGTCCTCGGCGGACTGCAGGCGCTCCTTGGCCGGTTCGTGGCCACGGTTGACCAGGAACGGCATGACCTCGCGGAAGGACTGGAAGAACGGCTCCATGTCCACGATGAGGTCCTTCTCCACGGGCAGGCCCTTGATGGGCTCAACCGTGATGGGCTTGGACGTGTCAAGATCCTTCAGCAGGGTCTTGCAGGCCAAGCGGTTGCGGCCGTTGATGCGCATGGCATCTGAACCACAAACACCGTGGGCGCAGGAACGGCGGAAAGTCAGCGAACCATCCTGCTCCCACTTGACCTTATGCAGGGCATCCAACACGCGGTCGGTGCCGTACATGGTCATGGTGAAGTTTTCCCACGTGGACTCCTCGGAGACCTCGGGGTTGTAGCGACGTACGCGCAAGGTGACGTCGAAGGTGGGGATTTCCCCGCCGCCACCGAGGTGGGCCGGGAGTTCAATTTTGGATGCCGGTTCCGGCAATTCAGTTTCCACGGTGCTCATTAGTACTTCCTCACCATCGGCTGGTAGCGCGTAAAGACAACGGGCTTGGTGCCCAGACGGATTCCGGCAATGCTTTCAGCGGAGTTTTCCACCGTGACGCCGGAGTCCAAGTACGCCATGGAGTGCTTCATGAAGTTCTCGTCGTCGCGCTCGGGGAAGTCTTCGCGGTAGTGCCCGCCACGGGATTCCTGGCGGTGCAGGGCAGCCACTGTCATGACCTTGGCCAGTTCCAGCAGGAAGCCCAACTCCACAGCTTCAAGCAGGTCAAGGTTGAAACGCTTGCCCTTGTCCTGAACAGTGATGCGTGAGTAGCGCTCTTCGAAGACAGCAATGTCAGCCAAGACCTTGTTCAAGGAATCAGCAGTACGGAACACCTGCATGTTGGCATCCATGGTGTCCTGCAGATCCTTGCGGATCAGCGCAACCTTTTCGCCGCCGTCGGACTTGCGGACGTGGTCCAGCAAGGCAACGGTGTCAGCTTCCGGGTTCTCCGGCAGCTCAACAAAGTCAGCCGTGAGGGCGTACTTTGCCGCGGCAATGCCGGCGCGCTTGCCGAACACGTTGATGTCCAGCAGGGAGTTGGTGCCCAAACGGTTGGAACCGTGAACGGAAACACAAGCAACTTCTCCGGCGGCGTACAGGCCCGGGATCACGGTGTCGTTGTCCTGGAGGACCTCCGTGGTGATGTTCGTGGGAACACCGCCCATGGCGTAGTGGGCCGTGGGGAATACGGGGACGGGCTCCGTGTACGGCTCCACACCCAGGTAGGTGCGGGCGAACTCGGTGATGTCCGGGAGCTTGGCGTCAATGTGTGCCGGCTCCAGGTGGGTCAGGTCCAAAAGGACGTAGTCCTTGTTCGGGCCACAACCGCGGCCTTCACGAACCTCGTTGGCCATGGAACGCGCCACGATGTCACGCGGAGCCAAGTCCTTGATGGTGGGGGCGTAGCGCTCCATGAAGCGCTCACCCTCGGAGTTACGCAGGATTGCACCCTCGCCGCGGGCGGCCTCGGAGAGCAGGATGCCCAAACCGGCCAAGCCTGTCGGATGGAACTGGAAGAACTCCATGTCTTCCAGCGGGATGCCCTTGCGGAACGCGATGCCCATGCCGTCACCGGTCAGGGTGTGTGCGTTGGAGGTGGTCTTGAAGACCTTGCCCGCGCCACCTGTTGCCAGGATGACGCTCTTGGCCTGGAAGATGTGCAGTTCGCCTGTGGCCAGGTCGTAAGAGACAACGCCGGCTGTCTTCTTCTGCAGGTAGACGGTGCCGTCCTCGCGGGTGGCTTCCTCTTCAACCGTGAGCAGATCCAGCACGTAGTACTCGTTGTAGAACTCGACGTTGTGCTTGACACAGTTTTGGTACAGGGTCTGCAAAATCATGTGACCCGTACGGTCAGCGGCGTAGCAGGCGCGGCGAACGGGCGCCTTGCCGTGGTCGCGAGTGTGACCACCAAAGCGGCGCTGGTCAATACGGCCTTCGGGTGTGCGGTTGAACGGCAGACCCATCTTTTCCAGGTCGATGACAGCTTCGATGGCCTCTTTGGCCATAACCTCTGCGGCGTCCTGGTCTACCAGGTAGTCGCCGCCCTTGACGGTGTCAAAGGTGTGCCATTCCCAGTTGTCCTCTTCCACGTTGGCCAGGGCTGCACACATGCCGCCCTGTGCTGCACCGGTGTGGGAGCGGGTGGGGTAGAGCTTGGTCAGAACAGCGGTGTGGGCACGCTGACCGGATTCAATGGCGGCACGCATTCCTGCGCCACCGGCCCCGACGATTACGACGTCGTATTTGTGGACCTGCATACTGGATGCTCTTTCTCTCATTTACTGCGCAAAATACTGGTGTTCACTTCTGATCCGCCAGGCAAGCCTGGCGGGGTCCACTAAAAGTTAAGGGACGGTGCAGAAGGACGGGAGGTCAATGACGGCGCCGGGGGGGCACGGGTCAAAGGTGAAGATCACCAAGGTGCCCAGCACAATGATGACGGCTGAGGCGATGAACAGCACAGTCTTGAGCGTCAGGCGGGTGCCGGCGCGTTCTGCGTAGTCATTGATGATGGTGCGGACACCATTGGTGCCGTGCAGCATGGCCAGCCACAGCATGGCCAAGTCCCAGACCTGCCAGAACGGGTCGGCCCACTTGCCAGCGACAAAGCCGAAGTCGATGGCGTGGATGCCCTCGCCCACCATGAGGTTGACGAACAGGTGGCCGAAGATCAGCACAATCAAGATCACACCTGAGAGACGCATGAACAACCATGCGAACATCTCAAAGCTGGATCCGGAGCTCTTGGATCGCGTGTACTTGGGTGACTGTGCGCTGTCAGAGCGCGGTGACGCGATGGCGTTGGTGCTCATTTAGTGCCCCCCGAAGAAATTAGAGAAGACAATGGTGAGGTGACGGATCAGGAACGGGATCATGGTCACGGCCCATAGAGCCAGGACGCCCCAGAGCAGCTGACGCTGGTACTTGGGGCCCTTCTTCCAGAAGTCGATCGCGATGATGCGCAGACCGTTGAAGGCGTGGAAGACGATGGCGGCAACAAGGCCGGCCTCGCCTAAGCCCATGATGGGGTTTTTATATGCCCCAATAACTGCTGTGTACGCCTCTGGGGACACGCGCACCAAAGAGGTGTCCAGGACGTGCACCAACAAGAAAATAAAAATTACTACACCGGTAATTCGGTGTCCCACCCAGGACCACATGCCTTCTCGGCCGCGGTACAGAGTGCCAGCTGGTTTTGTCGGCACTGAATAAACCTTCCCTGCATCACCGTTGCGCTGGCGTGGTTCCACGCGGGGAAACGCACACGGCGTGAGCACTCATAACTTTGCCTAAATTTAGGCTTAGCTAACAGCATATTCAACTTAGGCACTCCTTGCTCTATGCGACATATCACAGACGTGTCACATTTAAGGGTTGTAGAAGTCCGAAATTGGCCCGGATGGGGCTTTCGCAGCGACTGTCCGGGGGCCTCGACGGCGTGCCCGCACCTACTACCCTGGGTGGAGGTTTCGTGCGGACTACCTGCCCCTGCCGTGCCATCGCTTATGGTGGGAGTGATGAATACGCAAAATTTGGTTGAGCCCGAGCTGCCCGGAACAGACCCGCTGGGCAGGTTCTATGCAGTAATCCCCGCTGGCGGTGTTGGCACCAGGCTGTGGCCGCTGTCTCGCGCCGCCGCCCCCAAATTTCTGCATGACCTGACAGGCAGCGGCAGCACCTTGTTACGCGCAACCTACGACAGGCTGGAACCGCTTAGCGGCGAAAAGGTTCTTGTGGTCACCGGTGAAGCCCACCGAGATGCCGTGTGCCTGCAGCTTCCCGAGATTGCCGATTCGAACTTGGTGCTGGAGCCTGAACCCAAGGATTCCGGCGCAGCCATTGGTTTGGCCGCAGCCATCCTGTACCTCCGGGACCCCTCCACCATCATGGGTTCCTTCGCAGCGGACCAGGTCATCAGTCCCGTGGAGAAATTCCAGGACGCCGTACGTGAAGCCATCTACACGGCGGCCACCGGCAAGATTGTGACGATTGGCATCAAGCCAACACACGCGTCCACCGGCTTTGGCTACATCAAGACTGGTTCGCCGCTGCACGTCAAGGGTGCCCCGAGTGCCCAGACTGTTGTGAAATTTGTTGAAAAGCCCAGTGAGGCTGTGGCCGAGGAGTACCTTGTCAGCGGCGACTACAACTGGAACGCCGGAATGTTCGTGGCCCCGGTGGAGTTGATGCTGCACCACTTGGAGATCAATGAGCCCGAACTCTATGAAGGCCTCATGGAAATCGCCAAGGCCTGGGACACCCCCGAGCGGGTGGCGGTGAAGAACCGCATCTGGCCCACTCTGCCGAAGATTGCCATCGACTATGCGGTTGCCGAGCCGGCGGCCGACGCCGGAGACGTGGCGGTCATACCGGCGTCCTTCAGCTGGGATGACGTTGGAGATTTCGCTGCCATTGCACGTTTGAACAACGCCAAGGAAGTGGACGCGGTCACCGTCATGGGTGAGGGCGCCCGCGTGTTCACCGAGAACAGCAGCGGCATTGTGGTGACAGACACCAAGCGTGTCATAGCCCTGATTGGCATCCAGGACGTGGTGGTTGTTGACACCCCCGACGCCCTGCTGGTCACCACACGCGCCCACTCACAACTGGTGAAAAATGCTGTTGACGGACTCAAAGCCAAGGGCGACACCGACGTCCTCTAACCGCACTTTTTGCAACTGACCCGCAGAAAACGCCGAAAAAACGCGTTTTGGACGCGATTTTCGTCGTTTTCTGCGGGTCAGTTGGGTATTGGGGCCTAGACGCAACCGCGGCCTTACGCAAATGCCGCAGCTGATTTCGCCGGCGTTGTGTAATGCTGAGCAGTTAATGCCATCCCCGGTCACCGACATGGATAGAGTTTGACCTGTGCGCAATTACTCGCTGGAAACAGAACCGACTGAGTTGGTAGGCCCGTGGCTGGAACCTCTTCTTGAAGAAGTCATTGAGTTCCGTCGGGACCTCCACGCCCACCCGGAGCTGTCATTCCAGGAATTCCGCACCTCGGGCAAAATCTATGACCGGCTCGTGGCGGCTGGGCTGAGCCCGCGCCGCTTGGACGGCACCGGTGTGATTGTGGATATTGGCGAGGGACCCATTGCGACGGCGTTGCGTGGGGACATTGACGCCCTGCCCATCGTGGAGGAGACCGGGCTGCCGTTTGCCTCCCGGAACCACGGCGTCACCCACGGCTGCGGCCACGACTTCCATACGGCCGCCATGCTGGGCATTGCCCTGGTTCTGGCCAAGATGCACGAGCACACCCCCTTGGGTGGTCGGGTCCGGATTATTTTCCAGCCGGCCGAGGAAACCATGCCCGGCGGCGCCTTGTCCTGCATTGATCAGGGCGCCCTTGACGCTGTGCCGCGGATTCTGGCTTTGCACTGCGACCCGCGCGTCGACGTGGGAAAGATCGGGACCCGCATTGGGCCCATCACCAGCGCCTCCGACACCATCAAGATTGAACTCTCCGGCCGTGGCGGGCACACCTCCCGCCCGCACCTGACGGAGGACCTGGTGTTTTGCCTGGCACAAATTGCCATCAGCGTCCCGGCCGTGCTTTCCCGCCGCGTGGATGTTCGCAGCGGAGTCTCCGTGGTGTGGGGACAGATCAATGCCGGCTCAGCACCCAACGCCATTCCGGGCCACGGAGTCATGAGCGGAACCATGCGCTGCCTTGACCGTGAAGCCTGGCATTCTGCAGGGGAGCTCCTGGATGAGGTGGTTCAGCAGGTTGCTGCCCCCTTTGGTGTTGACGTGCATCTGGAGCACACCCGCGGAGTGCCGCCGGTGGTCAACTCCGAACATGAGACGGCAGTCATTGAAGCAGCTGCTCGCGCCGAATTGGGAGAGGACTCTGTGGTGTTGGCTCCGCAGTCCATGGGCGGAGAGGACTTTGCCTGGTTCCTGCAGGGCATTCCCGGTTCCTTGATGCGCTTGGGGACCCATGTGCCAGGAGGCGAGGAATACGATCTCCACCGCGGTGACTACATTGTGGATGAGCGTGCTCTTTCGGTGGGCATCCGGGTCCTGTGCGCTGCGGCCTTGCGCACCCTGCGTGCCCCTTCCGAGTAGTAGTTGGCAGTGCGCCGGTCCCGGTCCGGAAGTTTAGTGTAAACAGTGGCTTGAAGCGCTTGACGTGAACCGAAAAAAGTGCTCATAGGGGCTCTCTGGAGCCCTTATGTAACGGTTGCCCAACGATGGTGTTCGGGTTCCCCTCCTGCACTACCAACGAGTAGCAAAAGGACACTAGTGTGTTCCATAGCACCGCAATGCTGGGTGCGTTCAGCTTCACGGGTCCACTCCCCAAACCGAGACTCCATGTGTTCCGGAAACGGCAGCCATACCCGTGAACGTTTGGGCGCCATGCCTCCACTGCGGCCCTACACACCATGGAGGAACCTTGAAAAGTCTGTTTCTGAACACTGTTAAGCGCGGAGCCGTTGTTGGCACTGTTGCAGTAAGCGCTGTTGCGCTGATGCTCACTGGCTGTGGAGAAGCCCCGCCGGCGCCCGGTGCCGGCGGCACCGAGAACGCGGCTGCGGCCAACTTCCTGGGCTGCATCGTCTCCGACTCCGGCGGATTCGACGACCAGTCATTCAACCAGTCCTCCTATGAGGGCCTGCAGAAGGCGAAGGCCGATCTGGGCATCAAGGTCAAGGAAGCCCAGTCCGCCAGCACCGCCGACTTTGCCCCGAACCTGAGCCAGATGGCCAGTGCAGGCTGCAACCTCACCGTCACGGTTGGCTTCCTGCTGGCCAAGGCCACCGAAGAAGCGGCCAAGGCCAACCCGGATCTGCACTACGCGATCATTGATGACAACACCATCAAGGCGGACAACGTCAAGCCCGTTGTGTATGACACAGCACAGGCTGCGTTCATGGCCGGATATGCTGCCGCTGCTGTGTCCAAGACCGGCAAGGTGGGCACCTTTGGTGGCATCAATATCCCCACCGTCACCATCTTCATGGACGGTTTTGCTGCCGGTGTGAAGTACTTCAACGAGAAGCAGGGCAAGGACGTCAAGCTCCTGGGCTGGGACGCTGCAACGCAGCAGGGTTCCTTTGCCAACACCTTTGAGATCATTCAGGAAGGCACCAAGATCACCAACAACTTGATCTCCGAAGGTGCCGATGTGGTCATGCCTGTTGCCGGTCCGCTCGGCAAGGGTGCAGGCGACGCCATCCTGGCGGCCAACTCGGGTGGCAAGGACGTCAAGCTCGTATGGGTTGACTCCGACGGCTTCCTGACGGCACCCACCTACAAGTCCATCCTGTTGACCTCCGTCATCAAGACCATGGGCGCAGCCGTGGAGTCAGTCATCAAGGACGACCTCAACGACAAGTTCGACCCGACCCCGTACGTCGGCACGCTGGAAAATGAGGGCGTTTCCTTGGCTCCCTTCCACGATTTGGACTCTGCCGTCAGCGCGGACACCAAGAGCCAGCTTGAGGAAATCAAGAAGGGCATCATCGACGGCTCCATCAAGGTCGGATCAAAGGCCAGCGAAGGACTGCTGGCGGCTACACCGTAGCTTCCCTGCCGTCCCAGCCAGGCTGACGTCACCTGGAGTGGTCGCGTTCTTGCCTCTGCACCCCACAGCCAAATCTGTGGGGTGCAGAGGCAAGAACGCGACCACTAAACTTGAGCCTGCACCAGCCACGATCCAACAATCCGCAGACGGGTTAAAACGTTGAAACTAGAACTTCGGGGTATCACCAAGAGATTTGGGTCCTTGGTGGCGAACGACCACATTGACTTGGTGGTGCAATCCGGTGAGATCCACAGCCTTCTTGGCGAAAATGGGGCCGGAAAATCCACCCTGATGAATGTCTTGTACGGACTGTACGAACCCAGCGACGGGGAGATCCTCATCGACGACGTGCCGGTGCGCTTCTCCGGCCCGGCAGACGCCATGGCGGCCGGGATCGGCATGGTGCACCAGCACTTCATGCTGGTGCCGGTGTTTACAGTGGCCGAAAACGTGGCGCTGGGTGCCGAATCAACCACCTTTGGCGGTGTCCTGAACCTGGAGGAAACCCGCAAAAAGATCCGCGAGATCTCCGCAAAGTTCGGCTTCGACGTTGACCCGGACGCGCTCGTGGAGGACCTCCCCGTGGGCGTCCAACAGCGCGTGGAAATCATCAAGGCGCTGGTGCGCAACTCCAAAATCCTCATCCTGGACGAGCCCACAGCCGTGCTCACACCCCAGGAAACTGATGAACTCATGGACATCATGGCGCAGCTGAAGGCCGGCGGCACCTCCATTGTTTTCATTTCCCACAAGCTGCGTGAGGTCAAGGCCGTCTCGGACACCATCACGGTGATCCGCCGCGGCAAGGTGGTGGGCTCCGCCGCGCCGTCGGCCTCCACCACCGAGCTCGCAGCCCTCATGGTGGGCCGCGCCGTCAACCTGACGCTGGACAAGGCTCCGGCCAACCCCGGCTTGGTCACCTTCAAGGTCAACAACCTCACGGTGATGAACGACGCCGGCCAGAGACTTCTCGACGACGTCACCTTGAGCGTGGCCCAGGGCGAGATCCTTGCCGTGGCCGGTGTCCAGGGCAATGGCCAGAGCGAACTGACCGAAGCCGTGCTGGGACTGCAAAAGCATGTTCTGGGCTCCATCACGCTCGGCGGGACCGAACTGGTGGGCAAGAGCGTGCGCCAAATCCTTGACTCGGGCGTGGGATTCGTGCCCGAGGACAGGCAAGACGATGGCCTGGTGGGCGAATTCTCGATCGCCGAAAACCTGGTCCTTGACCTCTACAAGCACGAACCATATTCCCGCCGCGGCACCATGAACCGGGCGGTCGTGGCGAAAAACGCCGTGGACAAGGTCGCCGAATTCGACGTCCGTGCGCAGTCTTCCCAAGACGCGGCGGACACGCTCTCCGGCGGCAACCAACAAAAAGTGGTGCTGGCACGAGAACTCTCCCGTCCCTTGAAACTTTTCATTGCCTCACAGCCCACCCGCGGCGTGGACGTGGGCTCCATCGAGTTCCTGCACAAACGTATTGTGGCCGAGCGCGACGCCGGAACCCCCGTGGTGATTGTCTCGACAGAACTCGATGAGGTGCTGGAGCTGGCCGACAGGATCGCTGTACTTTTTGCCGGCCGGCTTATGGGCATTGTGCCCGGAAAATCCAGCCGCGCATTGCTCGGTCTCATGATGGCGGGTTTGCCCGCAGCAGAAGCACAGGAACAGATGGACAATCAGGCCAAAGAAGCCAACGGCACAGACAATTCCAACGGCACAGGGGTGCAGTCATGAGCGGGGTGGAGATGGGGAGTTCGGGCACAGCACCGGATGGCCAGGGCGCCAAGCCGGACGCACCAAATTCGGCACCGCCGGAGGCAAAATCTGCCAAGGAAAGCAACGGCACGCAGCTGGTTCGGGAGATCATGAGCGGCAACGCCATGATCTCGGTGCTGGCAGTTGTGGTGGCCTTGGTTATTGGCGGAATCTTGATCGCCTTCACCGATGCCCGCGTCACGGCTGCGATGGGGTACTTCTTCAGCGACCCGGGCGCCACGTTCAGGGCCATGTGGGCGGCAGTTTCGGAAGCCTACGGAGCCTTGTGGCGCGGTGCCACCTACGATCCGAATTCCCGGACCTGGCAGGGCCGGCTGGGAATCTTTGAAACACTGACCTTTGCCACACCATTGATCCTGTCCGGGCTGGCCGTGACGCTGGCATTCCGGGTTGGCCTGTTCAACATTGGTGCAAAGGGCCAGATCATCATCGGGGCCACCTTTGCCGGTGTGGTGGGCTTCATGATCGAACTGCCCCCGGGCATCCACCTGATTGCGGTGGTGGTGGCTGGCGCCATCGGCGGAGCGCTCTGGGGCGGCATCGCCGGATTCCTGAAGGCAAAAACTGGTGCGCATGAGGTCATTGTGACCATCATGCTCAACTACATTGCCGTTTCCCTCGTCCTGTACCTGCTCAAGAACCCCTTGCGCGATCCCTCCAGTAGCAACCCCATCAGCCCGGCCATGCACGAAACAGCCATGTTCCCGCTGCTGCTGGGCCCCAACTACCGGCTGCACGCAGGACTCATTGTGGCTGTCTTGGCCGTCATTGGCGTTTCCTGGTTGCTGAACCGGTCAACGCTGGGCTTTGAGTACCGGGCCATCGGTGCCAACCCGCGCGCTGCCCGCACGGCAGGCATGCTGGTTTCCCGCGGCTACATCACAGTCATGTTGATCTCCGGTGCGCTGGCCGGACTGGCCGGCGTCACCCAGCTCGCCGGGACTGAGAAAACACTCGATGCGGACATTGCCGGAAGCATCGGCTTTGACGCCATCACGGTAGCCCTTTTGGGGCGCTCCAAACCGTGGGGCACGTTCTTTGCTGCGCTGCTTTTTGGCGCTTTCAAGGCGGGCGGCACCTCCATGGCCATCAACGCCGACGTTTCCATTGACATTGTGGCCGTGGTGCAATCCTTGATTGTGCTGTTCATTGCCGCCCCTCCCTTGATCCGTTCAATGTTCCGGATTAAGGCAGTTCGCTATGAAGGAGTCACAGCATGAGCATCACCGCCAAGAGCGCCCCGTCAGCACATGTTGACGCGGTCGCCATCCGCAGCTGGAAGGTGCCGATCCTGCTCGGGGTCCTGGCCCTGTTCGCCGTCGTTGTCTTCGTGGTGCTGGGCCCCACCGGCACCGCCACCTTCAGGATTTCCCAGGACAACGATGCCTGGCAGGTCCCCGACTTGGTGCTGCCGTCCAAGGCCATGGGCATCATTGTCTCGGTGATTTGCGCGGCGCTGGCGTACCTGGCGTACAGCCAGACCAGGGCCACCGGAAAGATCGCCAAATGGGTGCTCATGACGTTCACCATCGTGTTTGTGGTGGGCTTGATGGTGTGGATGATCGGCGGCACCACCTCCCAGAACATCACCCTGGTGGGTCTGTTCACCGGCGCCATGCTCATCACCACGCCGCTAGTGTTTGGTTCCCTGTCCGGTGTTCTCTCCGAGCGGGCCGGTGTGGTCAATATTGCCATCGAGGGCCAGCTGCTGGCCGGTGCCTTCACCGCGGCGCTGGTCTCCTCCATCACCCACAACGCCTTTGCCGGGCTGTTCGCCGCAGCTGTGGCGGGTGTGCTGGTCTCAGCCATGCTGGCCTTGTTCAGCATCAAGTACGTGGTGAACCAGATCATTGTGGGCGTGGTGCTGAACGTTCTGGTGTCCGGTCTGACCGGGTTCCTCTTTGAGAAGATCATGAAGACCAAGGTGGACGGGGTCACCATCTACAACCAGCCCGCCCAACTGCCCGGCATCCCCATCCCGCTGCTTTCCGAGATCCCCATCATCGGGCCCATGCTGTTCCGGCAGTCCCTCATCGGCTACTTCATGCTGATCCTGGTGGTGGCACTCTGGTTCGGCTTGTTCCGCACCCGCTGGGGACTGCGGGTGCGCGCCGTGGGTGAACACCCCAAGGCGGCCGACACCGTGGGCATCAACGTCAACCGGACCCGCGTCATGAACGTCTTGGCTGGTGGCGCCGTGGCAGGTGTGGGCGGTGCCTACTTCACCCTGGTGGCCGTCAGCAGCTTCAGCAAGGACATGACCGGCGGGCTGGGCTTCATTGCCCTTGCGGCCTTGATTTTTGGCCGCTGGAACCCGATCGGTGCCGCGCTGGCTGCCCTGCTCTTTGGTGTGGCCGGCAACTTGCAGAGCATTCTTTCGCTCGCAGGGACGCCCATCGACGGCCAGTTCCTGGCCATGCTGCCTTACGCGCTGACCATCTTGGCGGTGTCCGGATTTGTGGGCAAGGCCATGGCTCCGGCGGCTGACGGGGAACCCTATGTCAAGGAGTGAGACGGTGACCGCGCCCCTGGACGACGGCGGATGGGAGCCTTTGCGTCTGGCCGCCACCGCTGCGCTGGCCAACGCCTACGTCCCGTATTCAAAGTTCCCCGTGGGTGCTGCCGCCCGGCTTGAGGACGGCAGCATTGTGTCCGGCTGCAATGTTGAGAATGCCAGCTACGGGCTGACACTGTGCGCCGAATGCACCATGATCGGTGCTGCGCGGATGAACGGTGGCGGCCTCATCACGGCGTTTTACTGCGTTGACGCCCAGGGCGAGATCCTGATGCCGTGCGGGCGCTGCCGGCAGATCTTGAACGAATTCAGTACGGCGCAGACACAGTTGATGACCCCCTCAGGGGTTAAGACCATGGACCAGGTGCTCCCCGATGCCTTTGGTCCGCGGGATCTGGCGCGGATTGCGGCCAGCGGGCCCGAACACTAGCGTCAACGCCTCAGCCATTAAGCAACAGCAAACACTGACGACTGGACGGACACACCATGAACCCCGAAGGCTATGCAGGACCCAGCTTTGACGCCGTTGACATCATCCGCACCAAACGCGACAAGGGCACGCTGAGCCCCGAGCAGATCGCCTGGACCATTGACGCGTACACGCGCGGCACCATTGCTGACGAGCAGATGGCGGCCCTGAACATGGCCATCTTGCTCAACGGCATGAACCGGGCCGAGATCTCACAGTGGACAGCGGCCATGATCAACTCGGGGGAGCGGATGGACTTTTCGGCCCTCCGCTCACCGTCCGGGGCGCCCATGCGCACCACCGACAAACACTCCACGGGCGGGGTGGGGGACAAGATTACCTTGCCGTTGGCTCCGTTGGTGGCTGTCTTTGGGGCAGCCGTGCCGCAACTTTCCGGGCGCGGACTGGGCCACACGGGCGGCACCTTGGATAAGTTGGAGGCCATCCCGGGCTGGCGGGCCAACCTCAGCAATGAGCAAATGATGCGCCAACTCTCCGAGGTGGGTGCCGTGATCTGCGCCGCCGGCGCTGGTTTGGCGCCTGCCGACAAGAAGTTGTACGCCCTGCGCGATGTCACGGGCACCGTGGAGGCCATCCCGCTCATTGCCTCCTCCATCATGAGCAAGAAGATTGCCGAAGGCACCCAGGCACTGGTCCTGGACGTCAAGGTTGGCTCAGGCGCTTTTATGAAGAACGTTGACATGGCCCGGGAACTGGCCCAGACCATGGTGGCCCTGGGGCTGGATGCGGGCGTCAACACAGTGGCCCTGCTGACGGACATGGGCACACCCTTGGGCTTGACGGCGGGCAATGCCATTGAAGTTCAGGAGTCGGTGGAGGTGCTGGCTGGCGGCGGTCCGGAAGACGTCGTCGAACTGACAGTGCGGCTGGCGGAGGAAATGCTGGAAGCTGCCGGCATCCACGACGCAGACCCTGCCGCAGCGCTCAGGGACGGGCGGGCCATGGATGTGTGGCGGCGCATGATCGCAGCACAGGGCGGGGACCCGGAGGCGCGGCTGCCGGTGGCCCGGGAATCCGAGGTGGTCTATGCACCGGCCGACGGCGTGCTGGTGGGCCTTGATGCGATGGCCGTGGGGGTTGCCGCATGGCGCCTCGGGGCTGGCCGGGCCCGCAAGGAAGATATTGTGCAGGCCGGTGCGGGCGTGCGCATGCATGCCAAGCCCGGCGCGTTGGTGCGGGCCGGTGAGCCGCTCATGACGCTGCTGACAGACACCCCGGAGAAGTTTGACCGGGCCAAGGAAGCGCTGGAGGGCGCCGTGACCATTGCGCCCGAGGGATCCCGGCCGGCAAACAAGTTGATTATCGAGCGCATCAGCTAACTCCCCTTGGCTGGCCCTGGCTTGAGATTGGAGATGATGACGTCCGCGAGGAACGGTCGGACGTCATCATCTCCAATCTCAACGGGGTTGCTAGCTGTGGCTGGAAGCGCGGCGGTTGCGGCCCATGAGCACTCCAGCACCTGCCAACAGCAGGAGCACAGCTCCGGTCACGAAGATTCCAACGTTTGCACCGGTGGCGACCAACTCATCTGAGCCTTCGCCGCCGGCAACTACAGCGTTCCCCGGTGTGCTGGTCGCGGCACCTGGAATCGCGGTGGCGGAGACGGTGGGGCTGGTTCCAGCGCCTGGAACGGACGATGTGGCTGTCGCCGTGGCCGTGGCCGTGGGTGTGGCCGCGAGAGCTGCCAGAACCCGTGGTGTGGAACGTGAGACGTTGCCTTCAGGGTCGGTCAGCGACACAGTCCATAGTTGCTCCTTGGCTCCGGTGGCCAGGGCTATGTTCTGCTGGCCTCCGTTTTCCAAGGTGCCCTGGGCGAACTCGCTGAAGCTCCCCGTCTGCGCCCACTGGGAGGACTTCAGCGTGGTGCTCCGGATCAGGCTGACCTGGGCCACAAACTCGTCATCACCAGCGTCGTAACGTGCAGTTGCACCACGGTAGGCGGGCTCGTCATACTTCCAGGCCTCAAAGGAGTCCAAGGACGGTGAGTAGGCGTTGACGGCCATGAGTCCGGCGTCGAGGTCTAGCTGCAGGAGCCGCTGGAAACCGGAGTCACGGTCCAGAAGGTCATTGCGTGTGGTGGAAACCGAGGAACGGTAGCCCTGGTAGTCGGCCAGCATCTCCACCACTGTGCGCCTGTTGCCGCCGACGTTCTTAATGGCGTAGGTGTCGCGGGCCAGCTCCGTGGCATCCGTTTGTTCACCCGTGACCGGGTCGGCATAGTTGGTCACCACACCGTGGTAGTGACCGCCCAGAACGAGGAACACATTGTCATGAGGGGCAATGACCGTGTCCCAGGTTTCTTGGGCCGAGGAGGTGTACCGGGCGTCGATGTTGTCGCGGGTGCCGGCAGTGTGCAGGTAGGAGTGGGTGGCAATGATGATGTTGTGCGCAGGATGGGCGGCAGCCTGGGCTGAGGCCCATGCAAGCTGAGGTGCGGAGGAACGGTAGGGCAGGTTCAACACCATGAAGTCCATGCCCTCATGGGAGAAGAAGTCCGTGTGGGCGGCATTGTCGCCTTTCTGCCAAGACTCCCCGTACCATTCCTTGTCCTGGTACATCTCCACAGGGAAGTACTCGTTGAACTTGGAATTGTCCCGGCCCCAGAAATTGTCATGGTTGCCTGGCAGGACGCCATTGGGGATGTTGGCGTCGTTGATCAGGGACATGATCTTCCGGGCTGCCGCATATTCGCGGTTGGCCCGCTCTTCCGCAGAGTTGCCGGCAATCCAGTTCTGGATAATGTCACCGGTGAGCGAGTTGTAGGCAACCTTGCGGGAGTCCGCGTTGGACACCACCCACGATGACATTTTGCGGAAGACATCTCGGAAGCTCTCGGAATAAAACTGGGGGTCTGTCATGTGGTTCAGCGAAAAGTCATAGCTGGCCGGATTGGCGAAGGCCTGATCGGTGACACCAATTTCATCAATGAGTCCCCCGGAGGTCCGCGGGCCGTCTATGACCAGTACCTGGGCAACGCCGTCCTTGACCTTATCTTCCGGGACCGTGCCGTTGAGCGTAAGGTCGCCATCGGCGGAAGGTACAGCGGTGGTCAGCAGCATCCAGCCGGCGGCCACAGAATCCCAGGCGTACATCTGAATTTCATTGCGGGAGGAGGTGGTGCCGGACCAACTGAAGTTCGCTGGCTCGCCACTGGCAACTGGCAGTTCAAAGCGTTGGAACGGGAACTCGCCAGGTGCGCCGGAGGTCTCCATCTGCTGGCCCTTCCTGGCGATTGTTTCACCGGGAATTTCCAGTGTGGCCGGAACTGCGGCGGTGCTGGATCCTGTGTGGACCACCACTGCTGAGCTGTCCTTGAGTTCGGCGGACTCGGCCTTCAGCGCCAAGGTGGTGCCGCCGTCGTCCGTGCCGGAAACGGTGGCGGACAGATCGCTGCCACCGGCAACGGTCAGCTTCGGCGTGCCGGGGACATTGTTCGTGGACACGGTGGTCGGATCGAGTTCCCCGGCCAACGGTACTGTGGGGTCCACATAGCTGACGTCGTTGAGAATGCCAGGTGTGCGGGTTGCGGCAATGACAAAGTCATTTTCGTTGTCGCCCGTGTGTTGGGCGCGCTGATAGCTTTGGCCCTGGTCGGGCTTGGTGTAGTTGCGTGTTTCCTGACCGAGGCGGCAGGGTGTGAAACGGTCGACGTCGACGTCGTAGGCGGCCATGGCGTCCACCTTGGCGCCGGCCGCGTCCATCAGGTACACGCCATAGTCGGTCTCGTCCAGGCCCGTGGCGTAGCTGGCGTTGGACACATCGCGCACGATGGCCGGCGCATTCACCGAGGAGGCCAGGTAAACCTGACCGGGAGCCAGCGTGATGTCGCCAAGATCAGCGATTTGGGGGGTGGCTGAGCCCTGCCCGGTGTTAGTGCAACGGTAGGCAGACCAGCCCTTGAGGTTGACGGCCGTGGCGCCGTAATTGGCCAGTTCAAAGAATTCGTCATCGGCGCCGGCTGCGCCGGAGGCAGCAATTTCACTGATTTGCACGTCCCCAGTTGCTGGTTTTGCGGCAGTGGCCAGCGTGGTTTGTGCTCCATGGGAGCCCGGGGTGCGCGTGGTGGTCAGCGCAAAGTCGGCGGAGTTGTCGCCCGTGTTTGAAACCCGGGTGAGCACCTCGTTTTGATAGTGGTCGGGCACAGTCTTGATGGCTGAACCGTCGGTGCAGACGCTGTTGCGGTTGTTATAGACGCCAGCCCGGTCCACGATCTCCTGGGAGGCCGTGACCAGCATGACGCCGAAGTCGCGCCAGTGAATTCCGGCGGCAAAGGTTAGGTCCGCTCCGCCGGCAGGCTGGGCCCCCTTGGAGTTGCTGAACACAAAGCTATCTCCGGCGGCAACCACCGAGCCGGCAGGCAGCTTCGGGATCAGTGAGTACGCCGTGCCGTTTTCCCCGCAGCGGAACAAGCTGTAGCTGCTCATGTCCACAGGTGTGGTGCTGAAATTGGTGACTTCCACATACTGGTTGGCGGCGTTGCCGGCACCACCATTGGAGAGTTCGGTAAACCGCAGCCCATTGTCGATGGTCTTGCGGGTTCCGGCTGTGGCATTGGGTGCATCCACAGTGCGGGTCGCGATGATCCAGTTGTCCGCCAACGGACCGTTGGCAGAAACGCGTTGGAAGGATTCGTCGAGGCGGTGATCAAGTCCGCTGCGCAGGTTGACACCATTGATGGCACAGTCGGAGTTCACATCAGGGTGGTAGACGCCGACGGCGTCCCGGCGCTGTCCCTTGGCGTCCTCTATGAATGCACCATAGCCAAATTCATGCAGGCTGGTGTCGTAGCTGGCATCTGTCGTATATCCGGACGTGTCCCTGGCCGTGGTGAACTGGTCCCCGGGAGCCAGAACTGTATTCTCCGGGACTACGGACTGAGGCCCGTAACCGTCGCCCGTCTGTCCGCAGCGGTAGATCTTCCACCCTGAAATGTCCATGGGCGTATCGCCATAATTGCTTAGCTCAATGAAGTTCTTGGCTGACACGCGGTCGGCGGTGGCTGATGCGCCTGCCCCGCCGTTGGCGATCTCGCTGATGAGTACCGGGGATCCGGGAACCACCTCATAGCGGTTGGTGGTTTCGGTAGGAGCAGCCGGGGCCATCCCCATGCCAAGAGACATAGCGGCCAGACCGACAGTAACTCCTAGAGCAATTCGCCGTGGCGCTCGGGGACTGGCTGGCGGTGGGCCCGCCCTCAGGTGGGCAAGACGTGCTGGCATGTGCCTGTCAACATTCATCGACAAAAATTCCTCTCAAGGAAACTCTGCGGCTGCGCCGAGGGCCCTGGGCACAGGTGTCCCCAACGCAACGGGACTTGAAGAGCCTGTCGAGACAAAGTTTCCTGAACATAGCCATTGAGCTTGCCGTGAGTGACCATAACATGAACGTTGTTCCAGCTGGAGGGAAGAAGCAGTCAAAATCAGTCAGTCATCCCACGGACTGAAGTCGTTTGCGTAATCTAGTCCTGCAGATGGATGCCGGGTAAGTTTTCGCGTGTCAAACTTAGGGCAGACAACCACCACAGGAGAGGAATCATCCACTGTGGATTTTTTGCACATCGTGGGGCAGATCAACTACGTGATCGACCATTCGGCAGCCCAATGGTGGGTTATCCCGATAGTGAGTTTGTTCTGCCTTATTGATGGATTCTTCCTCTTTTTGCCCAGCGAGACAGCCATTGTTGCCCTCGCATCCATTTCGGCCAAAACCGGTTACCCCAATATTTGGCTGCTGATCCTGGGCGCCTCCATTGGCGCCATTATTGGCGACAACATTGCGTATTTCATGGGCCGCAAACTCGGCACCACCCGCTTTAATTGGATGCGCCGCCCGCGTGGAGCCAAGGCATTTGCCTGGGCTGGCAAGGAGCTGGAAAAACGCGGAGCCATTTTGATCTTTACTGCCCGCTATATTCCTGTGGGCAGAATTGCCGTGAACTTCACCGCCGGGGCTACCTGGTTCCCGTGGCGCCGCTTCGTGCTGCTGGACGGCATTGCCGTGGTGACGTGGGCTGGCTACTCGGTTGCCGTGGGTACCTTTGCCGGACGCTGGGTCCATGACAACCCCCTGCTGGGTGTGGCCATCGCCATCACCTTTGCCATTGTCATTGGCTTTGTGGTGGATCATGCCATGAAGTATCTGCACCACTTTTTGGAGAAGCGCGGAAAATTGGCGCCCCGGCCCGAGCCCGGCCTGGCAGCGGCCCAGCACGCAGATCAGGTCCAGGCCGAGGCGGCCGCCAACGCCCAGCTTGTGGCCCAGACCCAGGCTCAAGTCCAGGCTCGATTCCAGGCGGCCCACCCGGAGGTGCCAGCTCAGCTTGCAGCGGAATCGCGCCCGGCAGAACTGGAAACTGGCGCCGCGCCTGACGCTCCAACTGACAGCAGTGAAACGTACCAGGAACCCTTGCCGCAGGCGCGAGGAACCTTGCCGCAGGCGCCGGGGCGGGCTGCGGCTGCGGTTCCGCTGCTGCCCCATCTATCCGGCAATGACATCCCGGTGCCCGCAACGGCCCGCGCACCCCGCGCCGGCACCAACTAGCGCAGCGCCCCTCTCATCCCTAGAGTGGGGATTGTGACTAACTCAACTTCAGAGCAAGCAGCCCAGTCCATCCCCGTTGTGGACCTGAAATCCTTGCCAAAGGTATCCCTGCACGATCATCTGGACGGCGGTCTGCGCCCAGAGACCATCATTGAGTTGGCGGCTGCGAACAGCCATGTACTGCCCACCACCGACCCCGAAGAATTGCGCAGCTGGTTTGTGGAGCAAGCCAGCTCAGGTTCCCTGGTGAGCTACCTGGAGACCTTTGAACACACCGTTGCACTCATGCAGACGCACTCGGCCCTGGTGCGGGTCGCCCGTGAATTTGTTGAGGACCTGGCCGAGGACGGTGTTGTCTACGGTGAAGTACGCTGGGCGCCGGAGCAGCACCTCCGCGCAGGGCTGAGCCTTGATGAGGCTGTTGAGGCCGTGCAACTGGGCCTTGAAGAAGGCATGGACGCTGTGGACGGGGCGGGTGGCTACATTGAGGTGGGCCAGATCGTCACAGCCATGCGCCACGCCGACCGCGGCGCCGAAATCGCCCAGCTGGCCGTCCGCCACCGTGACAACGGCGTGGTGGGCTTCGACATTGCCGGGGCCGAGGACGGCTTCCTGCCGTCCCGCTTCGCCGAGGCCTTCACCTATTTGGCCGAGAACAACTTCCCCGCCACCGTCCACGCCGGTGAGGGCGCCGGACTGGACAGCATCCAAGACGCACTGGTCCACGGCCGCGCCCTGCGCCTAGGCCATGGTGTGCGCATTGCCGAGGACATCCACCTGGACGTGCAGGAGGAGGACGGGCACGACGTCGGCACCGTCACCTTGGGTGACTTGGCCCAGTGGGTACGCGACCGTCAGATCCCGCTCGAGCTGTGCCCGTCCTCGAACCTGCAAACAGGCGCCATTGCGGCCTTTGGCACCACCATCGCCGAACACCCCATCGACCTGCTGCACCAGCTTGGCTTCAACATCACCGTCAACACCGACAACCGGCTCATGAGCGGCACCACGCTGACCCAGGAATTTGGGCTGCTCGTGGAAACCTTTGGCTACGGCCTGGACACGGTGCTGGAGCTGACCTTGAACGCCGTGCACGCAACGTTCCTGCCCATTGAAGCCCGCGAGCACCTGGCGGACTTCATCATTGAGCACTTCGAGGACGCCATGGATGAGATGGAGGACTTTGAGGACTCCGACGACTTTGAGGGCTTCGACGGGTCCGAGGGCTTCGAAGCGTACGATGACGAGATTGACGACTAATTCCGTTCCTGCTGCTGACAGGCGGGCCGCTTCCACACAGCTGGAAATGGCCCGCCTTGTTGGCGTTGTTGCGGCCCTGCGCGAGCATTGCCCCTGGACCGGCGCGCTGACCCACGATTCCCTCACCACATACTTGCTGGAGGAATCGTATGAGCTCATCGAGGCCATTGAAACGGGCCACAGTGATCAAATATCCGGTGAATTAGGGGACATCTTGTTGCAGGTGGTCCTCCATGCCCGGCTGGCCCAGGAGTCGGGCCAATTCGACGTGGCAGACGTCGCCCGTGGGCTCAGTGACAAAATGATCCGGCGCAGCCCCCACGTCTTCCACCCAGACGGCACCCTGCAGTCAAGTTTTCCAGCCACCATCGAGGAAATTGAGGCAAGCTGGGAGCGCGTCAAGGCCGAAGAACGGGCCGCTGAGGAGCTGGCAATTCCGGTGGTCGGGATTGCTCAACCCGACAGCCCGTTCGCGGGGATTCCGCGGTCGTTGCCGGCACTGGCCATGGCGCAGAAGTCGCTGGAGCGGGCTGCGCGGGCGGGACTTGGTGCCGTGCCACCGGCCGTTCATCTGGCTGAGCACGTCGAAACTGAGGACGAGCTCGGGAAGGTGCTGTTCGGCGTCGTACAGGCAGCCCAGGAACGTGGACTGGACGCGGAACGTGCCCTGCGCCTTGCCGTGCTCTCTTTTCAGGCGGAAAACTAGCCCGCGTCCCTGCCTCCCCTGAACTTATGCGCTGAACCCGCGCTGAGTTCTCCGCATAAGTGTCCATGCGCTGAACTCGCGCTGAGTTCTACGCATAAGTTCAGACTTCCACGAGCATGCAGCGCGAAGTGCGGCAAATTGGCCGCCACAATGCCGCCCTGAGCGTAGCAAAGAGTGCCCCGTCACGCCGTCGGTTACGATTGAGGCGACAGCGTGGTCGAACCGTTACTGTAAAAAGCTGACTTTTAGGAGCAACACGTGGCACTTATTGAAGCCATTCATGCACGCGAAATTTTGGATTCCCGTGGAAACCCCACAGTCGAGGTAGAGGTTCTCCTCACCGACGGCGCCATGGGCCGTGCCGGTGTTCCCTCCGGTGCATCCACGGGTGCCTTTGAGGCTGTGGAGCTCCGCGACGGCGACAAGGGCCGTTACCAGGGCAAGGGTGTTCTTCAGGCAGTCGAGGCTGTTTTGGAAGTCATCGCCCCGGAACTTGAGGGCATCGACGCAACCGATCAGCGCCTGATCGACTCCATGATGTTGGAGCTGGACGGCACCGACAACAAGGGCAAGCTCGGCGCCAACGCCATCTTGGGTGTTTCCCTGGCCGTGGCAAGCGCCGCAGCCGAGTCCGCCGGCCTGCCGCTGTACCGCTACCTGGGCGGCCCCAACGCGCACGTATTGCCCGTTCCGTTGATGAACATCCTCAACGGCGGCTCACACGCCGACTCCGATGTGGACATCCAGGAATTCATGATTGTGCCCCTGGGTGCAGCAACGTTCTCCGAGGGCCTGCGCTGGGGTGTTGAGGTTTACCACAACCTCAAGGCTGTTCTGCAGGAAAAGGGCCTCTCCACCGGCTTGGGCGACGAGGGCGGCTTCGCGCCGAACCTGCCCTCCAACCGTGCGGCCCTTGACTTGATCCTGGAAGCGATCAAGCGCGCAGGCTACGAAGCAGGAACGGACATTGGCCTGGCCTTGGACGTTGCCTCCTCCGAATTCTTCAAGGACGGTGCCTACCAGTTCGAGGGCAAGGCCCTGACGGCCGCCGAGATGAGCGCCTACTACGCTGAACTCGTTGCTGACTACCCGCTCGTTTCCATCGAGGATCCCCTGGATGAAGATGACTGGGAAGGCTGGAAGACCCTGACCGACGCCATCGGCGACAAGGTGCAGATTGTTGGCGATGACTTGTTCGTCACCAACCCCGAGCGCCTCTCCCGCGGCATCGAGACCAAGACAGCTAACTCGCTCCTGGTAAAGGTCAACCAGATCGGTTCCTTGACTGAAACCTTGGACGCCGTGTCCATGGCCCAGCGTGCCGGCTACACCACCATCACCTCGCACCGCTCAGGCGAAACCGAAGACACCACCATTGCTGACATCTGCGTTGCCACCAACGCCGGTCAGATCAAGACAGGTGCCCCGGCCCGCTCCGAGCGCGTTGCCAAGTACAACCAGCTCCTGCGCATCGAAGAAGAACTCGATGATGCAGCACGCTACGCAGGCCGCAGCGCGTTCCCGCGTTTCAAGGGCTAAATAGCTGCTCCGGCCGCGGTGGCTGGCCAAGCCAAGGAACACCTGCCTTGGCCAGCCACCGCGGCTTTGCTGTATCCAGGGCAGGATCCGATACCCAGACGCGGTGGCTTCCCGGATCGGTTATCCCGAGCGCATAGACTGGGCAGCAGCAGTTGATTTTTTCGGGCAAGGTTTTTAGGAGAAGCATGGCCACGCGACGGCCCTCAGTGCCTAAAGCGCAGTTCACAGCCGGCATGGGTGATGCCCCGGAGTCCAAGAAGGTTCCCTCAGCTTCAGCGTCCAGTACGACGCCGGAGGCTGGCCCCGGCGCCACTCCCGCCACGGGTGCCCCCCAGCCACGTGAGCCCCAAGCCCGCCAACGTGCCTCAGCGCCGACCAGTCGAAGCCGCCAGGACGGTGTCATCCACACCGCCGGCAACAGTCCGGTGCCTGCCCGCAGATTCTCGGGCCGACTTTTGGTGTTGGGCCTGACCATGGGTGTTGTGACCTTGCTCCTGGCCCCCAATGTGCACACCTACATGCAGCAAAGGGCTGAGATATCTGCACTGCGCGACGATATTGCTGCCAAGGAAGCCCAGCAGAGCGCCTACAGTGCGGAATTGCTGCGCTGGGACGACCCCGCCTATATCAAGCAGCAGGCCCGGGACAGGGTCAGCATGCTCATGCCGGGCGAGACCGGATACTGGGTTTACGGTGCCAATGGTGTTGTTGGCGCTGAGGATTCCGTGGATGCCGCCAAGGCCGCTGCCGCGCAAGCCACAACCGCCAAGAAGGCCACGGAAATCACCGTTGAACCGTGGGTGGACGCGCTGTGGGGAGCTGTGAAAAAGTCCGCGGAAGTGCAAGCTCCCGCCGCGGAACCCCCAGCCCCGGCCCCGGCCCCAGTCCCAGCACCGGCACCGGCGCCCGCGCCGGCGCCGTAGTCCGCCAGCCAGATTCATGGCGTGGGCTCATCCACGCTAAAATGGCTGGTTGAACCCCACAGCCATGCCAAGACGTTCGGCGCGCAGGTGAGAATCACAGCCGCCAGCAATACTTCAGTTCCATGAAAGGCCCCCTCGTGCCCGCAACAGAAAGCTCCGCCACGGACGGGCGAGTCCCCACTGCGCTGGACCTGGACACCCTCAGCCGCCAGCTCAACAGGCCCGTGCGCGACGTCGTGGAGATTCCGGCCCGCTGCGTGTGCGGCAATCCGCTGGTTGCTGCCACGGCCCCGCGGCTGAGCAACGGCATCCCGTTCCCCACCACGTATTACCTCACCCACCCTGTTCTCACGGCCGCAGCCTCCCGTCTGGAAGCAGCAGGGCTGATGAATGAGATGACGGACAGGCTGGCTGTTGACACGGAACTGGCAGCTGCCTACCAGCACGCCCATGAGGCCTACATTGCCGCCCGCGAAGCCATTGGTGAACGCGCCGGCACCGGTCCCGTTCCGGAGACCGCGGGAATTTCCGCCGGCGGCATGCCCACCCGCGTCAAGTGCCTGCACGTTTTGATTGGCCACGCACTGGCGGCCGGTCCCGGGGTCAACCCGCTAGGTGACGAGGCCCTTGCCGCCGTGGCCGAATGGTGGACCGCCGAGCGCTGCTACTGCGAAGGGGCCTGGGACAACCAGGCGCCCGTGCCGAACAAGGACCTGAGCCGGCACGTCAAGCACCTGAACCAGCTCAAGGCCGAAGCCGCCGGAAACGCTGACTCCACCTCGGATTCCGCCAACACCGAGAAGTAACCACCGCCACCCGCTGTGTAACACCACCTGAAAGGCTTTTCCATGCGTGTTGCCGCCATTGACTGCGGAACCAACTCCATCCGCCTGCTCATTGCCGACGTTGTCCCGGACAACCACGGGGGAGCGGTGCTCCAGGATGTGCACCGTGAAATGCGCGTGGTCCGGCTGGGGCAGGGCGTGGATGTGACAGGCATGCTTGCCGAGGACGCACTGGAGCGGACCTTCGCGGCAACCCAGGACTATGCCGCCTTGATTGCCGCCCATGGCGTGGAACGGGTGCGTTTTGTTGCCACCAGCGCCACGCGCGACGCCGGCAACAAGGACATTTTTACGGCCGGGATCCAGGCCCGGCTGGGTGTGGCCCCTGAGGTTGTCAGCGGCGCCGAGGAAGCCGGCTTGTCATTCGCCGGGGCAGTCAGCGTGCTGCCCGCCGTGGCAAACCGCAACATTCTTGTGGTGGACCTGGGCGGTGGCAGCACCGAGTTTGTCATTGGCAACTCAGAAGGTGTCAGTGGTGCACTGAGCGCCAACATGGGTTGCGTGCGGTTCACCGAAAGGTACCTGCAAAGCGACCCTCCCACGGCTGCCGAAATTGCGGCCGCACACGCTGCCATTGAAGAAAAGCTTGACGAAGTCTTCGCCGCGGTCACACTCGACGCGGTCGATGAGGTGGTGGGTGTGGCAGGGTCCATCACCACCATCACAGCCCACGCACTCGGGTTGGCGAGCTACCAGAGCGAGGTGATTCATGCCGCCGTCGTGCCTCTGGAAAAGATCGACGCCGCTGCCTCGCAGCTGCTGGCCATGACACGCGCCCAGCGGGCCGAACTTGGGTTCATGCACCCTGGCCGGGTGGACGTCATTGGTGCCGGCGCGCTGATTTGGCGCACGGTGCTGCGCCGCGTGGCCCGGCTCAACGGTGGGAGACTGGAATCGGTAACCACCAGCGAACACGATATTCTTGACGGAATTGCCCTGGGTGCGGCTAAAAACTGAGCCCGCCCCCCACCGGAAACGAGCATTCATGGAGTTAGCGCCACGGAAGCGGACCCTTGCTGCCGCGTTCATGACGCTTGCCCTGGCCGGCACCTTGGCGTTGGTGGCGGCCCCGGCAGCATCGGCCGATGACATCCGCAACCGGCAGTACTGGTTGGAGCAGTCCGGGATCGAGAATGCTTGGGAGAAAACCCAGGGTGAAGGCGTGAAAATCGCCATCATCGACAGCGGCATCGACAAGTCCCACAAGGACCTGGCCGGCGCCGTGGTGGGCGGCACCGACATGTCCGGGGCTGGATCCGCCGACGGCACCAAGGGTGTGGGTGCCGAGCCCGAACACGGCACACTCGTGGCAACCATGCTGGCAGGGCGCGGACACAGCTCCAGCACCCCCACAGCCAAGCCCACAAAAACGGCCGGTCCCAGCAGCACGGCACCTGCCAAGGAGACGGTGGGGGCAGGCCCCGACGGCGTCATAGGCGTGGCCCCCAAGGCTGAGCTCCTCAGTGTTTCTGTGTGGCTGGGCAGCGAGAACCCCTCGGGGAAGAACATTGACGATCAGATCCCGGCAGCGGTGAAGTGGGCCGTGGATCAAGGCGCCAAGGTTATCAACATGTCCCTGGGCAGCACCTCAACAGCCTGGCCGCAAAGCTGGGACGACGCGTTTGCGTACGCAGAAGCCAAGGATGTTGTCATTGTGGCGGCGGCGGGAAACCGTAAATCCGGCAGCGAACAGGTGGGTGCTCCCGCCACGATTCCGGGCATCTTGGCCGTGGGTGGCTTGGACAAGGACGGCACAGCCAGTGTTGATTCCTCCTCACAAGGCATCAGTATTGGTGTCAGCGCCCCGGCTGAGGACCTGGTGGGCGGACTGCCCGGGGGTGGCTATGCACAGTGGAACGGCACCAGCGGCGCCGCGCCCATCGTCTCCGGCGTGGCTGCCCTGATCAGGTCCAAATACCCGGACATGTCCGCCGCCCAGGTCATCAACCGCATCATCTCCACCGCCAAGCCCAAGGGGGAGGGGCTGCCCAATGCCATCTACGGCTATGGGATTCTCGACGCGGCTGCTGCCCTGAGCGCAGATGTCCCCGTGGTGCAAGTGAACCCGCTGGGCAGCATTGCGGAATGGATTCGCGTGCACCGCCGCGGGGAGGTGGTGCCGCCCACCAACGGCCAGCCGGCCACGAGCGTGCCCCAGCCCAAGGCGACGTTGTCCGAACATGCCGCCCCTGTGGCCATCCCTGTCGCGGAACTTTCAAGTGCAGGGCCACGGGCCTTGGTCCTGGGTTCGTTGGGATTGTTCGCGGTGATTGTGGTGGCAGGGGGCACCCACCTGGTGCTGGCCCGGCGCAGGTTGCTGGCGTCCGACGGCGCTGACGGAGCCGATGAGGATTCGGAAGGATCCTGGGGTGCCCACACCAGCCACGAGGCCCCGCCGCAACGAGTGGGCCACAAACACTGATCCCCACCGCCTGCCGAACGGGCAGTAGTTGTTGATGTTTGCGCCGAACATCAACAACTACTGCCCTTTCGGCAGGCGGAGTGGCACATACTCGACGAGACCGCGCAAGCCCGTTACGTCGTCGTGTAATAGGCTAGTGAATATTTTCACAAAGAGCGGTATCATGGTCATATGGCAATCACACCCACCTTTTCAGCACGACCGCGCGTCCTCGTAGTTGGCGGCGGCTACGTCGGCTTTTACACGGCGCTTAAACTGCAGAAGAAGATCGCGAAGTCCGGTGGCATTGTCACCCTCGTCGATCCGCTGCCCTACATGACGTACCAGCCGTTCCTGCCCGAGGTGGCCGGCGGCAACATTGAGGCCCGCCACGCGGTTGTCTCCCACCGCATGCACCTGAAGGACACCGAACTCATCCAGGGCTCCGTGACCAACATTGACCACGAGAACCGCACGGCAGTCATTGCCCCGGTTGACGGTGGCGCCCCCATCGAGCTGCCCTACCACGACGTGGTTATCGCAGCCGGTGCCGTAACCCGCACCTTCCCCATCAAGGGCTTGGCCGAGGCCGGTATCGGCTTGAAGACCATTGAAGAGGCTGTTGCCCTGCGCAACCAGGTTCTCTCCCTCATTGAGCTGGCCTCCACGGAAGCTGATCCCGAGCTGCGCAAGCGTCACCTGACGTTCGTTGTGGTCGGTGGCGGCTTCGCCGGCATCGAAACCATCGCCGAGCTCGAGGACATGGCCCGCGCGGCCGTCAAGCTCAACAACCGCGTTGAGCAGTCCGAACTGCGCTTCGTGCTCGTCGAAGCCATGGGCCGCATCATGCCCGAGGTCACCGAGAAGCAGGCACTGTGGGTTGTGGAGCACTTGCGCAGCCGCGGCGTTGAAGTTCTGCTGAACACGTCCTTGGACAACGCAGAGAACAACAACATCAAGCTCATCAACCTCCCGGACAAGTCCGTTGCGCAGGAATTTGACGCTGACACCCTCATCTGGACGGCCGGCGTCATGGCCAACCCCATGGTCCGCTCCACCGACTTCCCGATCGAGCCCCGCGGCCGCGTTTCGGTCAACGTCAACCTGCAGATCAACGGCGAATTCGGTGTCATCCCGAACGCCTGGGCTGCCGGCGACGTTGCAGCCGTGCCGGACGTTACCGGCGGCCTGCCCGACGGTACCTGTGTCCCCAACGCCCAGCACGCCCTGCGTCAGGCCAAGCGCCTGGCCAAGAACTTGTGGGCCAGCCGCTTCAACAAGCCGTTGACCGGCTACAAGCACAAGAACCTGGGCGCTGTTGCCGGCTTCGGCGAGTGGAAGGGTGTTGCCAAGGTTATGGGCATCCAGCTCAAGGGTCCGTTGGCCTGGTTGATGCACCGCGGTTACCACGGCCTGGCCATGCCCACGTTCGAGCGCAAGTTCCGCGTCATCATGGACTGGTTCGTTGCCTTCTTCGCTGGCCGCGACTTGGCCCAGCTGGAATTCCTGGACAACCCGCGCCGCGCGTTCGTCACTGCAGCTACCCCGGCTCCGAAGCCTGCTGCCAAGCCGGTCGAGGCTGCCCCGGCAGCCGAGCCCGCCAAGGCGGATGCTCCGGTAGCCAAGGAAGAAGCAACTGCTTCGAAGTAGTTAGCCCTTTTGTTTCAAGCACGACGGCGGCCCTCCCCACTTGCGGGAGGGCCGCCGTCGTACTTTCCCCAGTGGATCCCATCCAAACTGCGGCGGAGCCTACGGCCTCTCGGTTTGCGAACAGGTGCAGGCACTAGACTGCTTCTATGATCATCAGACGCGAGCATGCTGGGGACAGGCCAGAAATTTTGGCTGTGGTGAAGGCTGCCTTTCCCGAACCCGTGGAGGCCAAGCTGCTCCGAGAACTCTTTGCCTCGCGCGAGTACATTCCTGAGTTGTCGCTGGTGGCGGAGTCCGATCGCGGGGAAATCCTGGGCCATGTGATCACCACCCGCGGCTGGATTGGTGCCGAGAAATCGCTGGGACTGGGGCCGATTGCCGTGCAGCCGGAGTACCAGAATCAAGGTGTGGGCTCGGCCCTGATGAACGCCACCATTGAGCAGGCCAACAAAATGGGGGAGTCGACCCTTGTTCTGCTGGGCAGCACCGACTATTACCCCCGTTTTGGGTTTGTGCCGGCGGACTCCATGGGCATCACCTCACCGGACCCTTCGTGGGGATCGCATTTCATGGCACTGCCCCTGGCTGCGCACAAGCCCGGTTTGCATGGACAGTTCAAGTATTCGGAGCCATTCAACGCCCTTTAGATGCCAGTTTCAGTCGCGGGCCAACCATCCAGTAATGTTGTTAACAGCTGGAGAACCAAGCCAGCTACGCCCCAGTAGCCCAATGGCAGAGGCACCAGACTTAAAATCTGTTCAGTGTCGGTTCGAGTCCGACCTGGGGTACCTACACACCACGCCGTGCACGGTGGTTTCCTGAGGTATCAGGGAACAAAAACGGTAGTTTGAACGTAATACTAAGTACCGAATAAAACATTTTGCCCCTCATTTCTAAGGAAACAGAACCATGGCACTTGGTGGAAATCCGGTTTTTGCCAACAACAAGAACTTCAAGGACGCGCCTGCTGGACAACGCGGCTACGCCAATGGTGGAGCTGACACCCTGGCCGCCCAGAAACAGTTCTCCGCCGCGCAGTTGCAGGACATGTACAGCAAGCCCTCTGCGAATGCTGCGCAGACAGGCCGCATGACCTACGACGACGTCATCATGAAGACTGTCTTCACCTTGGGCCTGGTGCTGGTTGGTGCAGCCCTTGGCTGGATGGTTCCCATCCTCATGTGGCCGGGCATGATCATTGGCCTGGTCCTGGGCCTGGTGAACTCCTTCAAGAAGGAGCCGTCACCGGCGCTGATTCTGGGCTATGCCTTGTTTGAGGGCATGTTCCTCGGTGGCCTGTCCGGGCTGCTGGAACAGAGCTTCCCGGGCATCGTGGTCCAGGCCCTGCTGGGCACGCTGAGCGTGTTCATTGTGACCCTGGTGCTTTTCCGCAACGCCAAGGTCCGAGCCACCCCCAAGATGACACGTTTCTTCATCATCGCCTTGGCCGGCTACGCGCTGTTCTCGCTGGTGAACTTCTTCCTCATGATCTTCAATGTCACCACCACCCCCTGGGGTATCAATGGCATGGACATCCCCGGCACCAACATCCCCTTTGGTGTGGTCATTGGCCTGCTGGCCATCGGCTTGGCCGCGTTCTCACTGATTGTGGACTTCACCTCCATTGAGCAGGGTGTGCAGCGCGGGCTGCCCGCCAAGTACTCCTGGACAGCAGCCTTTGGCCTGACAGTGACTCTTGTGTGGCTGTACGTGGAGATCCTGCGCCTGCTGGCCATCCTGCGCGGCAACAACTAATTCCGGCTCAGGCCCTTCATATCACCGGCGAATGCCCGACCCCTGGTCTCAGGGGCCGGGCATTGCTCAAATTTTTCCCAGGAATATGGCAGAACCTGCCGACACGAAACTAGCGAAAGAACCTCATGACTGTTTCACCCCTGATCTGGGGCATTACCATTGTGGTCATTTTGGCCCTGTTGGCCTTTGACTATTTCTTCCACATCCGCAAGGCGCATATTCCCACCTTGCGTGAAGCGGCCATTTGGTCCTCTATCTATGTTGGCTTGGCCGTTGTTTTCGGTATCGCTGTGTTTGTGTTTGGCGGTGCCACGATGGGTGGCGAGTACTTTGCCGGTTACATCACCGAAAAGGCTTTGAGTGTTGACAACTTGTTTGTCTTCTTGGTCATCATGGCCAGCTTCAAGGTTCCTCGTGAGGATCAGCAGAAGGTTTTGCTGTTCGGCATCGTCTTTGCCCTGATTGCCCGGACCGGTTTCATCTTCGCTGGTGCCGCACTGATCAATACTTGGTCCTGGATGTTCTACATCTTCGGCATCATCTTGCTGATCACGGCGGGTAACTTGCTCAAGGAAGAAGACGGCAGCGATGAGGGCGCCGATAACTTCATCATCAAGATTGCCAAGCGCCTCT